>NZ_CP189561.1:3581516-3900020 GCF_050154705.1 Muricoccus radiodurans | reverse complement strand
TCCGGGTAGACGGGCCCGCGGGGTCGCGGATCGTGGACCTCTACGCCGCCATCGCCGGCGCGCCGGGCACCCCGAACCTGTCCCTGCGGGAGGGCGAGCGCGTGGTGGTGCCGCCGCTGGGCGGGGTGGTGGCGATCGGCGGCGACGTGACGCGCCCCGGCATCTACGAGCTGCCGGCCGGCACCGCGAGCGCGCCGCTCCTCCTCATGCTGCGGATCGCCGGGGACACGCTGCGGCCGGCGGGGAACCGCTTCCTCTCCCAGGGCACCGATGCCGGCGGGCGGCGCGCCTTTTCCGAGCTGGCGCCGGCCTCCCCGATCCGGCGCGGGGACGCGGTGGTCGTCTCCCCGGGTGCGGACGTGGCGGCCGGGGCGCTGCGGCTGGCGGGGCATGTCGCCGTGCCCGTCACCCGCGCCGCCGGCCGGGGCGGGCTGCGCGCGCTGCTGGCCGATCCGCGCGTGATCCGGCCCGATCCCTACGTGCGGATGGGCGTCGTCTGGCGGGTGGACGATCGCACCCGCGTCCGCCGCTTCCTCGGCTTCGACCTGGGGCGCGTGCTGCAGGGCGCCTCCGAGCTGCCGCTGCGCGAGGGCGACGAGGTGGTCGTGCTGTCCCAGGCGGACGTGCTGTGGATGGCCTCCCCCTCCGTCCAGCGGGCGCTGCGGGGGGAGACGGCCGCGGGGGCGGAATGCCCGGCCCTGACGGCGCTGGCCGTGGCGGCGCGGTCCAGCCCGCTGCGCTTCGCCCATGCCCGCAGCGCCGGCTTTCCCGATATCGGGGCCGCTCCCTGCCCGCAGGTTTTCCAGGACTACCCGCCGCTGCTGCCCTTCCTGCTGGACCAGTCCGTGCTGCTGACCGGGGAGGCACGGCAGCCCGGCCTCTACCCCATCCTCGAGGACACGGGGCTCGATCAGGTGCTCGCCGCCGCCGGGGGCGCGGCGGAGAGCGCGGACCTCTCGGCGGTGGAGTTCTCGCGCGAGCCGCAGAGCGGCGCGGGCGCCATCCCGCTGTCCCGCACGCTGCTGGACCTGCGGTCCCGCAACTTCGCGGCCATCCGGCTGTCGCCGCGCGACGCCATCCGGGTCCCGCGCGGCTTCGGCGACCGCGATACCGGCCCCGTCACCTTGGTCGGAGAGTTCCTGCGCCCCGGCACCTACGACATCCGCCGCGGCGAGCGCCTGTCCGAGCTGCTCGCCCGGGCCGGCGGGCTGACCCCCCAGGCCTATGCATACGGCGCCGTCTTCACGCGGGAGAGCGTGCGCCAGCGTCAGCAGGAGGGCTTCGCCCGCACCGCGCGGGAGCTGGAGACGAGCCTTATCCAGGTCGCCGCCGGCCAGGCCGTGGCCGGCAGCCGCGCGGGCGGGCTGGACGTGGGCGGCGCCATCAACGCCGGCCAGGCCTTGGCCAACACCCTGCGCGAGGCCCGCGCCGCCGGCCGCATGGTGGTGGAGGCAAACCCCGTGGTGCTCGCTGCCCGGCCCGAGCTCGACGTGCTGCTGGAGCCCGGCGACCTGCTCGTCATCCCCAAGCGGCCCAACGAGGTGACCGTGGTCGGCGCCGTGCTGAACCCCGGCAGCCTGCAATTCGCCACGGGCTGGCGCGCCGTCCAGTACGTGCGGGCCGCCGGCGGGGCGCAGCGCTTCGCGGATGAGGGCCGCGCCTTCGTCGTGCTGCCGAACGGGCAGAGCGTGCCGGCCGGGCTGGGGTCATGGCAGGCCGGGGGGCCACCCGTGCCGCCGGGAAGCCTCGTCGTCGTGCCGCAGGACCCCTCGCCGTATGAGACCTGGGGGTTCATCCGGGATCTCACCCAGGTGCTGGGGCAGCTTTCCATCTCCTCGGCGGCGCTGGCCGTGATCGCGCGGGAGGTCCGGCACTGAGGGACAGGCTGGGGGAGTGAACTCCCCCAGACCCCCTCCTTCTTCTATCAGGCTGCCGCGGAACGGTTCTCGTCAGTTCCGCGGCAGCCTTGAAGAAGGAGAGGGGGGGCCGGGGGGATCCTTTGCCCCGGCCTTTCTTCTGGCCCACCACCCCGCCAGCACCGCGACCACGACCACCCCCGCCCCTACCAGCGGCCGCATCGCCAGCCACGCCGCCAGGATCACTGCCGGCGGCACCATCACGGCCAGGACCGCCGCGCCCCGGGCTGGGCCGGGCCCCGCCACGGCCGCCAGCCGGGCCGGCCACCCCCGCGCGGGGTCCATGCCGCGCAGGATCAGGAAGAAGGCGAGGAAGAGCAGCCCGGTTCCCATGAACCGGGTGGCCCAGGCCAGGGCCGTGTTCGCCTCCCCTGCCTGGGCGAGCATCTCCTCCGCCGAGAGGAGGCCGGGGGAGATCAGGGACAGGCTGCTGCCCGAGGCGGCCTCGTAGGGCACGAAGCCCGCGCCGCGCTGCCGCGCGATGAGGCTGACCGTCTCCGGCCGCACGGCCGTCCAGGCGATGCGCTGGTCGCCGAGGGTCGGCACGTCCGGGTTCGGCCCGACATAGGCGCCGTTGCCGAAGAGTCGCACGCCGGCCGCGCCGCGGATCGCCTCCTCGGTCACGGCCAACGGCTCGGTGCCGTTGAGAGCGCCCAGCAGCGTCTCGCCCAGGCGGTAGGGGCCGAGCCGGGCCTCCGGCGCCACCACCCGCCACGCGAGGTGGCGTGGCACGGGGTTCTGCGGCGCGCCCCGGCCGCGGAAGCCGGTGCTGTCGATCACCTGGTCCGACCAGGTCTGGTCGTAGCTGTAGGAGCCGCCGCGGCTCGACCGCTCCTGCAGCTGATAGGTCTGCACGGCGCGCCGGAGCTGCACGGCGCCGGCGGGGGCCTGTACCCCGGGAAAGTCCGGATCGGCGAGGCGCCCCGGCACCGTCAGCGGACCGGACAGGTGGACGAGACGCCCCTCCAGCGCCGGGTCCACGCGGTCCGCGGGCGCCTCGCGCACGGCGCCCGCGCCCTCGGCCAACGCGCGCTCCGTCCCGACGGTGCGGACCTCGTTCCAGCCGAGCAGCAGCACTGCGGCAGGGATGATGAACACGCCCGCGACGGCGCCGAAGCCCCGGCCCGTTCCCCTGCTCCCGGCCATGCGCTTCCTCATCCGGCCCTGGGGGGCCGCGGCGAGTGTGAGCCGCCGTCCGGGCCTGCGCTACGTCAGGCGGCGCCGGCCCGTCATCCCCCGTCGCGCTCCCGCATCACCCGCTCGAAGGCGTCGAGCGTCGCCTCGCTGACATGATGCTCGATCCCCTCCGCATCGGCCTCGGCCGTCGCCTCGTCCAGCCCAAGGGAGCGGAGGAAGCGCACCACCACGGCATGGCGGCGCCGGGCGCGCTCGGCCATGGCGCGGCCGGCATCCGTCAGGAAGAGGGCGCGGTAGGGCTTCGTCTCCACCAGTCCGTCCCGGACCAGGCGGGCGACCGCGGCGGTGACGGTGGCCTGGGAGACGCCCAGCCGGCGCGCGACGTCCACCGCCCGCGCCTCGCCCGCGCCTTCCTGCAGATCCGCGATGAGCTCCACGTAGTCCTGCGCGAGCGCGCCGCGGTCGGCGGCGCGCTGCCGGGCGAAGCGGGCGGCGTGGGCATCCTCCTCCGGCAGTTCGCGCGGCGGGGTTGCCGACTTCTGGGGCATTCAGGCGTTCCGGAGATGGGCCGGGGTTAGGGGCTTGCGCCGTAGCACGGTCCGATTAGTTTAGTGCAGGCTAAGTTTTGGAGCGCAGCCTATGGTCCCGCCCCCTGCTGCCACCGCCACGATGGACGGCACCCTGAACGGCCCTGCCGGCGGTCCGCCCGCCGGCGTCAACAGCCTTCCCGAGGTCTATCGCAGCGTCCGCGTGCCGGATGGCGCGGGCTGGTTCCGGCGGCTGATGGCCTTCGTCGGGCCGGGCTACCTCGTCGCGGTCGGCTACATGGACCCGGGCAACTGGGCGACCTCGCTCGCGGGCGGATCGGCCTTCGGCTACACGCTGCTCGCCGTCGCGCTCACCTCGTCGCTCATGGCGATCCTGCTGCAGGCGCTCTGCGCCCGGATCGGCATCGCCACGGGCCGCGACCTGGCACAGCTCTGCCGGGAGCGCTTCCCGCCCGTCGTCGCCTATCCCCTGTGGTTCCTGGCGGAGATCGCGATCTGCGCGACCGACCTGGCGGAGCTGATCGGCACGGCGATCGCGCTGGAGCTGCTCTTCGGCATCCCGCTGATCTACGGCGTGATGCTGACGGCGCTGGACGCCTTCCTCATCCTCTGGCTCCAGCACAAGGGCGTGCGCTGGCTGGAGGCGCTGATCTTCGGCCTCATCATGCTGATCCTGGGCTGCTTCGTGGTGACGATCGCGCTCGCCGATCCCGTCTGGGGCGACGTGCTGCGGGGCTACATCCCGTCCTCCTCGATCGTGACGAACCAGACGCAGCTCTACATCGCGATGGGGATCATCGGGGCGACGGTCATGCCCCACAATCTCTATCTCCACACCGCGCTCGTGCAGTCGCGCGACGTGGGCGCCAGCACCGAGAAGAAGCGGGAGGCGGTGCGCTACGCCACCGTGGACAGCACGGTGGCGCTGACGCTGGCGCTGCTGATCAACTCGGCCATCCTCATCCTCGCGGCCGCGACCTTCCACACCTCCGGCAACACGGAAGTGGCGGAGATCGGCGATGCCTGGCGCCTGATGGCGCCGCTGCTGGGATCGGGGCTCGCCGCCACGCTCTTCGCGATCGCGCTGCTCTGCTGCGGCCTGAACGCGACGGTGACGGCGACGCTGGCCGGGCAGGTCGTCATGGAGGGCTTCCTGCGCTTCCGCCTGCCGCCCTTCCTGCGGCGGCTGCTGACGCGGCTGGTGGCGATCATCCCGGCGGTGATCGTGACCTGGATGTACGGGGCGTCCGGCACCGCGCAGCTGCTGGTGCTCAGCCAGGTGATCCTGTCGCTGCAACTGCCCTTCGCCGTCATCCCGCTGATGATGTTCGCGGGGGACCGGTCCCGCCTGGGCGCGCTGGCCGCGCCGCGCTGGCAGGTCGTGCTGGGCTGGGCCATCGCCGTGCTGATCGTGGCCCTGAACGTGAAGCTGCTGGTGGACCTCGCGATCGGGGACTAAGGCCGCGTTGGTGACCCCGGAGCAGGTGGAAGCACGGCTTCCAACCCGCTCCGCCGGACCCCCCACCCGCCCGGAATCCTCTGCATGGACGCGGCGGTCCGGGGGCCCTCAGGGTCCCCGGCGGAGGGTCCGGGAGGCAGCGCCACCCGGAGTCCCGCGCGTCACGCCCGCCTGGCCCTACCCCTCGCGGCGTCCCGTCACGGCGACGGCCGGCGCCGCCGGGGCGGCAGCGTCTTCCTCGTCGTCCTCATCCTCGTCGAAGGCGACCTCGGCCCCGCCCACGACGGCGAGGCAGTCGGCATAGGTCGAGAGGATCCAGTTCCGGTCGTGCGTCTCATCGGGGGTGGCGTCCATGATGATCCGCAACAGGGCGAGCGCGACCACCGGCTCGCTGCTGCCCTCGACATCGATCTTCGGCGCCTCGGCCATGGTGGTCCCTTTCCGCAATGCAGCATCTCTACGCCCCACCCTCGGCGGGGATGCGATGACATAACGGCCATCACGGGGAGTTGGCCGCTTACGCCCGCGCCTGGGGCGTTCCCGTGTCCGGTGGATGACGCGCCGGTGACGGTGCCGTCAGGCTGCCATCCGCCGCCCGATCTCCGCCATCGCCAGGGGGAAGGACGCCAGCACCGGCCGACCGGTGAGCGCGCCCAGTTCCTCCTGCAGATGCGCCATGCTCGCCTGGGCGAGCACGATCACGTCCACGCCGGGCGCCAGCGTCGCCGCCACTTGCCGCAGCAGCGCGTCGTGCCGCCCCCGGTCCCCGGCCGAGAGCGCCTCGAAGGCCGGCGCCACGAGAGAGACCTGGATCTCGGGCTCGATCCCCAGCTCCGCCGCGTGCGCGCGCATCAGCGCCTCGGACGGCACGGCGGTGGAGGAGGCGGTGCAGAGCAGCCCGATGCGCCGCCCGGCGCGCACCGCCGCCGCCATCAGCGGATCGTCGATCTTCAGGATGGGCGTCGCCACCGTCGCCCGCGCCACGTCCACCGCCGGAGAGGTGGAGGAGCAGGTGAAGAGGATCAGGTCCGCCCCGGCATCCGCCGCCTGCTGCGCGAAGGACACCGCGCGCCGCGTCACGTTCGTGGACGGGCCGTGCCGGATCAGGTCCTGCAGCAGGCTCTCGTCCAGCATGTGGAAGTGATCGAGACCCGGATGCGCCTCCCGCAGCGCGCCGTGGAAGCGATCGGCCAGGGTGCGGACGGTGTGCAGCACGGCGAGACGGCGGATCATGGCATCCCTTCCCAGCGGCGGCTCTGACGGCCACCCGTCCCCGGCTTGGCACGCGCCCGCCCGCATGTGAAGCATCGCCGCAACGGAGACGGAGGGACGTTCATGGCCATTTCGGCAGGCAAGCTGCGCGGGCTGAACCGGCTGTCCGACCGGGCGGGCTTCTTCCGCATGGTGGCGGTGGACCAGCGCCCCCCCATCCGCAACCGCATCCGCGAGACGCGCGGCGAGGCCGCCGTCACCTGGGAGAATGTGGGCGCCGTGAAGGCCGCGCTTCTCCGCGCGCTGCAGCCCTATGCCTCCGCCATGCTGCTCGATCCCGGCTACGCGCTGCCCTACGCGCACCGCTTCCTCGACCCGGCGAAGGGCATGCTCCTGACGCTGGAGCAGTTCGAGTTCGACATGCTCCAGGGCGGCCGGCTCACGAAGACCTATCCGGCGTGGTCCCCCGCCACGATCCGCCGTGCCGGCGCGGACGGGGTGAAGCTGATGCTGTTCTACCGCCCCGACGCGCCCGCCGCCGTCAACGACCGCCAGCACGCCTTCGTCCGGGAGGTCGGCGAGGGATGCCGCGCCGCCGACATTCCCCTGCTGCTGGAGCCGCTCGTCTACCCGCTCGGGGAGGAGGACGCCTCCGCCTATGCCGAGAGCGCGGACAAGCGCCCGGAACTGGTCATCGAGACGGTGCGCGAGTTCCGCAAGCCCGAATACGGGATCGACATCTTCAAGCTGGAGACGCCCGTGCCCAACACCCTCGTCCCCGCGCCGGAGGGGGAGGGAAGCGACGTCGCCGACACGCAGGCCGCCTTCGCGAAGCTCGACGAACTGCTGGACCGCCCCTGGGTGATGCTCTCCGCCGGCGCGGGGATGGAGCCGTTCCGGCGCATCCTCACCTACGCCTTCCGGGCGGGCGCCAGCGGCTACCTCGCGGGACGCGCCATCTGGGCGGATGCCTTCCGCGCCTACCCCGACATGGACCTGTTCGAGAGCCGGCTCCGCACCGGCGGGATTCCCTACATGGCTGCGATCAACGCGCTGCTGACGGAGTACGGCACGCCCTGGACCTCGCGGCCCTTCGCGCGGGACGATGCGATGGAGGGCGAGGGCGAGGGCTGGGTGGCGAGCTACCCGGGCTAGGCCACGGGGCCGGCACCGGTCCCCGCCTTCCCTCCCGAACCCGCGCTCATCCAACTCGCCCCGGCGGCCGCAGGCTGCGGGCGCCCAGCATCAGTCCGAGCGGGGCGGCGTTCGGCGCGGCGCACCGACCCGGCTCGGCGGCAGCCAGGGATAGACCGGCAGCGCGAGCAGCCGGAGGGCGCGGCTCGTGGCCGCGTCGCAATCCTCGGCACGCCGCCGATCGGCTGCCCGGTCCGCGCGGTGGATGGTGATACTGGCAAGGAGCGGATCGGGCATGGCGGCCTCGTGCCAACTCCCACGCCGCTCTGCAATCACCTGTGTGATTCTGCGCCCGACGGCGGCATGTCATGGGAACGGCGTGCCGGGTCCGCTTTACAAGGTAGGTTAGTGCGGGATCGCCGCCATGGCCGGCAAGCTTGCGGACATGCCGCGCTACCACTTCCACGTCTCCGACGGGCGACGCCACCTCGACCATCTCGGGACCGACCTGCCGAGCACCTCGGCCGCTCAGGCCGAAGGGATCCGATTGGCCGGCGAGATCATCAAGCTCCGAAAGACGCAGGACTGGGCCGCGGCCGATCTGCGGCTGGACGTCACGGACAATGGAGGGGTCCTGCTCTTCAGCATCGACGTGGCGGTGACGACGTTTCCGGCGGTGGTCCCGGAGCCCGCGAGCGGCTGACCGGCCCCGCTATCGCGAGGTCTCCGGCCAGAGCCACCACAGCATTCCCCCGGCCGCCAGCAGCCAGACCGCCACGATCGCGGCGGCGCCGGCGCGGCTGACCGGACGTCCCTCCGCGCGAAGGGCGGCCGCGCGGTGCTCGGCCATCACCTCGGGCGGCACCAGCCGCACCACGAGCGTGATCGCCAGGGGCAGCAGGATGATCTCGTCCAGGTAGCCGAGGACCGGGATGAAGTCGGGGATCAGATCGATCGGCGAGAGCGCATAGGCCGCGATGGCCAGCGCCAGCGCCTTCGCATACCAGGGCGTCCGGGGATCGCGCGCCGAGAGGTAGAGCGCGTGCGTGTCGCGCCGGATCCTTCGCGCCCAGTCCTTGATCCGCTTCAGCATGGACTCGCCCCGGCCGCGATCAGGTGTGCGGGGCCGTCTTCGGGCGCGCCACGCTCCCGACCGTAGCCGGACGGCGCCGCTATCCCAGCCGCAACCGCACCAGCTTCCACGCGGCGTGGAAAGCCGCCTCCACGTCCAGCCCGGTCGTGTCCAGCAGCAGCGCGTCGGCGGCCGGCCGCATCGGCGCGACGTCCCGCGCGGCATCCCGCGCGTCCCGCACGGCCATCTCCGCCGCCACCTCCGCGAAGGGAATTTCCTCGCCGCGGCCCTCGCGCTCCCGCCAGCGCCGCTCCGCCCGCGCCTCCGCGCTCGCGGTGACGAAGAGCTTCACCGCCGCGTCGGGGCAGACCACCGTGCCGATGTCGCGGCCATCCAGCACGCCCCCGTGCCGCGCGGCGAAACCCCGCTGGAAGTCCAGCAGCGCCGCCCGCACCGCGGGGATGGCCGCCACCTGGCTCGCGCCCTGGTCCACGTCGGGGCCGCGCAGGTCGTCCCGCGCCAGGTCCTCCGCGCGCAGGGCCCGCGCGGCGGTCTCGGCCGCCGCGGCATCGGTCGGGACGCCGCCCCGCAGCAGCACCTGCCGCGCCACCGCCCGGTACAGCAGCCCGGTGTCGAGGTAAGGCAGTCCCATCTCCCGCGCCAGGCGCCGGGCCAGCGTGCCCTTGCCCGCGGCCGCCGGCCCGTCCACCGCGACCACGACCGGCGGTGAACCGGGCGCCTCGACGCCGGGCGCGGCCGGCCCGTCGCCCGTCACGGAACCCCGACCGGATCGGACGATACCCCCGCCGCCGGCGTGATCGCCGCCCGGCCCGCCAGCCCGTTCACCAGCGCCGCGAAGCCGGGGAAGGAGGTCTCGATGAAGGCCGCGTCATCCACCGCCACCGGCCGCTCAGACGCCAGGCCCATCACGAGCGCCGACATGGCGATCCGGTGGTCCATATGCGTCTCCACCATGCCGCCGCCCGCCGCCGGCGCCCCGTTGCGGGCGATCACCAGGTCGTCCCCCTCCACGGTCGAGGCCACGCCGTTCGCCTGAAGCAGCGCCACCGTCGCCGCCAGCCGGTCGCTCTCCTTCACCCGCAGCTCCGACAGCCCGCGGAAGCGCGACCGGCCGCGCGCGAAGGCGGCCGCGACGGCCAGCACGGGATACTCGTCGATCATCGAGGGCGCCCGCGCCGCCGGCACGTCCACCGCCCGCAGCTCGGAATAGCGGGCGGTCAGGTCGCCGACCGGCTCCCCGCCCTCCACGCGCGCATTCGTCACCTCCAGGGAGGCGCCCATCTCGCGCAGCGTCTCGAACAGCCCGCAACGGAGCGGGTTCAGCCCCACGCCCTCCACCGTCACCTCGGAGCCCGGGACCAGCAGGGCCGCCACCAGCGGGAACGCCGCCGAGGAGGGGTCGGCCGGCACCACCACCGGCGCCGCCACCAGCTCCGGCTGTCCCTCCAGCTCGATCACCCGGCCGTTGCCCACGACCTCCACCCGGACGGTGGCGCCGAAGTGCCGCAGCATGTTCTCCGTGTGATCGCGCGTCGCCTCCGGCTCCTCCACGCGGCTCGTCCCGCGCGCGCAGAGGCCGGCCAGCAGCACCGCGGACTTCACCTGGGCCGAGGGCATGGGCACCCGGTATTCGAGCGGCAGGGCGTCCGCCGCCCCCTCCACCGCGATCGGCAGCGTCCCCGCGCGGGAGGTGAAGCGCGCCCCGCAGGCCGAGACGGGGTCCGTGACCCGCCGCATCGGCCGCCGCCGCAGAGAAGCATCCCCGGTCAGCACCGCGAAGACGTGATGCCCGCCCAGCAGCCCGAGGAGAAGCCGCGCCGCCGTGCCGGAATTGCCCATGTCCAGGACGTCGTCGGGGCTGACCAGCCCACCGATCCCGCGCCCGGCGACACGCCAGTGGCCCTCGCCGACCCGCTCCACCTCCGCGCCCAGGGCCCGCATGGCCGAGGCGGTGCGGAGCACGTCCTCCCCCTCCAGCAACCCGGTGATCTCGGTGGTGCCGACGGCCAGGGCGCCGAACATCAGCGCGCGGTGGGAGACGGACTTGTCTCCCGGCACCCGCAGCCGGCCGGACAGCGCCCGCCCCGGCGCCCCCGCCACCAGCGGCGCCCGCACGGCATGGAGATGATGGTCCGGCATCGGCGGAGACCTGATCTGCAAAGGCGCCCGCGTTTGACATGCCGCGCGCCCCCGTGGCAATGCGCCCCGCCCTTTCAGAACCCCTTCCGTTCCGTCCCCTCCGGGCGTGCGGACCCAGTCAAGGCGTCCCCATGGCCAAACCCGAGCTCGGCCTCAAGCGCACCTGCGTCGCCTGCGGCACCAAGTTCTACGACCTGACCCGCGCACCGGCCGTCTGCCCGAAATGCGGCACGGAGCAGCCCGCCGAGCAGCCCCGCCTCCGCCGCGCCGCGCCCCTGCCGGACGAGAAGCTGAAGAAGCGTGCCGCCGTCAGCGATGCGGCCGAGGGTGAGGAGCCCGAGGTCGAGGACGCCGACACCGACGCGGCGGCCGACGACACCGAGGACCTGGACGACGCGGACGAGGATCTGGCCGAGGAGATCGGGGTCGAGACCGAGGGCGACGAGGAATCGTAGCACTCGTGGCCCCCGGGGGAGAGAAGGAATTCTCTCCCCCGGACCCCCACTCATCTCTTTCTATCGGGCTGCCGCGGACGGCGGAGCCCGCCCGCGCAGCGGGCAGACGACCTCAGATCAGCCCGCACGGACAACTGCCTCGCCTCGGGTCCAAGACCCGAGGCGTGACACCGTGTCCGCCTTCCGCGGCAGCCCGATAAAAAGAGATGAGGGTGAGGGGTCCGGGGAGAGGGAGAATTCCTTCTCCCTCTCCCCGGGTCCGCCAGCGCTGGCCCGGCGGGATCAATGCCGCTTCGGCACCTGTCCCGACACCTCCGCCGCCCGCGCGCGGAGCGCCAGTGCCGCTTCCCCGTCGTGCAGCGCCGCGTCCCCGATGCTGTCCGTCTCCCTCAGGGCGCGGAGGCGCCGGTGCCCGTCCTCCGGCCTGTCGGCGGGGATCGCGGCGGTGGCCTCCGCCGCCAGGGCCGCCTCGCGGTCCGCCTCCGCCGCCCCATCCGGCCGCGCCCAGGCGAGAAGCCGGGGCAGGAGCGGCCATTGGATCAGGGCGGAGGCGATGACGAGCACGGCCGTCACCGCGATCACCGCGTCCCGCGCCGCGTAGGGCGCACCGCCGGCGGCGGCCGGCAGGGCGAGCGCCACGGCCAGCGCGATGACGCTGCGCCCGGCCGAGGCGGCCAGGAGGATGGCGGCCTGCCAGGCCGGCACGCGACCGCCGCCCTCCCGCGGGGTGGCGGGAGCGGAGGGCATGGCGAGCGCTGCCCAGGAGATCCCGAACTGCACCGCCCAGCAGAGGGCGAGAAGGGCGGCCGCCGCGACGGCCAGGGTCATCCAGGGAAGCGGGCTCTGCAGCGCCTCCGGCAGGGCCCGGCCCATGAGGAAGAAGAGCGCCCCGGTCAGGACCTCGTTCAGCGCGCGCCAGAGGTCGCGCAGGAGCAGCCGGGTCTCCGGCGAGGCGAGGCTCTCCCCGGTCGCGGGGTCCGTGTGGCGGGCGGCGATGGTCAGCCCGGCGGCGATCAGCACCGCGATGGGCGAGATGCCCATCCCCTCCCCGATCGCCGCGGCGGCGAAGGGCGTGGCGACGGACAGGGCCGCCTCGGTCGGCGGGTGGTCCAGGCGGCGCCGCAGGGCCGCCATGGCCAGCCCCAGCGCGACCCCCGCCGCCGCGCCGAGCGACGCGTCCCGGGCGAGGGTCCAGGCAATGGTCTGCAGGCCGGGCGCGGGACCGCCCACGCTCTTCGCGACGAGGAGGGAGAGCGAGACTCCGATCAGCGGCGCCGTGGCAAGCTGCGCCGAGAGCCCGTCCGAGAGCGTGCGCGGCAGGTGGCGGGACAGGCCGGTCTCGGTCAGCAGCCGGGGCTCGGCGATGGCCGCCGCCACGCCGATGGCCATGCAGGCGACGGGATCGAGGCCGGGGAGCAGGAGCGACGCCGCGAAGGCGCAGGCGGCCGTCAGCCCGAGCGACCAGAGCGCCCCCGCCAGCACCCCGCGCCAGGCCGCCCAGCGCAGCACCGCCGGCGAGAGGTCCGTCACCCCCGCATAGAGGAGCGGCGGCAGGATCATCCCGAGCACGATCAGCGGATCCACCCGCAGCGGCGGCAGCGGCCCGGGCAGGAGGACGGAGAGCAGCCCGCCCGCGAAGAGGGTGACGGAGGGCGGCAGCCGCACCAGCCGCGCGAGGGCGAGGAGCGCGCCGACCGAGACGATGACGAGGGCGACGAAGCGGGTCTCGGGCACGCGTCCGGTCCTGGTGGCGCGGGCCGAACGGAGGCGCGGGCACTGGGGTTGCAAGGCGTCGCCGGCCGTCCGGCGCCCGCGTGCCCGGCCGCCGTCTCAGGTCAGGCTACCCAGCGCTGTGAGGACTTGGCGGACTCCCGGTGCCCGCGAAGTCCTGCCGCAGCCGCCCGATCGCGGCCTCCGCCTCGCGGGGATGGCGAAGACGCAGCACGGTGAGATGCGCCTGGGCGGGATCGCGCAGCTCCGCCTCCAGGCGGGCGCGGCGGGGGTGGGCCGTGCGCCAGGCGTAGCGGATGGGGTGGTCGCGCTCGAGCAGGGCGGACCACCGCTCCCGGTTGCCGTTCCAGAGCGGCCGTTGCGTCAGCGCGCGCAGGAGGCTGCGGCGGATCACGCGCGGCATGATGATCCGGCGGGAATAGTCGAGCCAGACGAGGTGCGTGGCCCGCGCGCGGATGATGTCGCCGACGCGGGACTCGTAGTTCCCGTCGCTGACCCAGGCGGGGGCGGCGGTGGCCGCGTCGATGGAGGCGCGCATGGCCTCGCGCTCCACCGGCGTCCAGTCCGGTCCCCAGAAATGGGCATCGAGCTCGACATGCGGGATGCCGAAGGTTTGCGCGATCCGGCGCGCGAGGGTGGACTTGCCGGCACCGGACGTGCCGACCACGGCGATGCGCATCGGCGGGAGCCTCGGTTCGGGGAAGGGCGGATCCTACCCGTCCGCGATGGCCGCCGGGTAGGCCGTGCCCCCGCGGGTCAGCGTCCCGGCGGGAGCGGCAGGCCGAGGCTCAGCGTCTGCCCGGCGCGCAGGACGGTCAGGTTCGCCGTCGCCCCGGCCTCCACCGCGTCCAGCGCGGCCAGCAGCTCCGGCACTCGCGCCACGGGGCGGCCCGACACGGCGGTGATGACGTCCCCGGGGACCAGGGCGCCGTCGGGCGTCAGATGTGCCGCGCGCAGTCCGGCGGCGGCCGCCGCGGAGCCGGGCAGCACGTCCAGCACGAAGACCCCGCGCACGCCCAGCCGGGCCGAGAGGGCCTCGTTCAGCCCCGCATCCACCCGCAGCCCGGGATCGGGCCGCACGTAGCGGCCGGAGGCGATCAGCCGGGGCACCACCCGGTTCACCACGTCCACCGGCACGGCGAAGCCGATGCCCGCGCTGGCGCCGGAGGGGCTGAAGATCGCCGTGTTCACCCCGATCAGCCGCCCCGCGCTATCCAGCAGCGGTCCGCCGGAATTCCCGGGGTTGATGGCCGCGTCGGTCTGGATCAGCCCGGTCATGACCGGCCCCTGCTCGGCCGGCAGCTCCCGGTTCAGGGCGGAGATGATCCCGGTCGTCAGCGTCCAGTCCAGGCCGAAGGGATTGCCGATCGCGAAGACCCGCTGCCCCACGCGCAGGTCGGCGCTGGTGCCGATCGGCAGCGGCGCCGGGCGGCCCGTCACCACCCCGATCCGCAGCACCGCCAGGTCGTGCTCCGCGCTGTCCCCGACGAGCTGCGCGCTGAAGGCCCGGCCATCGGCCAGCCGCACCGTGGCGCCGGAGGCGCCGGCCAGCACGTGGTGGTTCGTCACCACATGCCCCGCCCCGTCCCACACGAAGCCGGAGCCGGTGCCGCGGGGCACGTTCATCGCGTTCCGGGCCCAGGGGGAGACGACGCGCTCGGTCGTGGAGATGAAGACGACGGAGCCCCGCGCCGCCTCGAACAGGGCGATGGTGCTGCGCTCATCCTCCGCCAGGTTGCCGCGCGGCGTGACCACGCGCGGCTCGGCCTGCGGGGCGGGCAGCAGGGACTGAACGAGCGGGGCCGCCAGCCAGCCGAGGAGGAGCAGAAGCGCCGCCGCGACGATCCAGAGGGCGAGCGGGGCACGGGGGCTGCGGTCGGGCATGGGCCCTTCCTAGACCCATCCGCGGCCCTTGTGGCGCCCTGCCGGGCCTAGCGGATCTCGACCAGCGCCTCCGCTACGCGGCGGAGCTGGCGCCGGGTCAGGTGGAGCTGGTCCAGCAGCTGCAACACCACGGGGATGGCGGCGTCGTTCACCTCCAGCTCGTCCCGCAGCTCCAGGATCAGGCGGCAGCGGGCGACGTCGATCTCGTCGAAGACGAGATGGCCGGCCTGCCGCGCCGGGCGGACCCATTCCCGGGCGATCCAGGATTCCAGCATCGGCGCGTCGAGGCCCGACAGGCGGGCGAGCACGGCTTCGATCGGGATCATGCGCGCCTCCGCATCTCCGCGCGGGGGTCGGGGCCGTCGGGCGGCGACCAGCCGCGCAGGAAGGTTTCCAGGCTCTCGTCCAGCGGGCCGAGGACGAGCTTCAGGGTCACGAACAGGTCGCCGGCGGGGCTGCCGCCGGATTCCGCCACGCCCCGGCCGCGCAGGCGGAGCTGCGTGCCGGCGTCGGAACGGGGCGGGACGGTGAGCGTCACCTCCCCGCGCGGGGTGGGGACGGGGATCTTCGCGCCCAGCACCGCCTCCCGCAGGGTCACGGGCAGGTCCATTCGCAGGTTGGTGCCGTCCCGCTCATAGAAGGGGTGGGGGCTGACGGAGACCTCGATCAGCGCGTCGCCATCCGGGGCGCCGTTGGTGCCGGGGTTGCCGCGGCCCCGTAGGCGCAGGACCTGGCCGTCCTCCAGCCCGGGGGGGATGCGGACGTCGAGGTCGCGGCCATCCGGCAGGGTCAGGCGCCGCGTGGCGCCGTTCACCGCGTCCAGAAAGTCCACGGACAGGCGGTACTGGGCGTCCCGCCCGCGGCGCGGGCCGGTCTCCGCCCGCCCGCCACCGCCGCGGAACATGGAGAGGATGTCCTCCAGGTCGTCGGGGTCGAAGGGGCCGGCGCCGCCACCGCCGGGGGAGGGGCCGCCGGCGCCGCCCCAGCGGTAGCGGTTGCCCTGCGGGCTCTCGGCATGGTCGCGCCAGTAGCCGCGCGGGGGCGTCTCCTGGCCGGTCGCGTCGATCTCGCCGCGGTCGAAGCGGGCGCGCCTCTCCGGATCGGAGAGGAGGTCATGGGCGGCGTTGGCCGCCTTGAAGCGCTCCTCCGCGGCCTTGTCGCCGGGGTTGAGGTCGGGGTGGTTCTTCTTGGCGATGCCGCGGAAGGCCTTGCGGATCTCCTCCGCCGAGGCGGTGCGGCCCACGCCGAGGGTCTTGTAGGGATCTGCGGAGGCCATGGCCGGCAGGATATCGGCAACCAGCCGCCCCCGGTCCAGCCCCCGGCCCAACCCCGGGCATGGGGCGCCCGCCTCTTGCGCGCGGTGGCCGGTCGCGCCTACCTCCCGCGCCTTGGCGGGATGCCCCCCTCTCCGCGCGGCCGGCGACCTTCGGGCCGCGGGGCGGCGAGGGGCCATGGGCCCGCGAGGCGCCACGGGACAGGACCCCTCGATGAACTGGATCTCCGACTGGGCGGTGCCGAAGATCCAGACGCTGTTCGGGGCCAAGCGCGACGTGCCGGAGAACCTCTGGCACAAATGCCCGGCCTGCGAGCAGATGATCTTCCACCAGGACCTGGAGCGGAACCTCCATGTCTGCCCGCATTGCGGGCACCACCTCCGCGTCTCCGCGAAGCGGCGGCTGGACTACACGCTGGACCCGGGCTGGCAGCGGATCGAGCTGCCGCGGGCCCCGGCGGACCCGCTGCGCTTCCGGGATTCCCGCCGCTACGGCGACCGGCTGCGCGAGGCGCAGACGGCCAACGGGCTGGATGACGCGATCGCCGTGGCCCATGGCGCGATCGAGGGCCGGCCGGCGGTGGTCGCGGCCTTCGAGTTCACCTTCATGGGCGGCTCCATGGGCGCCGGCGTGGGGGAGGGGATCGTCACCGCCGCGCGGCTGGCCGTGCTGCAGGACGCGCCGCTGATCGTCTTCACCGCTTCCGGCGGGGCGCGGATGCAGGAGGGCGCGGTCAGCCTCATGCAGATGCCGCGCACGGTCATCGCGACACGGATGGTGAAGGAGGCGGGGCTGCCCTTCATCGTCGTGCTCTGCGACCCGACGACCGGCGGCGTGACGGCGAGCTTCGCGATGCTCGGCGACATCCAGATCGCCGAGCCCGGCGCGCTGATCGGCTTCGCCGGCGCGCGCGTGATCGAGCAGACCGTGCGGGAGAAGCTGCCCGAGGGCTTCCAGCGCGCCGAATACCTGCTGGCGCACGGCATCCTGGACATGGTGGTGCGGCGGCCGGAGATGCGGGCGACGCTGGCGCGCCTGATCGGCTTCCTGCGCCCGCCCGTGGTGGCGGAGGCGCCACCGCTGCCGGACGCGCCGCCGGTGGATGCGCCGGACAACGCGGTCCTGGCGGGCGCCGTGCCGGCCGGGGTGGTGCCGCAGGCCGCGGCCCCCATCCCGCCGGCGGAATAGCGATGGCGGCCCCCGCGCCCGATCCTCTGCCGGGCGCGCCCGCCGGGCTGCGCGCGGGCCCGGACATGCTGGCCGGGCGGTCGGAGGCGATCATCGACCGGCTGCACGGGCTGCATCCCGTGCTGATCGACCTGTCCCTCGACCGACTGCGGCGCTGCCTGGATGCGCTGGGCAATCCGGAGCGGCACCTGCCGCCGGTGGTCCACGTGGCCGGCACGAACGGCAAGGGCTCCACCTGCGCCTTCCTGCGCGCCATCGCGGAGGCCGCGGGGCAGCGGGTGCACGTCTACACCTCCCCGCACCTCGTCCGCTTCCACGAGCGCATCCGGCTGGCCGGGACGCTGGTGGAAGAGAACGCCCTGGCGGCCGCGCTGGAGGAGGTAGAGGCGCGCAACGGCGGGTTGCCGATCACCGTCTTCGAGGTGACGACGGCGGCGGCGCTGCTGCTGTTCAGCCGGGTGCCCGCGGACCTGCTGGTGCTGGAGGTCGGGCTGGGCGGGCGCTTCGACGCGACGAACGTGGTGGACCGGCCGGCGGCCTGCGCCATCGCCTCCATCTCCATGGACCACATGGACTTCCTGGGCGACCGCCTCGCGACCATCGCGGGGGAGAAGGCGGGGATCATCAAGCCGGGCGTGCCGGTGGTGACCGGCGCCCAGGCGCCCGAGGCGCTGGCCGTGATCGGGGCGGAGGCCGAGGCGAAGGGAGCGCCGCTCGCCGCGCGCGGGCGCTACTGGGACGTGGCCTGGGAAGGTGGCGGCCTGCGCTACCGCGACCTGCGGGGAGAGATCCTACTGCCGCCGCCCGGCCTGCCCGGGCCGCACCAGGCCGACAATGCGGGCATCGCGGTGGCGGCGCTGCGGGCCTGGGGCCCGTCCTGGCTCACCGTCGCGGCGCTGCGGGACGGCGTGGCCGGCGCGACCTGGCCGGCGCGGCTGCAGCGGCTTCAGGGGCATCTCGGCGCGCAGCTGCCGCCGGGCTGGGAGCTGTGGCTGGATGGCGGCCACAATCCCGGCGCCGGCGAGGCGCTGGCCGCGCATCTCCGCGGTTGGTCGGACCGGCCCGTGCACCTCGTCGTTGGCATGAAGAAGTCGAAGGCGGTGGGGGAGTTCCTGGCGCCGCTGCTGCCGCTCGCGGCCTCCGTCCACGCGGTGGCGGAGCCGGGGCAGCACCTGGCCGTGCCGCCGGCGGAGATCGTGGCGGCCTCCGGCGGCGTGGCGCGGCTCGGGCCACGCGTGGCGGACGCGCTGGCCGCGATCGTGGCGGCTGGCGGCGCGCCCGGGCGGGTGCTGGTCTGCGGCAGCCTCTACCTGGCCGGGGAGGTGCTGAAGGCGGACGGAACGATCCCCGGCTAGTTTAATTTCGTTTATACAACCAAAGGTTGGTTGCCGCCCCCCGGAGGGGACGCAACGCTGGGCGCCCGACCCGAGGACGCGCCACCACACGACCGCGACGCCTCCCGCCGCGCCCCGATCGGACGCGCGACGGAGGAGGGATGTTGGCCGGTGTCTCCTTGCCCGGACGGGCGTGCGCTCGACGGGCGCACGGGCGTCGCCGTGACCGAGAGGCCCCGACATGACCGACTTTCCTGGAACCCCCGGCAATGACCCGTATGTCGGCGGCGATGCGGACGACACCTTCACCGCGTCCGCCGGCAACGACACCTTCACGGGCGGTGGCGGGTTCAACCGGGCTCAGTACTTCTCCCTCGCCCAGGCGATCGCGGTCACCATCGGCACCATCTCCGGCGGCTTCGGCGGCAACAGCGTGGTGAAGGGCGGCGGGCTCGGCACCGATAGCTTCAGCGACATCGACTCCTTCTCCGGCACCGCCCAGGGCGACAGCTTCACGGTCACGGCCGCATCCAACCCCGGCGGGACCTTCCTCTACCTCTACGGTGGGCAGGGCGCCGACACGATCGACGGCGGCGGGCTCACGAGCGTCTTCGCCAATTACGACACGACGAGTGCCGACTTCGCGGTCGTCCTCGACCTGGAGGCGGGCACGGCCAGCTTCCGCGGCACGACGGACACGCTGACCGACGTCCGCTCCGCCCGCGGTGACGACCTCGCCGACAGCATGCGGGGCGACGGGTTCAACAACTACTTCGTGGGCCTGGGCGGAGACGACACGCTGCTGGGCCTCGCCGGCAACGACACGCTCGACAGCGGTGCCGGGAACGACTTCGTCGATGGCGGTCTGGACAGCGACTTCCTGATCGGCAGCAGCGGGAACGATACTTTCCTCGGCGGCGGGGGCAATGGCAGCGACACGCTGAGCTATGCCGGCCAGAGCTTCGCGATCAACGTCAGCTTCGCCAACAGCCCCGTCTACAGCGGCACGGTCGTCAAGTCGGGCGGCAACGGGACGGATAGCTTCACCGGCATCCGCCAGGTGAATGGCGGGTCGGGCAACGACACGCTGACCGGATCGGATTCCACGGTCTCCGGCCTGCCCTTCTCGATCAACCTGCGGGGCGGACTGGGCAACGACACCATCGATGGCCAGGACAGCCAGCTCAACCGCGCCAGCTACTTCGACGCGACCGGTGGCGTGGCCGTCAACCTCACGGCCGGAACGGCGAGCGGCGCGGGCGTAGGCAGCGACACGCTGATCGACGTCCGGCGGGTGCAGGGCTCCAACTTTGCCGACACGCTGATCGGCTCCGCCGATGGCGACCGGTTCGATGCGACCATCGGCAACGACACGATCGATGGCGCGGGCGGCTACAACATCGCGGACTACGCCCCCCTCACGGGGCCGGTGACGGTCACGATCACCGGGATCGGGGCCGGGCTCTTCGGCTGGGCGAACGGGACGGTGGTGAAGGCCGGCGCGGGGCAGGACACGCTGACCAACGTGAACGAGTTCCGCGGCACCAACGAGGCCGACGTGCTCAACGGCACCACGGCCGCCTATTCCTGGAACACGATCTCGCTCCGCGGCGGGGCCGGGAACGACACGATCAACGGGCAGGACAACGCCAACAACCGCGCCGACTACAGCGGCGCGACCTCCGCCGTTGTCGTGGACCTGGCGGCGGGGACGGCGCAGGACGGGCAGGGCGGCACGGACACGCTCAACGCCGTGCGCAACGTCTTCGGCTCCGGCTTCGACGACACGCTGCTCGGCGGCACGGGCAACGACTCCTTCCGCGTGGGCAGCGGCGGCGAGCACACGGTGGACGGGCGCGGCGGGATCAACACGATCATCTTCGGCGGGAGCGAGGCGGTCACGATCGACCTCGGCACCACCGCCGCGCCGGGCGGGTTCGGCGGGTTCGCCGGCACCATCACGAAGGCGGCGGGCACGGATCAGATCGCCAACTTCAACGCGGCCACGGGCGGGCAGGGCAACGACACGCTGCGCGGCACCTCGGGCGACGACATCCTCGCCGGCAGTCAGGGGAGCAACCTGATCGAGGGGCGCGGCGGCAGCGATACCTACCGCGCCAGCTCCTATGCCGGCGGCGACGCGCCAACGACCGGGGCGGTCATCGACCTCGGCAACGGCTCTACCGGCACCGCGACGAACTCCTGGGGCGGCACGGACACGCTCGTCTCGATCGAGAACGCGCGCGGCAGCCAGTTCGCCGACACCATCACCGGCGCGGTGAACGGAGGCCTCGTCTCCTACATCCGAGGGCAGGGTGGCGACGACACGCTGCGGGCGCCGACGGTCGGGACGCTGGTGACGGCGGACTATGCGGGCTCGCTCTCCGGCGTCGTCGTGAACCTCGCCACCGGCCTCGCCGCCGATGACGGCTGGTTCGGCGGCCAGGACACGCTGGTGAACATCGAGCGGGCGCGGGGCTCCGCCTTCGCGGACAGCCTCACCGGCAGCGGCGTCGCCAACCATCTGGAGGCCGGTGACGGGGACGACACCGTCTCCGGCGGCGCCGGCAACGACACGCTGCTGGGCGGGGCGGGGAGCGACAGCCTGACGGGCGGGACGGGGAACGACACCTTCGTGGTCGGTGCGCTGGCCGAGATCGGGGCGGCCGACATCATCGCCGACTTCGCCGCGGGCGATCGGCTGGACCTCTCGGCGCTGGCCGGCACCTTCGTCGGCAGCGCGCCCTTCCAGAACAATGGCACGTCGCAGATCGCTTTCCGCAACGTCCTGGTGAGTGGCCAGGCGGTGACGCAGATCCAGTTCGACACGAACGGCAACGGCTCACCGGACGCGCTGTTCACGCTCAACGGCACGCTGACGCTGGTCGAGACGGCGACAGGCTCTCGCATCCTGCAGGTCAGCGCCGCCCCGTCCGGGCCGACATCGGGGGCGGATAGCCTGGTCGGCGGCACGGGTCCGGACAGCACCGACGGGCTGGGCGGCAACGACACGATCGACGGGGCAGGCGGCGACGACACGCTGATCGGCGGGTCGGGCAGTGACACGCTGACCGGCGGGGCCGGGGCTGACAGCCTGGATGGCGGGTCCGGCGACGACAGCATGGCGGGCGGGGTGGGCGACGACAGCTACGTCGTGAACAGTCTCGGCGACGTGGTGAGCGAGGCGGGCGGGGACGGCACGGACACGGTGACGGCCTCCGTCTCCTTCACCCTCGCGACCGGGTTCGAGAACCTCGTGCTGATCGGCTCGGCCACGACCGGGACGGGCAACGCCGCGGCCAACCTGATCACCGGCAACGGGCTGTCGAACACGCTCCTGGGTCTGGGAGGGGCGGACACGTTGGTGGGGGGCGGCGGCTCGGACACGCTGGACGGCGGGAGTGAGGTGGACAGCCTTGTCGGCGGGGCGGGCAACGACGTGTACCGGGTGGACAGCGCCCTGGACGTGGTGGAGGAGGGCGCGGACGGGGCGGGCCTGGACACGGTCGAGGCCTCGGTCACCTACTCGATCGCGACCGCCGCCGGGATCGAGCGGCTGACGCTGGTGGGCGGGGCCGCGATCAACGGCACGGGCAACGAGCTGGCCAACCTGATGACCGGCAACGCGGCCGCGAACCGCCTGGATGGCGGGGGCGGCAACGACACCTTCCAGGGCGGCGGCGGGCTGGACCGCTACACCGGCGGCGGAGGCGACGACACCTTCTACGTCGACAACGCTGGGGTGGTGCTGGTCGAGGTGGCGGACGGGGGCTTCGACACGGCCTATGCCTCGGTGTCCTACACGCTGGGCGGGCAGGTCGAGCGGCTGTTCCTGACCGGCTCGGCCACCAGCGGGACGGGCAACGGCAACGCCAACCGGATCACCGGCAACGGGCTGGGCAACACGCTGACCGGACTGCAGGGCAACGACACGCTGGATGGCGGGCTCGGGGCCGACACGATGAACGGGGGGTCGGGCAACGACCTCTACATCGTGGATAACCTCGGCGACGAGGTGAGCGAGGCGGGTGGTGCAGGGCTCGACCTCGTGCAGTCCTCGGTGTCCTTCACGCTCGGCGACGGGGTGGAGAAGCTGGCCTTGACCGGGGCCGCGGGCTCGGCCGGGACGGGCAACGGGCTGAACAACCGGCTGGAGGGGAATGACGGGGCGAACCTGCTCTCCGGCCTCGGCGGCGTGGACACGATCCTCGGCGGCGATGGCAACGACACGCTGGTGGGCGGGATCGGCGCGGACCGGCTGTACGGGGAGGCGGGTGCGGACACGATCAGCTACGGCTCGGCCGCTGAGGGCGGGGATGTGGTCTATGCCTTCGTGCCTGGCACGGATGAGATCGAGGTCTCGGCCGCCGGCTTCGGGGGCGGGCTCGTTGCCGGGGCGCTGCCCGGGGCGCGGTTCGTGGTCAACACCGATGGCTCTACGACGGCCCCGTCCGGCACGGGGCAGTTCATCTACGAGAGCGACATCGGCCGGCTGTGGTGGGACGCCGATGGTGTCGGGGGTGCAGCGAAGGTCGCCATCGCCACCTTCAGCGGCGCCCCGGCGCTGACCGCCTCCGACATCCACGTCATCGCCTAGCCTCCGGGACGCTGTCCCGCATCAGCCAGGCCGCCTGCACCCGGCGGATCGGCCGCCGCGGGATCGTCGGGTAAGGTGGATCCCGCGCAAGGGATCAGGACGCATGGACGAGGAGGAGGGCAGCCCGCTGCGGCTGCCCGGCGGCAAGTTCTACATGACGCCGGCTGGCGAGGCCGCGCTGCGGGCCGAGTACGAGGCCCGCAAGGCGGAGCGGCACCGGGTGGTTGAGATCGTCGCCTGGGCGGCCGGCAACGGCGACCGCAGCGAGAACGCCGACTACAAGGAGGGCAAGCGCCGCCTGCGCGAGATCGACCGGCGCCTGCACTACCTCGGCCAGCGGCTCCAGCAGGCGGAGGTGGTGGACCCGGCCGCCCAGCTCCGGCGCGACCGCGTCTTCTTCGGGGCCACCGTCACCTACCTGACGGAGCGCGACGAGGAGGTGACGGTGACCATCGTCGGCGTGGACGAGGCGAGCCTGGCGGCCGGGAAGATCAGCATCGGCGCGCCGACCGCGCTCGCGCTGCTCGGCGCGCGGGTGGGGGATGAGGTGACGGTGCGGACGCCGACCGGACCGGTCTCCATCGAGGTCACCGCCATCCGCTATCCGGCCATGCCGGCGGGCTGATGGCAGCCCCGCTGCGCCCGGCCCTCACGGACATGTTGCGATGCAGCATGATCGCGTCCATGTTCAGGCCTGAATCCTCGGAGCACGCTCATGGGCCGCATGGTGGCCGTCTCGTACAAGCCTTACCGAACCCACCACCTCGAGATGCGGGATGGGGGCGGGACCGATTGCGCCGTGATCATTCACCCGCCCCACGGCCGGGGTGAGCCGCAGCCGGTGCAGCGCAGCCCCGGTCAGCCCGTGACCCTCGGGGCGCTCATCGCGCAGGCGAAGGCGATGATCGACGTGGTGATGGGACCCCGCCCGGCCCCGCCGCCGCATCGCGCCTATGGCGGCCGCCGGGGCTGACGGGCGCCCGGGAGGGGTGGGACCCCCCTGCGACGCTTGCCGGCCTTGCGGCGGCGCCGCGCGGAACACAGATGATGGGGGATGCACGCGGAAGCTCGTCGCCCCCACCGCCGTGAACCCTGCGTGAGGGCGCGCGCGTGAACGGCGCGGCCCCGGACCAGCCCCCGGGTCAGGTGCTGAGCCTCAGCCGGGCGCGCGACGACCGGATCTGGGCGGTGCTGGCGGTCATGGGCCGCAAGGTCCGCGTGGCCGAGATCTTCCCGAGCCGCGCCGCCGCCGATGCGGACCGGAACTGGCGGGAGCAGCAGGTCCGCGCCTATGCCGGCTTCCTGCGCGGCGAGAGCCAGCCCGTCCCGAACTACAGCGTCTCCCCCATCCGACGGACCGACCTGCCGCGGGGGTGGCGGCCCTTGCCGGCGCTGGGCTTCCTGCGCGGGCAGTTGATCTGACGGCAGCAGGGCCGGGGGAAAGAATTCCCCCGGACCCCCTATCTTTTTTGTCAGGCTGCTGCGGAAGGCGGAGATGGGACTTCCCGTCCTTGATGTCCGCCGCCTGAGGGAGAAGCTGGTTTTCTTCCCCAGGCCGGGATCACCGGGCCGTCTCCCGCGCGCCGATCAGCCGGCGGCGGATCTTGCCGCTGCCCCAGTCGATGATGCTGACGGTGACGACCATCAGGATGATGATGAAGGCCACCTCGTCCCAGTGGCGGACCTTGATGCGCTCGGCGATCTGCAGCCCGATCCCGCCGGCGCCGACGACGCCGAGAATGGCGGCGGAGCGCGTGTTGCTCTCGAAGAAGTAGAGGGCCTGGGCGAGCATGATCGGGAGCACCTGCGGCAGGATGCCGAAGCGCACGGCCATCAGCCGCGATCCGCCCGCGGCCACCACGCCCTCGGCCTGGCGCCGCTCCGCGTTCTCGATCGCCTCGGCATAGAGCTTCGAGAGGGTGGCGAGGTCCGAGACGAAGAGGGCCAGCACCCCCGCCAGCGGCCCGAGCCCCACGGCGCGCACGAAGGCGAGCGCCCAGATGAGCTGGTCCACCCCGCGGAAGCCGTCGAACACCCGGCGCAGGGAGAAGCGGAACAGGGTGGAGGTGACGATGTTGCGCGCCCCGAGGAACCCCAGCGGCACCGCCACCACGGCCGCCATGATCGTGCCGAGGAACGCCATGGCCACGCTCTCGGCCAGCCCCTTGAAGATCTCCTGCCAGTGGTCGCCGGGGGAGGGCGGGATCATCAGCCGGATGATGACGAAGAGGCCCTGCTCCCCGAACACGCCGTTCCAGATGCGCCGTGGCGTGATGTCGAAGAGCCAGAAGGCCCAGGCGAGCCAGGCGAGGAAGATCGCGCCGGCGATCCAGCGCATCGCGCGCTGGCGCGGCGTGGCGCCGAAAGCCGCCGGCAGCCGCGCCTTCCAGGCGGCGACATCGTTCGTGGAGGCACTCATGCCCGCGCCTCCGTCCCGATCAGGTTCCGCCGCAGCATCTCGGAGAGGAGGTCGATCATCGCCACCGCCAGAATGATGAGGATGACGATGGCCGAGACCTCCTCGTAGTAGTTCTGGGAGATGACGAGGTAGAGCTCCTGCCCGATCCCGCCGGCCCCGACGAAGCCGATGACGGAGGCGCCGCGCACGTTGATCTCGAAGCGCAGCAACAGGTAGGAGAGGATGTTCGGCGCGACCTGCGGCAGGATCGCGAAGCGGCCCGCCTGCACCCAGGTGCCGCCGGCGGCGCGCACGCCGTCCCAGGGCTTCATGTCCGCGTTCTCGATCGCCTCCGCGATCAGCTTGCCCAGCGCGCCGGTGGTGTGCGCGGCGATCGCGATGATCCCGGCCAGCGGGCCGACGCCGAAGGCCCACACCAGGATCAGCGCGTAGACGATCTCCGGCACCGTCCGCATCGCTTCCAGGCCACGGCGCGCAAGGTGATAGGACGGCACGGAGTGCGCGATGTTGCGCGCCGCCGGAAAGGACAGCAGCAAGGCCAGCACGCCGCCGATGAGGGTCGCCAGCGCCGCCATGTTCGCGGTCTCCAGCAGCAGCCAGAGCCACTTGTCCAGGCGATAGAACCAGGCGGCGAGGCTGCCCTCCGTCTCCCAGTCCCGGAACAGGGTCGCCCAGCGCAGGTCCGGCACGGTGCGGGCGAAGTATTCGCCGACGCGCGGCAGGCCGGCGGCCAGCGTCGCCGGATGCACCTCGCTCACCCAGCCCGCGACGACGAGGGCGGCGACGAGGATCAGCAGGCCGAGGATCGTCACCCGCCACTTCGCGCGGCGCGCGGCCTGGAAGGCAGCCTCGCCGTGCAGGACGGCGGGGGAGAGGGCTACGCTCATCGGAAGCGCCGGTGCGGGGGCATGCGGCAGGGTCCCATGGCGGGGTATCGTGCTTCAAGCTGGGCCCCAGGGAGGGCTCAGCCCTCTCTGGACCCTCCCGCCAGGAAACATCAGTTTCCTGGACCTTCATTCGGCGCTTATATACGTGTGTGACCAAGGTAGGGGCGCGCTGGTTCCCATGCCCCGTCATTGGTCTGCCCGGCCGCTCGCCACTCTTCGCGCAGGCGACTAAACAGCGCGGCGTCGAAGCAGAATACGTCCTCGCCAGGAAAGCCGACTGGCCGGCTCTCGCCTGTGGCTACGGCCCTTAGGCGTTCCGGCCGGGCAGCATAGACCGAGTTTTTTTCGACGTCGCAGACCATCATCTCCACGGGCTCACCGCGGTAAGCCCTCACCATGACCTTGTCAGCCATCCGATTTTCCTTGCTGAAACAATAGGATGAAGAGAGTAGCGGTGGCGACAGAGACGATTCCAGGACTGTCCACGAACGAGTTGTCCAAGAATCGTCCACGACGAATTCGTCCTTGTTGTTCTTGTCCAGCCGGACATATAATCCGCTCGTTCGTGGGAGCGAGAATGATGGGCGAGACGAATGGAGCCGCCGGCGAGGCGCCCGCTAAGGCGCCTCCGTATATCTCCTACAAGACGTTCCGGACGTTCGTTCAGGATTTGCACGAGCACACGATCCCGCGTCGCATTGACCGAAGCGTCCTCGGCCGGTTCTCCGGGACGGTCGGGAGCCAGTTGCTCAGCGCCCTTCGATTTCTTCGGCTGATTGATAACGCCGATGCACCGACTGACGTCCTGCGGGACCTTGTCGGGGCCCATGGGACGGACGGGTGGCCGGACGCGCTCGCGCGGGTTGTGCAGGAAGCTTACGCGCCAGTGGTGGCCATCGGGTTGGACCACGCCACCCCCAGCCAGATGAACGAGGCTTTTCGCACCTACCCGGGTTCGTCCGACGAGGTCCGGCGCAAGTGCATCTTGTTCTTCACTGCCGCCGCGAACGAGGCTGGTATCGCCATTAGCAAACGCATTCTGGATGGTTTGAAGCGAGGCGCCGGCACACCGGTGCAACGGCGGCCCAAGCAAACGGCATCTCGGCCGTCAAACGGTTCGACGATGACACCTTTGCCCGCTGCCGCTCCCTCGCCGCCTCCACCTCCGCCGCCTCCCGCTGATCAGGGGAATGATGGGTCGCGCGGCAAGGCGCCTAAGACCGAGGCAGAACGCTATCGGGCAGCTTACGAGGCGCTAAGCGACGTGTGGGAGCCGGAGAACATGGAGGCTGACGTGGACGCAGCCGTTGTCATTGTTCTCCGTCACCTTCGTAAGCGAGCAACGGAGCCGAAGGCTTAGAAACACGAGGAGCGACCACCGTCTCACCGGATGGCCGCCCCCCGCGTCGGACCAGGGCACACCCGCACCCTGGCCGTGATCTCAGCGGACACCGTAGCGCCTACCAGGACCCAAGAACCGGTAGAATCGCATCGGTGCTTCGCTGGGGCAAGGGAAAACGGCATTTCGGGAGATCCCCATGCCTTCTGCCACCCGGCCTCCGCCCCAGCCCGACTACATCTGGATTGGGGAGTATGACCGCATTCGGTTCGGCAATCAGGAGCGGGTCTCCGCTCACTGGCGGCCGTGGCCGCACACCGGTCGGCGCAGCGCGCCTATGCCGGTCGCTTCCGGCCTGACTGCTTCGGGCCTCTGATCGGAGAAGGCGGCGGCTCGTCCGCCGCCTTTTTCACTGCCTCTTCTACCTCGCCCGGTTCCGTCTGTATGAGCCGGGCGAGTGCTTCATCGAACGCAAGGCCCAGGTGCAGGGCGGGGTCCCTCGGGCCAGGCTTCCCGCCTTTGCGGTTCACGCGATCAGCGCCTTATAGGTCAAGCGGCCGGCGCTGTCGGCGATGAGGCTGTCCAGCCGCACGCCCTCACCAATCTGGCGCCGATTGTAGCGCCACGTTGCCTCGTCCACGTAGCGGGACAGGTGCTTAGACGAGACGAAGTGGTGGATGCCGATGATCTGCCGCTTCAGCAGCGACCACACGCCTTCGATAGAGTTCGTGTGGACGCCATCCTTGGCATACTCGCCCTTAACGTGGCTGACGTTCTTATGCGTGTAGCGTGTGTACAGGTTGATGTAGCCGACCCACTCATCGGTATGAACCTCAGAGCCGGGCGCAACATGCTCGGAGACAGCGGCGAGCATCGTGTTCTTGTCGCGGTTTGGGATCACCTTAGTCCGCAGCTCGCCACCACGCGCGATCACGCCAAACACGATGGCCTTGCCCTTGCCGCCCTTCGTCTGGCCCGTGCGCTTGTCCTTGTGCTTGTTCTTCTCCTTGCCGCCGACGAACGTCTCGTCAGCTTCAACCGTGCCCTCCAAAGGGCGGTTGAAACTCTTCGTCGTCGCAGCGTGGCGAAGGCGATGCAGCATGAACCAAGACGTCTTTTGCGTGACCCCGATATCGCGGGCTAGCGTCGTGCTAGCCACGCCCTTCTTGTGCGAGGTCAGCAGCCAAATCGCCATCAGCCACTTGCGCAGCGGCACCTTCGAATCCTCGAAGATGGTCCCAACCTTGATGCTGAACCGCTTACCGCAGGTCGCGCACTTGTGGTTCCGCTTGTCCGCGAACGAATAGACCTTCCGACCCCCGCACTCAGGATAGGGGCAGAACGCGCCATTCTTCCAACGGATCGCCGTGAAGTGCGCGAAGGCCGCATCCTCGTCCGTGATGGCGTCCATCATGTCGGCAAGGGTGTTGAAGTCGGCCATGCACCCCTTCTAGGCCCATCCGGGGCCTAGGTCAAGGATGTATATAAGTGCCCTTCATTCTTTCGTCTCATCTCGGGAAGAGGCCAGGAGGTGGGCGCGCGGCTTCGATGAACCTTTCCCGTGATCGTTCGACGGCATGGGCCCGGTGGGGTCGATCGGTGCGGAGCCTGGCCGTGCTTCTCGTGCTTCTCGCGACAGGCTGTGCCACGTCCTCGGGGCCGCAGAGCTTGGGAGCGACGGGCGGAAGCTGTGCCGATGATCCGGTGAACTGGGTCCGCACGGCCGCGGGCGGCTGCCTTGCCCAGCGCGGCTTCGGGCCTGCGCGATCTGACGTGCTGGTGGTCGTGCTGCACGGGGACGGGGCGGGGCGCGTCTCCTATCACCGCATCACGGCGCGGCAGGTGGTGGAGCGGCTGCCGGGCGTGGCCGCCGTCGCGCTCGTCCGCCCGGGCTACCAGGACGGGGAGGGACGGCCGAGTGACGGGGACCGGGCCACGCGCGGGCCCGCGAACGTCGCGCTGTTGGCGGAGGGCATCGCGGCGCTGCGGGCGCGGACGGGGGCGCGGCGCGTGGTCGCGATCGGTCATTCCGGCGGGGCCTCCGCCATCGTGGGATTGCTGGAGCGGCATCCCGGGACGCTGGATGGCGCGGTCCTGCTCGCCTGCTCCTGCGGCGGGGCGGCGCGACGGGTGGCGCAGGTGCGGGGGAACCCGACCGTGGTCGCCTACACCGGCGCGAACGACACCGGATCGCCGCCGGCGCTCGCGGCCGCCTATGTCGATGCGCTGCGGGCGCGGGGCATTTCGGCGCGCTTCACCGCCGTGCCGGCGGCCGAGCACAACACGGTGGTGGAGGCGATCTGGCAGACCGACCTGGCCGGGGTGCTGGCGGGAATGCTGCGCTGACGCGGCTTCCTTGGCCTGTCGGCTCTCCCGTCTCCGCCTTCCGCGGCAGCCCCAAAAAAGAAGATGAGTGGGGGTCCGGGGGAGAGAATTCCTTCTCTCCCCCGGGGTCGCCCGCGGAACCTATCCGCGCCGCCGCCGCTCGGCGGCTTCTTCCTGCCGAAGGCGGACGACGAGCGCGTAGTCCGCGTGGGTGACGGTGCGGAAGCCGGTGCCGCCGCCGCGCTCGATCGCCTCATAGATGTCGCGATGGGCGACGGGCAGGGCGAGCAGGAAGCGGCGCAGGTCGTCCTTGAACGCCGCGGGCAGGTCGGCGCGGGCGGCGATCGGGCCGCTGGGGATGGGATCGGACCGCCAGATCACGCGGATGTCCCGCATGTCCAGCATGCCCTTGTCCACCATGGCCCGCAGGTTGCCGCGGGTGAAGCCGCGGGCCTCCTCGCCCTGGCCGGAGGCCCAGGTGCAGGCGGCGTCGTACTGCCGGCCGAGCACGGCGATCACCGCCTGCTCATGCCCGCCCGCGAAGCCGGTGCGGGAGAAGTAGGCGCCGGGCTCCGTGGGGATGCCGGCCGCCCGCAGCGCCGCGCGCGGGGCGAAGTAGCCCGAGGTGGAGGCGGGGTCGGCCCAGGCGAGGGATTTCCCGCGCATGCCGGCAAGGTCGGTGATCCCGGAGTCGGCGCGTGTGACCATGACGGCGACGTAACCGATGGAGCCGTCGTCGCCCTCGGCCGCGACCAGCGCCTCAATGCCGCCATTCGTGTCGAGCCACGTGCCGGCGTAGTTGGCGGCGCCCATCTGGGCGACGTCGATCTGGCGCGCGGCGAAGGCCTGCCCCACCCCGGCGAAGTCGGAGGCGGGGAAGAGGCGCACCGGGACCCCGAAGGTCTCCTCCAGCAGGCGGCGGTAGCCGTCGTAGCGGCCGAGGCGGTCGGACTCGTTCTCCCCGCCGGAGATGCCGATGCGGAGGACGGGCAACTGCGCGGCCCAGGCGCGGCGGCCGGGCCGTGGCATGGCGATGCCGGGGTCGCTGGAGCGTGTCTGGGCGAGGGCGGGGCGGTTGGCCGCGAGGGAGAGGGCGGAGAGGGCCAGGGCGCGTCGGGTCGGCATCGGGGCTTCCCGTTCGGGGAGGCGCGGTATCTGGCGCGGCCTGGCGGGTCGCGCCAGGGCTGGTGGGCCTGCCCGGTTTTGGCACGATCCTGACGAGCCCTGTCATGTGTGCCACTCACGGTAATCGACGATTCTGGCCCAACCTCGGCCCATCGTCCGAGGAGACCGGCCATGAACCCTGTCACCGCCATTCCCGCTGCCACACCCGACCTCGCGCGCGTCCACTTCGCCGCCCGGCTGGCGCTGGAGACCGACTGCTCCGACGTGCACGCGGCGATGCGCGCCGCCGGCGGCGGGCCGGACGGCTTCGTGCTGGCCGACGTGCGCGGGCCGGGCGCCTATGCCCGCGGGCACGTCCCCGGCGCGATCAATCTGCCGCACCGGGACATGACGGCCGAGCGCCTGGCCACCTGGCCGGCGGACACGCTCTTCGTGGTCTACTGCGCCGGCCCGCACTGCAATGGCGGTGACCGGGCGGCGCTGCGACTGGCGGAGCTGGGCCGACCGGTGAAGCTGATGATCGGCGGCATGACCGGTTGGGCCGATGAGGGCTTCTCCTTCGCCGCGGGAGCCGCCCCGGGCGCGCTGGCCGAGGCCGCCTGATCATGGCGCTGGAGCTTCGCCCGAATTGCGAGATGTGCGACCGGGACCTGCCGCCGGCCGCGACCGAGGCGCGCATCTGCAGCTACGAGTGCACCTTCTGCGCGGATTGCGCCGAGGGGCGCCTGAACAATGTCTGCCCGAATTGCGGCGGCGGCTTCACCCCGCGCCCGATCCGGCCGTCCAGGGAGTGGCGGCCGGGCCTGTCGGTGGCGCTGCGGCCGCCCTCCACGACGCGGCGGCGGCTTTCCTATCCGGCCGAGGAGATCGCGGCGTTCGTGGCGCGGGTGGGGACGCTTCCGGCGGAAGAGAGATAGGCGGATCGGGAAGTGCCATACTTCCCGCCGAGCCTGCCCCGGAGCGCGGGCATCCCCTTTCCTACGCTGACATCAGGTCCCGTCCGCGGCAGGAGACGTTCATGGGCGGACCGACGTGCCCGCGACGCGCAGCGCGGTCCCGAGGTCTCAGCTCGGGCCCGCGAGGGATTTCATGAGGCTGAGGATGGTCTCCCGCAGCTCGGGACTGGTGACACGGGAAAAGGCCCGGCGGAATTCGCGCGCCTCGCCCAGGTCCACGACGTTTCCCGCAAAGGCGTTCTGCCCCTGCGGGGGATCGTCCGCGACCTGCGCCGGCTGGTCGTCCGGCCGGGCGGCAAAGGATTTCTCGTCGAGGAAGAGGTCCACGGGCACCTCCATCGCGCGCGCCATGTTGAAGAGCTGACCCGCGCCGAACGGCTTCATGCCCCGCTCACACGCGTGGACGTCGTGAGGATACGTGCCAAGCGCATCCCCCAGCTCTACCGACGTCATGCCGAGGAACGCCCGCAGCTCTCTGAGGCGGGCGCCCAGGGATATGTTCATCGCAGCCTCGCGACGCTTCTGCAGCAGCAGGAGAGCGGCGCGGTTCCGCAACGCGCCGCGCGGCGGGCGAAGCCGCAGCGTCGGAGGCGCGCTCCGGCGCCAAGCGGAAGCAGCCGAGGGAACGACGTCCTGACGGCGAGCCGCCGGACCGGGCGATACGGGTGCCGCCTGTTCGGCGGGAAGGAGGATGCCGAGGCGTGATGACGGGTGCCACGTGTAGACGGGCTGGGCGAGCAATTCGAGGGATCTGGCGACCGCGGTCTTACAGGCCTTTATCGTTTCGGCGTGTTGTGCCCGATCCAGGCGGAAAACCATGATGGCACCTTACCAGCACCGCTTGAGCTTAAATTAACATACACTAATTCTTTCGGCAATTTCCCGAGTCATTTAGTCGGATATTTGCTCTTCTTCAGCTTTGTCGGTTGTCGGTGTGCTGGACGCTCGCCTCGCTATCCTGTCGCGTCGTCGTACGGCCCCCGGGGCCCGATTCAGGCGGGCGCGGCCGCGGCCCGCGGCCGTGCGCGAAGAGCGGCCTCTGCCTCCGCCTCGAACTGCTCCTCGGTCACGCCATAGATGTCCCGCACGCGGTCGCCGGTCAGGTCATCCGGCGCGCCGTCGAAGACCACGCGGCCCGCCTGCATCGCGACGATCCGGTCGCAGTAGCGGCGCGCGGTGTCGAGGTGATGCAGGTTCACCAGCACGGTTAGCCCGTCCTGCCGGTTCACGTCCCGCAGCGCGTCCATCACCACCCGCGCGTTGCGGGGATCGAGCGAGGCGATCGGCTCGTCCGCCAGGATGAGCCGCGGCGCCTGCAGCATCGCGCGAGCGATCGCCACGCGCTGCTGCTGCCCGCCCGAGAGCGTGTCCGCCCGCTGCAACGCCTGGTCCGCCAGGTCGAAGCGGTCGAGCGCCGTCAGCGCCATCGCCCGCTCCTCCGGCGTGAAGCGCAGGAAGAGGGAGGAGAGGGTGCCCAAGAGGCCAGGCCGGTGGTTCAGCCGCCCGACCAGCACGTTCGTCAGCACGTCCAGCCGCTGCACGAGGTTGAACTGCTGGAAGATCATCGCGCAGCGCGTCCGCCAGTCCCGCAGCGCCTTGCCGCGCAGGGCCGTGACATCCACCCCGTCATGCAGGATGCGGCCCGCGCTCGGCTCGGTCAGGCGGTTGATCATCCGCAGCAGGGTGGACTTGCCGGCTCCGGAGCGGCCGATGATCCCCACCATCTGCCCCTCCGGAATGGAGAGGGTGACGCCGTCCACCGCGGTGCGCGAACCGAAGCGACGGGTGAGGTTCTCGATCTCCAGCATCGCCGGTCCTGCGTCTGACAGCCCAGTATAGGGGGCTCGCCGCGCGCGCGGCGACCCGTCCCGGGCCGGTCGGGGTGCGGCGGGCGACCCCGGGGGAGAGAAGGAATTCTCTCCCCCGGACCCCCACTCATCTTCTTCTTCAAGGCTGCCGCGGAAGGCGGAACTTGCCCGCGCGGCGTGCAAGGGCTTCGGGGCACCGAGGGAGCGTTGCCGGATGTGCGTGCCCGGGAGCCTGACGCCGAGGGGTTCGGACGCGAAGCCGATGCGCTCGACAAGGCTGGGAAAAGGAGACCTTCCTTCACCAGCGGCGTGAAACGAGTCTGGCCGTCCGGCGCCCGCGCGCGCTAGCGTGGCGGCCACGGGCCTCGGGGGAGGCCCGAGGGGGTTCTTTCCATCATGCGTGGGCTCGTCCTGCGTCTGGCGCTGCTGGCCCTGGCCGGCGGCGTCCTCTCCGCCTGCGGCAGCACCCGCGGGGGCGGGCCGGTCATGGCCGGCAGCGGCTATGAGCCGGGGGGCCGCTTCCTGTCCTGCGTGCCCTATGCGCGGCAGCGTTCCGGCATCGACCTGCGCGGCGACGGTTGGCAGTGGTGGGAGGCGGCGGCCGGCCGCTACGACCGGAGCCAGCGGCCGCGGCCCGGCGCCGTGCTCGTCTTCCGCCAGACCGGGCGGCTGCGGGACGGGCACGTCGCGGTCGTCTCGCGCGTGCTGGGGCCGCGGGAGATCCGGGTGGATCACGCGAACTGGGCGACGGGCGGCCTAAGGGGCCGCGTGGCGCAGGATCAGGTCGTGGTGGACGTGTCGGAGCGGAACGACTGGTCGCTCGTGCGCGTCTGGTACCCGCCGATCGCCGCGGTGGGGAACACCGCCTTCCCCGCCTATGGCTTCATCCACCCGACCACCCGCTGGAGCGGCGCGGGTGATCCGTCACCGGACGTCTGAATCGCAGGGGTCCCCGGCGGGAGAGGTCCGGAGAGGGCGGCGCCCTCTCCGGGGCCGCCGGCGGCTACGGCGTCATCGCCCCGGTGTACTGCTTCACCCCGCCGACGCGGCGATTGAACCCGGTCTGGAAGGTCGTGTTGTCCACCGCGTTGGGCGATTCCGTGCCCTTCAGCGGGTTCCCGTCCGGCTCGCGGCAGATCACGCCGCCCTTCACCTTGTGGATGTCCACCACGACGGGCGTCGTCGCGTCGCAGAGGTTGTGCGCCAGCTCGTGCAGGATGCAGTTCGCGACCGCCGTCTCCCGGTTGGTGGTGGCGTTGGCCCGCTGGTCCCCGCCCTGGACGATCTGTCGCATGTAGACCTCGCACACCACCGCCTTGTCGGCGACGCTGAGCATGGTGGAGCCCGAGAGGCCGAGGGTGATATCCTTCGTCGCCTTCGTGGCGACGATGCTGTCCGAGGCGCTGGTGAGGAGGTAGCAGACGAAGTCCGCGTCGGTCGGCGCCGTCGTTCCGCTGAACCAGGTGACGGCGGCCTTGTCGTATTTCGCCACGCCGCCGAGCGTCGCCTCGAGATAGGTTTTCAGCGTGTCGGCGCAGGTCTTGCGGTGGGCTTCCTCGAACCGGCCGGACAGGTCGCCGGCCTTGTTCACGAGGTAGACGTTCAGCGTCTGCGCCATGGCGGTGCCTCCTCCCGGCCGGCGGGATCGTATCCCGGCCGGAAGGGATTTCACCAGGATGGCGGCGTCTGGCCGAGGGGTTCCGTGGTCGCGACTGTCACGCGGCCCGGGCGTCGGCCCGTCAGCGCCGGGCCTTGCCCCGGTTGATCTCGCGCTCCACCGCCGCGCGCTCGGTCGAGCCGGAGCGGCGCATGATCTCCCGAACGATGGCGGGCGAGACGCGGTGGCGCTTGGAGAGGTAGGCGACCTCGTCCTCGATCCGGGCGAGCTCGGCCGGGTCGGGGGTCTGCGTGGCGGGCTTGGTCGGGGCCATGGGGATCTCCGTCAGGCAGCGGCGCGGGCGGCACCGGGGCCGCGGCGCGGCCGCGGGATGGCGCGGCGTTCGGCGCCGCACGGGACCGCGCGGCGATCCATGTCGAGGGGAAGCGGGCCCGGCCCTGACGCGCATCCCCGGGCATGGGGGGCGAAAAGGGCTGGCCGGACCGATCGGATGGGACCCGCCGGATATGGGCCGCGCGCGGCTTCCGGGCAAGCGGCGACGGACCTTCGGTTGGCGGGCCGGCCATGCGGAGTCACCATGGCCGGGACCTCTCCGGGACGCCTTCATGCCCCTCGCCCGACGGCTGCTTCTCGCCTCCGCCCCGGCCCTGTCCCTGCGTCCGGCCCACACCCAGGGCGTGGGAGCGCAGGGGAGCTGGCCGGACCGGCCGGTGCGGGTGATCTGCCCCTTCCCCGCCGGTTCCACCCCCGACATCGCGGCGCGGGCGGTGGCCGGCCACTTTGCCACCGCCTTCGGCCAGCCCTTCCCGGTGGACAACCGCACCGGCGCGGGCGGGAACATCGGCACGGACGCCGTGGCGAAGGCGACGGACGGGCACACGATCGGCGTCTCGATCAACGGGCCGCTCGCGACCGCGCGGGCGCTGTATCCGAACCTGCCCTACGACCCGCAGCGGGACCTCGCGCCCGTCTCGCTCCTCGTCCGCACCGCCCAGGTGCTGGTGGTGCATCCGGAGGTGCCGGCGAACGACGTCGCGGGCTTCGCCGCCCACGTGCGGGGCAATCCGGGGCGGCTCTCCTACGGCTCGGTGGGCGCGGGCTCGGGCGGGCACCTCGCCATGGAGGACCTGAAGGGGCGCTTCGGGCTCGACATCGCCCATGTGCCCTATCGCGGCTTCCCGCAGGCGACCGTGGACCTCGTGGCCGGGCGCATCCAGGCGATGGTGATCACCGTGGCCGGCATCCTGCCGCAGGTGAGGGAGGGGCGGGCCCGGGCCCTGGCCGTGACAGGCGGAACCCGGCTGCCCGGTCTGCCCGACGTGCCCACGCTGGCGGAGGCCGGCGTGCCGGACGCGGAATCCTATGCCTGGATCGGCCTGATCGCCCCCGCCGCCACGCCGGCGGAGCGGGTGGCCCGCCTGTCCGAGGAGGCGCGGCGTGCCCTGTCGGCGCCCGCCGCTCGGTCGGCGCTGGAGGCGGCCGGCTTCGAGATCGTGGCGGGCACGCCGGAGGCCTTCGCGCGCTTTATCGCGGTGGAGACGGAGCGGTGGGGCGGGCTGATCCGGCGGCTCGACATCCGGCCGGATGCGTAGGACTGCCGGGGCAGCATGCCGCGCCGGACGCGTGCATCCGGTCGGGTGATCGGAATTCTCGGGCGGCCGCGGCGCCGCCCTGTTCCGTCCCGCAGCAGCCCGGTCTGAAAAGGCGCGGGATCTGAGAGGCGAAAGGACGGCCCGTCTTCCCCAACCCGTTCGCCGGGCCGGCCCTGGATGACCAATCCTTCACTTCCCCATTGTGCCGTCGCCCCGCATGGGCCATCTGCCGTTTGCGCCGCAGGGGGCTGCGGCCTAGTGTCCGCCCCCGGATAGGCGGCCGGTCCATACAAGCCGGGCCAACCAGGAATCATTCGGGGCGTCACATGGGTTCGTTCAGCATCTGGCACTGGGTCGTCGTGCTGCTGGTCGTGTTGCTGCTGTTCGGCAGCGGCAAGATCAGTGGGCTGATGGGTGACCTCGCGACCGGCATCAAGTCCTTCAAGAAGAACATGCGGGAGGACGAGCCGGACGCGTCCATGGCGGACACGCGGCCCGTGCCGCCGGCTGGCACCCTGCCGCCCGCCACGACCACCACCGCCGCGGCACCCGGCGCGGCCGACCCGCGCCGCACCGTGGTCAGCCAGCCTCCCGGCCCGGCCGCCTGAGCCGCATCCCCGCCGTCTAGCACCGGGCCTTCGGGACCGGTGCGCCGCGCTTCCGAAGGTCCGCGATGAGCGCTGCCCCGATCCCGGCCGCCCCGATTCCTGGGGCGGCGGTGGAGGCAATCCTCCGCGCCGGCCGCCTGATGGCGGCGCAGGGCTGGGTGCCGGCGACCGCCGGCAACATCTCGGTCCGCCTGCCCGGGGATCGCGTCGCGATCACCCGATCCGGCCTGCACAAGGCGGAGCTGACGCTGGACTCCGTCATGGCCGTGGACCTGCACGGTCGGCCGGAGGATCCCGGGCTGCGCCCCTCTGCCGAGACGGGGCTGCACTGCGGCGCCTATCGCCGCTTCCCGGCCGTGCGGGCCGTGGTGCACGGGCATTCCATCGCGAACACCGTCCTCTCCCGCCTGGCCGGCGACACGATCCGGCTGGAGGGATACGAGCTGCTGAAGGTCTTCCCCGGCCTGCCCACGCATGAGGGCGCGGTGGAGGTGCCGGTGCTGGACAACGACCAGGACATCTCCCGCCTCCAGGCCGCCGTGGAGGCCCGCTGGGCCGGCATGGCTGACCAGGGAGCAGGCGCTCCCCCCGGCTATTTGATCCGGGGACACGGGATCTATGTATGGGGCCCCGACATGGAGGCCGCCCTGGCCCGCCTGGAGGGGTTGGAATTCATGCTCGCCTGCGAGCTGGCCGCGAGAGGAATCCGCCCATGAGCCGCCTGGTCGTCCACGACGCAAACACCAACACGGTCCTGCAGGACACGCAGGACGGGGACGAGATCGCCCGCACCCTCGGCGCCATCGGCGTGCGCTTCGAGCGCTGGGACCGCGCCGACCTGCCCGCCGGCGCCGACGCCGACGCCGTGCTGGCCGCCTACAAGCCGCGCCTGGACGCCTTCATGGGCGAGACCGGCGCCGGCACCGCCGATGTCATCAAGCTGTCGCCGGACCACCCGCAGCGCGACGCCATGCGCGCGAAGTTCCTGTCCGAGCACACCCACACCGAGGACGAGGTGCGCTTCTTCCACGAAGGGACGGGCAACTTCGTCCTGCATGTCGGCGGAAAGGTCTACGACGCCCACTGCACCGCCGGCGACCTGATCTCGGTCCCCGCCAACGTCACCCACTGGTTCGACGCGGGCACGGCGCCGAGCTTCACGGTGCTGCGGGTGTTCACCGAGACCTCCGGCTGGACGCCGCACTACACCGGGTCCGACATGGCCGAGCGCTTTCCGGCGGTGACGGCGTGAGGAAAGGCCGGGGGGAAGGTATTCCCCCCGGACCCCCCATCTGTTTTTGTTCAATGGCGCCTGTTGCCGGCGTCGGTCTTCGACACATCAAAGAACGAGGGGAACCGGGCAGGTTCCCGTCCCTGGCCGTGTTCCCATGATCCAAGCCATCGTCACCGACATTGAGGGCACGACCAGCGCGATCGCCTTCGTGAAGGACACGCTGTTCCCCTTCGCCGAGACGGCGCTGGACGGCTTCCTGCGCGACCGCGGCGGGGAGCCCGACGTGGCGGCGGTCCTGGACGAGGTCCGCGCCCTCGCGCCCGGCCAGGAGCCGACCGAGGCCCTGCGCGGCTGGATGACGCGGGACGAGAAGGTGACGCCCCTGAAGACCCTCCAGGGCCTGATCTGGCGCCAGGGCTTTGAGTCGGGCGCGCTGCGCGGGCATCTCTGGCCCGATGTGGCGCCCTGCCTGCGCGCCTGGGCGGCGGCGGGGATCGCCCTCCACATCTACTCCTCCGGCTCGGTCGAGGCGCAGCGGCTGCTCTTCGGCCACTCCGTCGCGGGCGACCTGACGCCGATCCTGTCCGGCTTCTTCGACACCCGCACCGGGCCGAAGCGGGACGCGAACTCCTATCGCGCCATCGCCGGCACCGTGGGGGTGGAGGCAGGCGAGATCCTCTTCCTGTCCGATGTGGCGGAGGAGCTGGATGCGGCGGCCGCGGCAGGGATGCGGACCGCGCAACTCGTCCGCGCGGGGGACGGGACCGTGGCCAGCGGCCGCCACCCGGCCTGCACCACCTTCCCGGAGGTCGCCGCCCGCTTCGGCCTGCCGGCGCCGGACGAACCGCTTCGCTGAGGTGTCACACGGCCCCGCCGTGACAGTGCCGCAAGGGCGGGACTAAACCCGCGCACCCTCCACTCCCCGGCTGCCGGGAACCTTCACGATGCTGACCACCTACACCCTGCGCGGCGCCCATTGCGACGTGCGCGGCGGCTTCGACATGGCCGAGGGCCTGGAGACCGCCGAGCGCATCGCCGGCGCCGTCTGGGTGGACCTGCTGAACCCGACCGCCGAGGAGGAGCGCGCCGTCCAGGACGCCCTGAAGGTGGAAGTCCCGACCCGCGAGGAGATGCAGGAGATCGAATCCTCCTCCCGCCTCTACAAGGAGGGCGAGGTCCTCTTCCTTACGGCGTCCTTCCTCTACGGCTCGGAGGAGGGGGAGTACGGCTCCACCCCGATCACCTTCGTGCTCGCCCCGAACGCGCTGATCACCGTGCGCTACGCGACGCCGAAAGCCTTCTCCACCTTTGCCATCCGCGCCCAGCGCCAAGCGCTGCCGATCCTGCGCACGCCCGATGGCGTGATGCTGCACCTGTTCGAGCAGATCGTGGACCGGCTGGCCGACATCCTCGAGAAGACGACGGCCGAGATGGACCGCGCGAGCCAGCGCACCTTCCGCAACGCGCGCGACGCGGCGGTGAAGGCCAACCGGCGGGACGCCGACCTGCGGCAGGCGCTCATCACCCTCGGCCAGGTGGGCGACATCACCAGCCGCGCGAGCGACACGCTGCTCGGCCTGACGCGCATCCTGACCTTCGTGGGCGCGGAGAAGGCGACGGCCATCCGCAAGGAGAACCAGATCCTCATCAAGACGCTGGTGCGGGACGTGCGGTCGCTGGTGGAACACGCGAACACGATGAACAGCAAGGCGCAGTTCCTGCTGGACGCCGCGCTGGGCATCATCGGGATGGACCAGAACGGCATCATCAAGACCTTTACCGTGGCGTCCGTGGCCCTGATGCCGCCGACGCTGGTGGCCAGCATCTACGGCATGAACTTCAAGCAGATGCCGGAGCTGGACTGGGCGCTGGGCTACCCTTGGGCGCTGATCCTGATGGTGATCAGCGCCGTGCTGCCGATCCTGTACTTCAAGCGGAAGGGATGGCTGTAAGGCGCGGCCGAGCCCTATGCGGCGCGTGCAAAGGCGACTTTGGTGACTCCGGGGAGAGGGAGAAGGAATTCTCCCTCTCCCCGGACCCCTCACCCTCATCTCTTTTTGTCGGGCTGCCGCGGAAGGCGGACACGGGGTCGCGCCTCGGGTCAGTGACCCGAGGCGAGGCTGCTGTCCGTGCGGGCTGATCTGAAAACCGTTTGCCCGCTGCGCGGGCGGGCTCGGCTGTCCGCGGCAGCCCGATAGAAAGAGATGAGTGGGGGTCCGGGGGAGAGAATTCCTTCTCTCCCCCGGGGCCGCCCGTCACCCCGATCAGTACACCCGGATCGCCTCGACGTTGTCGAAGCGCAGGACCTCCCCTCCGAAGGAGAGCTGGCCGCTGAAGGTGGCCGGCTGGCCGGAGGCGTCGGTGAAGGCGATCGAGCCGTTGCTGCCCACCTGCATCTGGAGGCCGTCGCCGTAGGCCTGCAGGCCATCCCGCACCTGGTCCAGGGTCATTCCCATCACCGCGACGGTGTCGCGGCCCGTGCCGCCCTCGAAGTAGTCGCTGCCCTCGCCGGGCCTCCAGGAGAAGGTGTCGTCCCCGGCCCCGCCGAAGGCGGCATCGACGCCGGCGCCGCCGACCAGGGTGTCATGGCCGTCGCCGCCGTCCAGGAAGTCCGCGCCCTCGCCGCCGCCCAGATTGTCGTTGCCCGTGCCGCCCACCAGGGCGTCGTTGCCCCGGCCGCCGGCGAGCACGTCGTTGCCGGCGTTGCCCTCCACGTAGTCGTCGCCGTCATCGGCGTTGACGTAGTCGTTGCCGTCCCCGGCCACCACCGCGTCGTTGCCGGCGCCCGCCTGGAGGTTGTCGTCCCCGGCGCTGCCCTGCACGTAGTCGTTGCCGCCGTAGGTCATGATCAGGTCCGCCTCGGCGGTGCCCTGGGTGGCGTCGGCACCCTCGGTGCCCCGGATGTACGCGCCGCCGACCACCTTCTCGAGGGTCTTGGCGTCAACCGGCTTCGTGTTGGGTTCGCTCATCGGTGGTCTCCCGCTTCGGTGCCTCGTGTCGGTGCACCGGATGGGCTGACCATGCCGGTCTTCCGGCGAAGCGGGAACGGGGGCCGCATCGATCGCTGCCTTCGTCCGCGTCGATGGACGGGCTGCTCCGGCGGGCCGCCGGGATCGGAGGACCCGGCCGGTGGCCAGGTCCTCCGCGAGGGTGGTTCAGACCACCTTCAGCCCGACGTCGATGTTGCCGCGCGTGGCGTTGGAATAGGGGCAGACCTGGTGGGCCTGCTGCACCAGCGCCTCGGCCGCGGCGCGGTCCACGCCGGGGAGATTGATCTCCAGGCCGATGGTCAGCCCGAAGCCGCCCTCGCTGCGCGGGCCGATGCCGACGGTGGAGGTGACGGTCGCGTCCGCCGGCACCTTCGTCGGGCCCTTGGCCGAGACGGCCTTCATCGCGCCGAGGAAGCAGGCGGCGTAGCCCGCGGCGAAGAGCTGCTCCGGGTTATTGCCGTCGCCGGACCCGCCCATCTCCTTCGGCACGGCGAGCTTCAGGTCCAGCGCGCCGTCGCTTGTCTTCGAGCGGCCGTCGCGGCCCCCGGTGGCAGTGGCGGAGACGCGGTACTTCTCTTCAACCGGCATGGACCATTTCCCTCTTCAGCCACCGCCTGGCGCGGCGCGGGCGGAACCTTGGGCGCGGTGGGGGCGACGTCAACCAAGGGGGGATGGATTGCGCGCCGTCGCGGCGGCGTGGAGTCTGCCCGCTCCTTCCCGGAGCGCCGCCCATGACCGAACCCCTCCGCATCCCCGCCACGCCCGCCACGATGCGCTGGGGTGCCTTCGACGCCGAGTTCCCGCCGGTCGCCAGCATCAACCCGGGGGAGCGCGTGATCCTCGAATGCGTCTCCGGCCCGAAGGAGGCGATGCCGCCGCCGGAGAGCGGGCTGCGCGTACCGGAGGCCCTGGCCGCCATCCACGCCGCCGACGTCCCGCGCCTCGGCCCGCACATGCTCACCGGCCCAGTGGCGGTGCGCGGCGCGGAGCCGGGCGACGCGCTGCGCGTGGACATTGAGGCGATCGAGCTCGGCGCGGACTGGGGGTATTGCGGCTTCCGCCCGCTCTTCGGGACGCTGCCGGAGGACTTCCCCTATTCCCGCCGCCTGCACATCCCGGTGGACCGGGCGGCGATGACCTGCACCGTGCCGGTCGGCGGCGGCATCACCCTGCCGCTGGCGCCCTTCTTCGGCGTGATGGGCGTGGCACCCCCGCCGGAATGGGGCCAGATCTCCACGAAGGAGCCGCGCGCGCATGGCGGCAACCTCGACAACAAGGAGCTGGTGGCGGGCACGACGCTGTTCCTGCCGGTGCACGTGGCGGGCGCGCTGTTCTCGGCGGGCGACGGTCATGGCGTGCAGGGCGACGGCGAGGTCTGCATCAACGCGCTGGAGATGTCGCTGACCGGCACCTTCCGCCTCGGACTGGAGAAGGGCGGTGGCGCGAAGGATCCGGCGCTGCGCTTTCCGCGCGCGGAGACGCCGACGCACTACATCTCGATGGGGATGCACGAGGACCTCGACCTCGCGATGAAGCAGGCGTTGCGGGAGATGATCGCCTTCATCGCGTCCCGGACAAACCTCTCTCCGGCGGATGCCTATCAGCTCTGCTCGCTCGCGGTGGATTTCCGCGTGACGCAGACCGTGAACGGGGAGAAAGGCGTGCACGGGATGTTGAAGAAAAATCTGCTCCTCTGACGGCGTGTGAAGTCGAAGGACCAAGAGGCTGTAAGCGTTCCGTCGCGCGAATCGGTCCACAAGCCTGTCCACACTTTTCTCCACAAGTTTTCGTGCAGCACTTGACTGCCGCATCTTGTGGGGCCGCAACCGCACGACCTACCGTATCTTGTAGGGTCGTAGGACACGGGGGAGTTGGGCATGGACTGGTCGACGGAGGCGATCGACACGCTTCGGGCGCTCTGGGCGGAGGGACACTCCACCGCCGAGATCGGACGGCGCATGGGGATCTCGAAGAACGCGGTGGTGGGCAAGGCGCACCGCCTGCACCTCTCCGCCCGGCCCAGCCCGATCCAGCGCGAAAGGGCGGAAGCCGCGACCGGCACGGCCGGGCCGCGGCCCGCCCCGCGCGTGGCGGCCGCCCCGGCCCCGCGCATCGCCCCGGCACCGGCGGTCGTGGCCGCTCCGCCGCCGCCCGCCCCGCGCGCGCCCGTGGTGCGTCCCTTCCAACGGGTGATGGCGCGCAGCTGCTGCTGGCCGATCGGCGAGCCCGGCGCGACCGACTTCCGCTTCTGCACGGCCGAGGCCGCGGGCGGGAAGCCGTACTGCGCCGAGCACGCCTCCATCGCTTACGTGAAGGCGCGCGACCGGCGCGAGGACGCAGCCTGATCCAGCCGACCATGACCCCCGCGCGGAGATGCGCGGGTCATGGCGGACACTTGCTGATCGTGTGATTCACGCCCGGGGCCGCACGGTCCCGGGCGTCCTCGTTCAGCGCTGCGGCGCGGCCGGCACGGTGGTGGTCGCACCACGATCCGCCGTGCCCGGCTGGGCGGAGCCGGGGAGGGCGGAACGCTCGCCAGCCGTCGTCGTGCCGGCATTGCCCGGATGCGGCCCCGGGTTGTTGGACCCCATGCCATTGGTGGCGAAGGGGCTGCCGCCGCCGCCGGCCGTGGCCCCGGTGCTGTCACCCTGGTTGCCGCCGCCCTGCGCCAGGACGGGCGCGGTGCCGGCGATCAGGGCAGCCAGGGCAAGGGCGGAAAGAGTTGCGCGCATGAGGATTCTCCTCGGCCGGTGAGAAGGCCGTCAGCGCGATAGCGCCGTCGCCGCGGGCCGGGTTTCCTCCCGCCGCACCGCCCGCCCGCCCAGCACCGCCGCCCCCAGCAGGACGAGGCCCGCGATCAGGAAGGCGGTACCGATGAAGGGGATGCGCGGCGCTTCCCCCACCGAGAGGGCGTAGACCGCACCGAAGAAGAGCGGCGAGAGGATGCCGGCGACGCTCGCCACGCTCATCGCCGCGCCCTGCAACTGCCCCTGCTCGGACTCCGAGACGCGGCGGGTCATCAGCGCCTGCAGCGTCGGCATGGCAAGGCCCCAGAGCGCGTTGGGCACGAGCGCCAGCGCGAAGAAGAGGCCGTTCGGCGCCAGGCCCATCGCCGTGATCCCGACCGCGCCGCCCACCAGGCCGAACACCATCACCGCGCGGTCGCCGAAGCGCCGCACCGCCGGTCCCACGAGCAGGCTCTGCACCACCACGTCCAGCGCGCCGGCAAGGGAGAGAAGCAGGCCGACCTCCCAGCTCGCCCAGCCGTAGCGGTGCGCGGCGTAGAGCACGAAGACCGCGGAGAAGACGTGGTGCGCGAAGTGCAGCAGGAAGTTCACCCAGGCCAGGCCGCGCAGCTCCCGGTGGCGGCCCAGCAGCCGCATCGCGCCGAAGGGATTGGCGCGCCGCCAGGAGAAGGCCATGCGCCGGTCCGCGGTGAGGGATTCCGGCAGGATCAGCCAGCCATAGAGGAAGGCGACGCCGCTCAGCGCCGCCGCCGCCCAGAAGGGCGCGCGGGGCGAGATCTCCCCCATCACGCCGCCGAGCAGTGGTCCCGCCACGAAGCCGGCGCTGAAAGCGGCGCCGATCAGCCCGTAGCCGCGGGCGCGCTCCGCCGGCGCGGTGATGTCGGCCATGTAGGCATAGATCGTCGTGAAGCTGGCCGAGGTGACGCCCGCGATCAGCCGCCCGAGCGCGAGCCACCAGAGGTTCGGCGCCAACGCCATCAGCACGTAGTCCGCCGCCAGCCCCGCCGCCGAGAGCAGCAGCACCGGCCGCCGCCCGTAGCGGTCCGACAGCGATCCGATGACCGGCGAGGCGAGGAACTGCATCCCCGCCCAGAGTGCGACGAAGACGCCATTGATCACGCCCGCGCGGGCGTTCGACCCCGCGAACTCCTCGATGAGGGAGGGCAGGACGGGAATGACGATCCCCATCGCCACGATGTCGAGCACGGCGGTGACGAGGATGAAGGCGAGCGCGGCCCTGCGGCCGGCGAAAGAGGAGGACGGCATGATGATCCCGGGGCCGCGTGACGGCCTGCGAAGCTGGAGAAGCGCCCGGCGAGGGGCGTATGCGCGCACCGGCGGGCCTTGCCCGTTCCGGGTGCGGGAACCGAACCTCGCCGAAGGGCGAGGCGGTCAGTGGATGACCGAGGTCTCCAACATGGATCTCTCCGTAGATGCCGCGCGACAGGTCGCGGGGCGCGCCTGATAGGACGTGTGTCGCGACGGAGTCAACGTTTCGCTGATGACAGCTTCGTGGCCGCGCCCGTGACGATGGGTCGCGACATCTTTGGTTGTCGGCGCGGTGCCGCTCCGTGCGTCCTCCGCCCGTCACCAGAAAAGGAGGATCGGAATGGCCTACGTGGATGGCTTCGTGTTGGCCGTGCCGCGCGCGAAGATCGACGCCTACAAGGAGATGTCCCGCGCCGCCGGCACAGTGTGGAAGGAATACGGCGCGCTGTCCTACGTCGAATGCATGGGCGACGACGTGCCCTATGGAGAGCTTACCTCCTTCCCGCGCGCGGTGCAGGCGACGGAGGATGAGGTCGTCGTCTTCTCCTGGATCACCTATCCCTCCCGCGCCGTGCGGGACGAGATCAACGCGAAGGTCATGGCCGATCCACGGCTGAAATGCACCATGGAGAACATGCCCTTCGACGGGAAGCGAATGATCTTCGGGGGGTTCGAGACGATTCTGGAGATGTGAGGCGGGTGACTCCGGGGGAGAGAAGGTATTCTCTCCCCCGGGGCCCCCACTCATCTATTTCTTCAAGGCTGCCGCGGGCGATGGGCCAATGGCGCGCGGCAGCCTGACAAAAATTGGATGGGGGTCTGGGGGAATACCTTCCCCCAGCCTTGCTTCACTCCGCCTTGATATCCAGGCGCCGGATCAGGTCGGACCAGGTGGCGAGCTCGGACGCGGTGAAGGCGGCCAGTTCCGCCGGGTTCATATACGCGGGATAGGTTCCGCTCTCCTCGGAGCGGCGGCGGAACTCCGGCATCTCGGTCACGCGGCGGATCGCGGCGGACAGGCGCTCCACGACCGGCGCGAGCGTGCCGGCCGGGGCGTAGATGCCGAACCAGGCTTCCAGCTCGAAGCCGGGCAGGCCGGCTTCCGCGGCGGTGGGCACGTCCGGCAGCATCGGGTGGCGGGCGCGGCTGGCCATGGCGAGCGCCCGGATGGACCCGTCCCGCACCAGCCCGACCACGGCGGGCGGCGTCGTGATCATCAGGTCCATCGTGCCCGCGACGAGGTCGTTCATCGCCGGTCCGGCGCCGCGATAGGGCACGTGCACCATCGGCGCGCCGATGAGTTGCGCGAGCTGTTCCCCGCCGATGTGCTGGATCGTGCCCGCACCGGAGGAGGCATAGTTCAGCTTGCCGGGATGACGGCGCGCATACGCCACCAAGTCAGCCAGATCGCGGACGGGCAGGTCCTTCTTCACCACGATGACGTGCGGCGCCCGCAGCACGAGGGCGACCGGTGCGAAGCTCCGCACCGGGTCCCAGGCGAGGTTCGGGAAGAGCGCGGGATTGGCGACATGCGTTCCGGAATAGGCCAGTAGCAGCGTGTACCCGTCCGGCGCCGCGCGGGCGACGGCGATGGAGGCGACGTTGCCGCTGCCGCCGACCCGGTTCTCCACCACGAAGGCCTGGCCGAGGGAGCGGGTCAGCGCATCCCCCAGCAGGCGCGCGGTGAAGTCACCGCCGCCACCCGGCGCGGCCGGCACGACGATGGTGACGGCACGCTCGGGGTAGCGCGTCTCCTGGGCACGGGCGCGCATCGCGATCCCCGCCGTGCCGAGCGCGATCAGGCCGCGCCGCGTGCTGCGCATCATGCATTTGTTCCCTTCCCTGTCCCCGCCGCCGCGTCCAGCCGCTCGAAGGCGCGCGAGCGGCGCCAGCGCACGCGGCTGTGGCGCAGCCCCAGCCCGGCGAGCATCGCCGCCACCCGCAGCGGCGCGCCGATTCCCTCCACCACCGGCACGCCGACCTCCCGCTCCACCCAGGCCGGGTCCAGCAGCACGGGGCATTGCGTGACACCCATCGCCAGGATCACGTCGCAGCCGGATTCCCGCACCAGGCGACGCGCGCCGTCGACGAAGTTCTCCGTCATGGCCGAGAGGTTGGCGCTGAGGTCCGGCAGGTCGAAGCCCGAGGCGCGCCAGCCCACGACCTGATCCTCCATGCCGTAGCGGCGCACGATCGCCCGCAGCAGGGGAATGAGGTCGTCATGGTAGACGAGCGCGCCGAAGCGGTCCCCGAGGAAGCCGGCCACGCGCAGCATCGACTCGGTCGGCGCGATGACCGGGATGTCCACCACCGACCGCCCGCCATCCACGCCGAGGTCGAGCGTGCCGAGCGGCACGACGGCGTCGTAGCCCTGCCGCTCCGCCTCCCGGAATGCGGCGATGAAGCCGGGGGCGACGAGCTGGACCTCGGCAGGCGTCAGGCCGTGGACGAAGGGCGTCGCGGGGGTGCGGACGATGCCGATCTCGACCTCCGGCGAGGCATAGGCGAGGGCCGCCCGCTCGCGCCGGCGGAACTCCTCCTCGGGGTAGTCGCCGATGACGAAGGCCACCCGCACGGGGTGGCGGAATCCGCGTCGCGCCTCGCTCAAGCCGTTCCTCCCGATCGTTCTGGCGCGGCGGGTTTAGACCCCGCCATCGCCGCTGTCTCCCGCCAGGGACCGATCAGCCGAGCGCGAAGGCGGGCGGTGGAGTCTCGCGTCCCAGCACCGCCTCCGCGACCATGCGGCCGGCGATTGGGCCGAGCGTCCAGCCATTGCTCGTCACCGCGTGGAAGAAGCCGGGGGTGCCGGGCGTTTCGCTGATCACCGGGCCGCGGTCCAGCAGGATGTTCGGCGCCGCCCAGGCGCGCAGCGCGTGCAGGCCGGACAGGGCCGGGATCGCGCGCCCCGCGATGTCCAGGTTGCCCTGCACGGACCAGCGCAGCAGCCGCGCCGCCCCGTCCGCGTCCAGCCGCCCCGGCCAGCCGCCGCCGATCAACAGGTGCCCCCCATCCCCCTGCTTCAGCGAGAGATGCCGCCGTGCCCATTGCACGAGGGGCCGCAGCATCGGCGGGCCGGGCTCCGTCACCACCACCTGCTGCACGATCAGCCGCATCGGCAGCCGCGCGCCGAGCATCGCCGCCACGCGCATGGCGTGCGGACCGGCCGCGTTCACCACGCGCCCCGCATGGAACGTCCCGCCCGGCGTCGTGACGCGGAAGCCGGTGCGGGACGGCTCCATCGCCGTGACGTCCAGGCCCGGCACGATCCGGGCCCCGGCCGCGCGCGCGAGGCGGATGAGCGCGGCGGTGCCGCGCAACGGGTCCATCTGGCCCTCCTGCGGGCACCAGGCGGCGCCGACGAAGCGGCGGTCCAGTGCCGGGGCGATGCGGCGGACCTCCTCGGCGCCGATCATCGTCGCCTCGATGCCGCGCGCGCTCTCGAAGGCGACCTTCCGCGTCAGCCAGCCGAAGGTGTCCGCGTCGTCCGCCAGGATCAGCCCGCCCTCGGTGCGGATGGACAGCTCCTCTCCCGCGTCCCGCGCGATCTCCCGCCACAGCGCGACGGAGGCCGGGCCGAGCGCGAGGGTCGAGACCAGCGGCCCCGGATCGCCCGTGTCGTCGAAGTCGTAGGCGAGAAGCTGGATGTGCAGCGACCCGGCATTCGTCGTGCTGGCACCCAGCCCCGGTTCCCCCCGGTCCGCCACCAGCACGTCCGCCCCGTTCCGGGCGAGATGCAGGGCGCAGGACAGCCCCACCACGCCGCCGCCGATCACCAGCACGTCGCAATCCGCCGGCACGGGGGCCGGTGGCGCGGTGGTCCAGGCGGGAAGCGGCGGGTCGGCCGTGCCGTGGTGGTGGCCGCGCGACGGGGCCTCCCGCATCAGCGCGGCGGCGGGCACCGGACGGACGGGCGCGCGGGGGGCGGCGAAGCCGGCCTCCCCGGACGCGGCGCCGAGGATCGCGTGCAGCGTCGCGCCGCAGAAGCGCCCGCCGCAGCGGCCCATCCCGGCCCGCGTGGCGCGCCGCGCGGCGACGGCGCCGCCATGGCCCTGCAGCGCGCTGGCCGGCACCTCCTCGCAGCGGCAGGCGATGGTGTCGCCGGTCGGGACGGGCAGCGGCGGCGCGGCGTAGAGGCGCCAGAGGGCGGCCTGGAATCGGAGGGCCCGGTGGAGCGCCCGGCGATCCGCCGCATCATCCGGCACCGCGTGGCCGAGGTCGCGCGCCGCCGTCAGCCCGGCCAGCCGCCCCCGGGCCAGGGCCGCCCGGGCTCCGCCCATGACCGCCCCGTCGCCCACCGCGAAGACGCCGGGCACCGAGGTCCGGCCATCCTCCTCCGTCACCGTCTCCAGCGTGCCGGCCGCGCCGACCCGGTGCGCGGCGCCGAGGGCGCGGGCGAGGCCCGTCTCCGCCTGGAAGCCGTGGTTCAGCGCGAGCACACCGGCCGCGATGCGCTGCTCGCCGGAGGCGGTCGCGATGCGCAGGGCGGTGAAGGAGTCCTCCCCCTCGCAGCCGAGCAGCGTGGCGCCCCAGATCACCGGCACGCCGGCCCGTCGCAGCGCCAGAAGATAGCGCGTGCCGTCCCAGGCGAGGTCCGGCGCGCGCAGGCCCATCCGCAGCGCGTCCCGCCAGGCGCGCGGGCCCGGGCGCGGTGCGGTCTCCACGACGGCGGCGACCGTGGCGCCGCCGGCGAGCAGCTCCGCCGCCAGTTGCAGGTTCAGCGGCCCGTTGCCGGCGATCACCACCCGCTCCGCCGGGGAGACGCGGCCGCTGCGGACGAGGGTCTGCATCGCGCCGGTCGTCATCACGCCCGGCAGGGTCCAGCCGGGGATCGGGACGGGCCGCTCATGCGCGCCGGATGCCAGGATCAGCCGGCGTGGCCGCAGGGCCAGCGCGTGGCCACCCCGCAGGGCCGCGACGGTCGCGGCGTGGTCCGGATCGGGGGCGGGGGCGATCTCCCCGTGGACCTCCCCGGGCGGGAAGGCGCCCCAGGCGACGCTGTCCTGCAGGATCTCCACCCCCGCCGCCTTGGCGCGGGCGCGCAGCACGTAGCCGGCGCGGAACTGCCGGTCGGGCTGCATCACGGCATGGGCCGGCGTGTCCTTGAGGTACTGCCCGCCGGCCTCGGCGCGCTCGTCCAGGACCAGCACGCCCGCCCCCGCCTCGGCGGCAGCGATGGCGGCGGAGAGGCCGGCGGGGCCGGCGCCAACCACCAGAACGTCGGGCGCGCGGGCCTCCTCGGATGGCCACGGCATGGAGAGCGGTGCCGGGAGGTCGGCACAGGTGCCCGTCACCTGCATCCCTGGCTTCGCCTTGGTCATGCAGGCCCGCTGGTTCACGTGCCCGCCCACGGCCACGAGGCAGTCCCAGCACGCCCCCATCCCGCAATGCAGCCCGCGCGGCACGCCGGAGGCCGTGTGGCGGAACGCCAGGATCCCGGCGGCCGACAGGGCGGTGCCGATCGTCTCCCCCGGCAGGGCCTCGATCGCGCGGCCCTCGAAAGTGAAGGTGAAGGGTTCGCCGGTCGGAACGGCACGCGGATCGGTCAGCCGCACGGCTTGCCGTGGTTCGTGTCTTGCATTCTTCTCCATGAGCCTGAGCGGGAATGGAGGGCAAGATGGCGGGCGAGCCGTTTCGGGGGACCTACACGGTCCTCATCACGCCCTTCACGGCAGATGGCGCGGGGGTGGACCTGCCGGCGCTGCGCCGGCTGGTCGAGTACCAGATCACCGAGGGCGTTCGCGGCCTGATCCCGCTCGGCTCCACGGGCGAGTTCCTGTCCGTCTCCCGCGAGGAGCGCGCGGCGATCGTGGACTGCGTGGTGAAGACCGCGGCAGGCCGCGTGCCCGTGCTGGTCGGCACCGGCGCCGAGGACACGCGGGAGGCGGTGGCGCTCTCCAAGGAGGCGGAGGCGCAGGGCGCCGACGGCGTGATGGTGATCCCGCCCTTCTACTCCGTGCCCACGGAGGAGGAGCTGCAGCACCACTACGACGCAATCGCCCGCGCCATCGGCATCCCCATCATGGTCTACAACAACCCGGCGACGGCGAATGTGGACCTGACGCCGCCGATCCTGGCGGAGCTCTCCCGCATCCCGAACTGCCGCTACGTGAAGGAGAGCACGCTGGAGGTGACGCGGGTCCGCGACATCATCGCGCTCTGCGGCGACCGGATGGAGGTCTTCGCCGGCGTGCTGGGTTATGAGAGCGCCTGGCTCGGCGCCATCGGCTGGGTGGCGGTGTGCAGCAACGTCGCGCCCCGCCTGTCGTCGGAGATGTTCGATGCCGCCGCCTTCGAGGCGGACCGGGAGAAGGCGCTGACGCTGTATCGCCGCCTCGCGCCGCTGCTGCCCTGGGTGGGCGGGCCGCGCTACGTCTCCGGCACCAAGGCGGCCTTCCGGCTGATCGGGATGGACATGGGCGCGCCGCGCCCGCCCCGCCTGCCCCTGCCCGCGCGCGACCTGCCGGCGCTGGCGGGGGTGCTGCGCGGCATCGGCCTGCCCGTCGCCGCGCCGCTCGCGGCCGAATAGACCCCCTCGCACCAAGGACCAGACGATGCTCCGCCGGATCACGCTCGCCGCCCTCGCCGCGGCGTCCATGGGGGCGGCGCTGCCTGCCCTCGCCCAGGTGCCCGCCTGCCAGCCCCGCGTCCCGGATTCGGAGCTGGTGAAGCCCCGCACCCTGACCATGTCCACCAACCCCACCCTGCCGCCGCTGCAGTCGGTGGACAGCGGCGGGCAGCTCCGCGGCATGCGGATCGACCTAGGCAACGAGATCGCGCGGCGCCTCTGCCTGACGCCGGAATACGTGCGGATCGAGTTCTCCGCGATGGTCCCGGGCCTCGCGGCGCGGCGCTGGGACATGATCAACACGGGCATCTTCTACACGGAGGAGCGCGCCCGGATGATGCAGATGATCCGCTACGAGAACAACGCGGTCGCCATCTCCGCCGCCCGCGGCAACCCGCTGAACATCGCGCGGCAGGAGGACCTGGCCGGCCGCACCGTGGGCGTGGAGCTCGGCGGCTTCGAGGAGCGCACGCTGCGCGCCATGAGCCAGGCGATCCAGAACGGGGGCGGCCGCCCGATCAACATCCGCACCTTCGACAACTTCGCCGTCGCCTTCCAGGCGCTGCGCGCGGGGCAGGTGGAGGCGGTGACCTCCATCGACGCCGTGGCCGCCGAGTACGACCAGCGCGGCGACTTCCCGCGCGTGCTGCACGGGATCAACGCCACCCCCGCGGCGCTCGCCTTCCGCTCCCGCCCCCTGGCGCAGGAGGTGTCGAAGGTGCTGACCGAGATGATGGCCGATGGCAGCCTGAAGGCGCTGTTCGACCGCTACGGCGTCGGCATCGCCGAGGGCGGCTTCGCCGTCGCCGGGCCGCAGTAAGCCGGGCGCGTGAAGGTCTGGGACTGGCAGGGCTTCTTCGACTACCTGCTGAACCCCTTCCTGCTGGAAGGGGCCTTTACCACCCTCTGGCTCACCGCCGCGTCGCTCGCGGCGGGGCTGCTGCTCGGCACCGGGATCGCGCTGATGCGGCTCTCGGGCAACCGGGTGCTGGCGGGGGTGGCCGGGGCCTATTGCTGGCTGTTCCGCGGCACGCCGCTGCTCGTGCAGCTGCTGATCATCTACACGGGGCTGCCGCTCTTCGGGCTGCGACTCTCGGTGATCGAGGCAGCGCTGCTCGGGCTTTCGCTGAACGAGGCCGCCTATCTCTCCGAGATCGTGCGCGCGGGCATCGGCGCCGTGCCGAAGGGGCAGCGGGAGGCGGGGCTGGCGCTCGGCCTGCGCCGCGCCACCGTGTTCCGCCGCGTCACCTGGCCCCAGGCCTTCCGCATCATCATCCCGCCGCTGGGCAACAGCGTGAACGGGCTGCTGAAGACGACCTCCGTCACCTCCGTCATCTCGATGGAGGAGCTGCTGCGGCGAACGCAGATCCTCGTCCAGGAGCGCTTCCTGGTGCTGGAGCTCTTCGCGGTGGCCGCGATCTACTACCTCCTGATGACCAGCGCCTGGGACTTCGTGCAGCGCCGGCTGGAACGCCGCTACGGCCGCGGCTACGGCACCGAGGCGACGGACCACCGCTGACGCGGCGTCTCACCGGCAAAGGTGCACCTCTGTCGGAGAGGGGGCGCGCGACGGGCGGGGCGGCCCTCCGGCCCGTGGCTCTACGCTCCCTCGACAATGCGGATGTCGCGCTCGGCCCCATCCGCCAGCGCGGCCAGCGCGTCCTGGTAATCCGGGCTGTCATGCGCCGCCTTGGCCTGCTCGACGCTGTCGAACTCGATGACGACGGTGCGCTGATGAAGTCCTGCCTCGTAGACGTGCGCTGGCATTCCACGAACCAGGATGCGCCCGCCGGCCTTGGTCACGGCCGCGCCGCTCAGCCTGGCGTAGGCGGCCAACGCGTCCGGGTTGCTGACGGACCGGTAGGTCGCGACCCAATAGGCCTTGGCCATCGCCCCTTCTCCTCGTATCGGCGTCGAAAGGTATGATGCAGCAAGCCTCACGGCTGCGCCAACTCACCCTGGCCGGGATTGATGCCGTCCTGCGTGCCCGGACTTCCCAGATCCATTCGGCCCGCGCGTCCGTGACAATCCAGCGGAGACCCTGCCCCCGGCGCGGCCGCTTGACGGGTTCGATCCGCGCGGGGAAGGATGGCGGCGTGATCCACCGCTGCGCCAAGCCCGCGACGTCGAAGAAGTGCCCCGCAAGGGGCACCCTGGATCGTCGCGCGCGGTAGCCACAGCGCCAGAGGATCAGGTTGGACCCCGCCGGTTGGACGGGGTCCCCTTCAGGTCCCGCCTCCGGCCCAGGAGGAGACGGACCCCATGCAAGCGAACCCCCTCACACCCGGCGGCCTCTGGCTGCCGCTCGTCACGCCGTTCCGCGACGGTGAACTGGACACGGCGTCGCTGCGCCGGCTGGTGCGGCACTATGCCGGGGAGCCGATCGACGGACTGATCCTCGCCGCCACGACGGGCGAGGGCCTCACCCTCGACGAGGAGGAGGTGGAGCGTCTCGTCGCCCTCACGGCCGAGGGGCTGGAGGCGGCGGGGCGGCGGCTGCCGCTGTTCCTGGGCATCTCCGGCAGCGACACGCGGAAGGTCGCGAAGGCGCTGGCGGGCAGCGCGGCCTGGCCGGTCGACGGGTATCTCGTGACCTGCCCCTATTACACGCGGCCCTCGCAGGAGGGGATGCTCCGGCACTTCACTGCCCTGGCCGGGGCCACCGCGCGGCCGATCCTGATCTACAACATTCCCTACCGGACGGGCGTGAACCTCGGCAACGCGGCGATGCTGGAACTGGCCGCGCTGCCGAACATCGTCGGCGTGAAGGATTGCTGCGCCGACATGGCGCAATCCCTCGAACTCCTGCGCCGCAAGCCGCCGGGCTTCGCGGTCCTCACGGGCGAGGACGCCTTCCTGCACCCGATGCTGACGCAGGGGGCCGAGGGCGGCATCACCGCCTCCGCGCATGTCGAGACGCGGGGCTTCACGGCGGTGGCGGACCGGCTGCGGGCGGGCGACGGGCCGGGCGCGCTGGCCGCCTGGCGCGCGGTCTGCGACCTGCCGCCGCTCCTCTTCTCGGAGCCGAGCCCGGCGCCGATCAAGCACCTGCTCTGGCGGGCCGGGCTGATCGACAGCCCGGAGGTGCGGCTGCCGATGGTCCCCGTGAGTGACAGGCTCGCCGCGCGGATCGAGCAGGAGATGGAGCGGCGCGGGATGGCCGCCCTGATCCCGGCCTGAAGGCCCCTGGCCGCGCCGGCCGAACCGGCGCGGCCCTAGACCGGTGCTATGAGCAACACCCAGAGCGGCAGGGTGACGATGGCCGCCAGGTGCTCGGTCGTCGTGATGGCCGCGATCAGGGGCGCGTCGCCCCCCATGATCCGGGCCGTGACATAGGCCGTGGCGGCGGTCGGCTGGGCCATGAAGATCACCGCCATGGCCGTGGCCAGCGGCTCCAGGCCGAGGGCCGCGCAGAGCGCCCAGGTGATCGCCGGCATCCCGAACAGCTTCAGCACGCCCGTCGCGGCCTGGAGCGTCACCCGGTCCCGCAGCGCCTTCGCCCCCAGCGCGGCGCCCACCGTCAGCAGCCCCAGCGCGACCGAGGCCTGCCCGAGCGCCCGCACCGTCGGCGCGATCCCCGCCGGCAGTCCGCCGAGCGCCGCGAGGAGGAATCCCGCCGCGCAGCCGATGATCAGCGGGTTCAGCGCCACCTGCCGCAGCACCGCCGCCGGCCGCGGCGGCCCGCGATCCCCGCCGAGGGCGAAGGCGAGGGTGGTGATCAGCTGCACCGCCGGCACGATCAGCCCCGTCGCCACCGCCCCGAGCGCGAGGCCCGGCGCCCCGAAGACCGCCCCCGCGATGGCGAAGCCCATGAGGTTGTTGAAGCGGATTCCCCCCTGGAGCACGGAGGTCATGGCCGGGTGGTCCGTCCCGAAGGCGCGCGCCAGCAGCACGGACAGCCCCGTGCCGACCAGAAGGGCGAGCCAGATCGCCGTCGCCATCCCGCCGATCGGCAGGGCGCGCAGGTCCACCGCCGACAGCGCGCCGGCCAGGAGGGAGGGAAGCAGCACCCAGAAGACAAGCTTCTCGACCCCCGCCCAGACCGCGTCCTCCCGCAGCAGGGTGCGGCGGAGCAGGGCGCCGAGCGCCAGCAGCCCGAAGGCCGGGACGAAGGCGTCGAGCCAGGCGGACATGGCGCGTCAGTCCCCCTGGCGGGCCGGCCGGCCGGCCCGTCCGCCCGGACCGTCTCCCGGCGCAGGGGGCACCGGGGTCAGGTCCGGTCCTCGTGCGGGACGTTCCGCGCCAGCCCGTCGAAGGCGTCCAGCAGCCGCCCGCGCCAGAAATAAACCGGGTCATCGGGCACCAGCAGCGGGAAGGCGGAGACGCAGCGCGCCCACTGGAAGCCGCCGAAGGCGATGTAGTCCGCGGCGCCCGCCGTCTGGCCGGACAGCCAGGGCCGCTCCCGCAGCACGGCGCGGAGGGGGTGCAGCTCCTTCCGGAAGGCCTCGACCTGCCGGTCCCGGTCGGCGGTCAGGGCGGCGAGGGTGGTGCCGTAGCGCGCCTCCCGCGTGCGGATGAAGTAGTCGGCATCCTCCGGCCTGAGGTGGCGGGGAATGTCGGAGACGACGAGCCGCGCGGCGCTGGCCACCGTCACCAGATCCGCCCAGCCCGCGATGAAGCGCGCCGCGGCCCGTCCGCCCTCCCCGCCGAAAAGGCTCGGGGGGCCGGGCCAAGTGTCCTCGATGTACTCCAGGATGCGGAAGCTCTCGAACACCGTGCGGCCGTCATGGCGCAGGACCGGCACCTTCTCCGCCCCGGCATCGGCGATCGCCATCCGCTCGGAGAAGCGCCAGGGGACCGCCTCGTGCGGGATGCCCTTGTGGGCGAGGGCCATCCGCACCCGCCAGCAATAGGGGGAGAAGCGCCGGGCCGGGTCGGCGCCGGCGAGGTCATGGAGTAGGACGGACATCCCCCGGACCTTGATCGTTCCCCCATGGAGCGATCAAGGTCCGGCCTGTAAGAGGACGGGCAAGAAGGCGGACCCCCCAGCTGGCTATGGCGGGGCGGGTGTCGCGGGGTCGGGAATCGGGAACGTGATGGGATCGGATGGCGTGCTGCTGGCGCTGGACCAGGGAACCACCTCGACCCGCGCCATTGCCTTCGACCCCCATCTCCGCCCCCTGGCCACCCGCCAGGTGGAGCTGCCGCAGCACTTCCCCGCGCCGGGCTGGGTGGAGCACGCGCCCGAGGACATCCTGAACCACGCGCTGGAGGTGATCCGGGGCGTCCTGGCCGAGGCCGGCCCGGCGGAACGGGTGGCCGGGCTCGGCATCACCAACCAGCGGGAGACGACGATCGTCTGGGACCGGGCGACGGGCCGCGCCGTCCGCCCGGCCATCGTCTGGCAGGACCGCCGCACCGCCCCGATCTGCGACCGCCTGAAGACAGAGGGGCTGGAGCCCCTGCTGGTGGAGCGGACCGGCCTGCTCGCCGATCCCTATTTCTCCGCGACGAAGCTCATCTGGCTGCTGGACCACGTGCCCGGCCTGCGGGAGGGAGCGGAGCGCGGCGCGCTCGCCTTCGGGACGGTGGATTCCTGGCTTCTCTGGCACCTGACCGGCGGGAAGCTGCACGCCACCGACGCCACCAACGCCGCCCGCACCGCGCTCTTCGACATCCGGCGCGGCGCGTGGGACGACGACCTGCTGCGCGCCCTGAAGATTCCCCGCGCCCTGCTGCCGGAGGTGCGGGACTGCGTCTCGGACTTCGGCACCACCGATCCGGCCCTGTTCGGCGCGGCCATCCCGATCCGGGGCGTGGCAGGGGACCAGCAGGCGGCGACGCTCGGCCAGGCCTGCTTCTGGCCGGGGATGGTGAAGTCCACCTACGGCACCGGCTGCTTCATGCTGCTGAACACCGGCACCACGCCGGTCCGGTCCGCCCACCAGCTGCTCACCACCATCGCCTGGCAGATCGACGGGCGGCGGACCTACGCGCTGGAGGGGGCGATCTTCGTCGCCGGCGCCGCGGTGCAGTGGCTGCGGGACGGGCTGGGGATCATCCGCACCGCCGCCGAGGCCGGGGAGCTGGCCGCCCGCGCCGACCCGCATTCCTGCGTGACGATGGTGCCGGCCTTCGTCGGCCTCGGCGCGCCGTACTGGGATTCGAACGCGCGCGGCGCGATCCTCGGCCTGACCCGCGGCGTCGGCGCGCCGGAGATCGCCCGCGCCGCGCTGGAAAGCGTGGCCTGGCAGACCCGCGACCTGCTGGACGCCATGCGCGCGGACTGGCCGGAGATGGGCGGCACCGTGCTGCGCGTGGATGGCGGCATGACCGCGAGCAACTGGACCATGGGCTTCCTGGCCGACGCGCTGGAATGCCCTGTGGAGGTGCCGGAGTTCACCGAGACGACCGCGCTCGGCGCCGCCTACCTCGCCGGCGTGGGGGCGGGGCTACTGCCGCCGCCCGACGCGCGGGATGATTCCCACTGGCACCGCCGCGCCCGCTTCGACCCGGGCATGAGCGCGGAGCAGGTCGCCAGCCGCCACGCCACCTGGCGCGCGGCGGTGGCGCGGACGCTCAGCACGCCGGGGTGAGGCGCCGCCCCCGGCGGCGCCCCGCGCGCCCCGGCGGTCCCTTGCGCGCCGCTACTGCCAGAGCCAGGACATGAGCAGGCCGCCTTGATTCCACAGGCGGTTCGGCCCGCGGTCCATGCCGAGCCCGCCGCTGCCCGCGGTGCGCTCGTACACCTCGCCGTAATTCCCGAGATGGCGGATGATGTTGTAGGCCCAGTCGGCCTGGAGGCCGAAGCCGACGCCGATGTTGTCGCTGCGCCCGAGGAAGCGCTGGATCTGCGGGTCCGCGCTCGTGCGGCGCATCTCCTCGACATTGGCGCGGGTCAGGCCGAACTCCTCGGCCTGGATGAGGGCGAAGACGGCCCAGCGGGTGAGGGCGGCCCATTCCGCGTCGCCGTTGCGGACGAGCACCCCGTGCATCTCCTTGAAGATGAGGTCGGGCAGCAGGACGAGGGCGTTCGGGTCGGGCGCCGCGAGCCGGTTGGCCGCGAGGTTGATCATGTCGTTCGTGATGGCGTCGCACCGCCCGGCCATGAAGGCGGCGAGAACGTTGGGCTGGGTGTCGAAGGCGATCTGCGTCATCCGGACCCGGTTGGTCCGCGCCCAGTCCTCCAGGGTGCGCTCGTTCGTGCTGCCCTGGGTGGTGCAGACCGTGGCGTCGTTCAGCTCGGTCGCGCGGGACACGCCGGTCCGCCGCTGCACCAGCAGGCCCTGGCCCGTGTAGAAATGGGCGACCGTCTGGGTCAGGCCCATCGTGCTGTCGCGCGCGAGGGTGAGCGCCGTGGTGCGGGAGAGCATGTCCACCTCTCCCGATTGCAGCGCGGTGAAGCGGCTCTGCGCCGTGGTGGGGACGAAGCGGGCGCGTTCGGGATCGCCGAAGACCGCGATCGCGACGGCACGGCAGATCTCGGTGTCGAAGCCGGTCCAGCGGCCGGCGGCGTCGGGAATGGACATGTGCGCGACGCCCGTGGAGACGCCGCAGCGCACCGCGCCGTTGCGGCGCACGGCGTCGAGGATCGGTCCAGCCCCCGCCTGCTGGACCGCGAGCAGGGAGGCCAGGGCGGTGCCGGCCAGCGACAGCAGCAGGCGGCGAAGGGGCGGGACGGGCATGGAACACCTCTCTCTGAACGGAGCCTTGCACAAACTAAGCCAGCTTCGTTGCATCCGCGCGAGAGGGTGGCCGGGCCGGAGGTTGCCCGACCGGGCGAAGGCGCGGGAGCGAGCGGCCCTCCGCGGGGCCATCGCGTCCTTCAGCCCGCGCCGACCTGCGCGAGCCAGTCCTGCAGGTTGTAGAAGTTCGTGACGCGGGCGATGCGGCCCTCGCGCAGCGTGAAGAACGCGCCGCCGGGCAGGGCGTAGGTCTGGCCGGTGGCGGGCGGCAGGCCCTCGTCCGTGGAGAGGTAGGTGCCGTGCACCACGTATTCCGCGGCGGCGCGGGTGCCCGAGGAATCCACCATGACCACGATGTCCTCCAGCCGCTCGCGGTAGCTCGCGTCCATGCGGGCCATGAAGGCGGCGAAGGCGTCGCGCCCGACCTCGCGGCCCCCCTGGTTCACGTCATGCGCCACGTCCTCGGTCAGCAGGGCGAGCATGGCGGTGCGGTCGCCGGCGTTGAAGGCGGCGTAGTAGGCGCGGATGACGGCTTCGGCCGCGTTCATCGGGGGTTCTCCGGGCGAAGGGGAATGGGATCGGAGACGGGACCGGGCCAGTCGCGGTGGTTGCGGACGGCGCCGTCCGCGCGGGCGCGGTCGAGCGCCGCGGGGTCGAGGGTGGCGAAGACCCAGCCGGGCGCGTCCGACGGGCCCTGCGCGATCACCCCATTCTCCGGGAAGCCGCGATCGACGGGGCCGAGGATGGCGGCGCGTCCGCGGTTCTCGTCCAGCGCGGCCAGCCAGGGCGCGTCCCCCACGGTGGGGGAGACGGCGACGTAGCACTGGTTCTCCAGCGCCCGCGCCCGGGCGGAGAGCCACACCCGGTTGAAGCCCTGCGGCGTGTCCGTGCAGGAGGGGACCAGCACGAGCCAGGCGCCCGCCCGCACGGCGGCGCGGACGAGGTCCGGGAACTCCGCATCGTAGCAGACCGCGATCCCGATCCGGCCCCAGGGGGTGTCGAAGACGGCGGGCGGCTCGCCGGGCCGGACACCCCAGGATTCCGTCTCGAAGCGCGTCATCACGCGCTTGTCCTGGAAGGTCACGGCGCCGTCGGCGCCGATCAGCGGGGCGCGGTTGCGCACGGTTCCATCCGTGCCGCGGAAGGGCAGGGTGCCGGGCAGGAGCCAGACGCCGTGGTGGCGCGCGACGTCCCGCATCGTGTCCAGCAGGGCCGGCGCCACGTCGCAGACGGCGTCCAGCTCCGCCGCCGCGTCGGCGTTGGCGCCGAGGGCGGCGGCCACCTCCATGGGGGCGTATTCCGGCATGACCAGCAGGTCGGCGCCGTCAGCGCCTTTGGCCACCAGCGCGTCGAGCTTCGCGGCCCAGTCGTCGAGGGAGGCGATCCGCGTCACGCCATAGGCGAGGGCGCCGACGCGGACCGGGCGGGCGGGGGGTGGTGTCATCGGCGCGCACCATCCCCGATCCGCGGCGCGCGGGAAACCGGTCGGGTCAGACGGGCAGGGGCGCGTCCGCCAGGGGCTTCGCCCAGAAGCGAAGGGTCTTCTCCGTCTCCCCGGCCTCGCCCAGGTCGCGCCAGCGCATCCGGCAGGAGAGGGGGATGGGGACGTAGCCGCGGCGCCGCCAGAACGCGTCCAGCGGCACGGCGCCCGGCGGGCGGGCGGGATGGTTGGCCGGGCGGTCCACGGCGCAGAAGGTGGCGAAGTGGATGCCGGGCACCGCGCGGGCATGGGCCTCCCGCGCCGCGAAGAACCCCACACCCAGGCCGTGGCCGCGCCAGGCGGGCCGCAGGACGGATTCGCCGAAGTAGAAGAAGCGGGCTGGGTCCAGGCCGTGCGCCTCGAAAGGTGCGCGAAGGTTCGGCGTCTCGTCGGCCAAGGGAAGGCAGGTCGAGGCGCCGATCGCCTCTTCCCCGGCCAGCGCCAGGATCAGGGCGGCGCCAGGGCTCTCGGCATAGGGGCCGTGGTAGCGGGTTTCGTAGCCGGGGTCGGCCTCGTAGAGGTAGGGCCATTCCCGGAAGACGGCGGCGCGCAGCCGGCCGAGGTCCGGGAGCCGCGCCCGCAGTGCCTCGCCCGTCAGGGTGACGAGGCGCGGCGCCGGTTCAGCCACCCGCGACGCCCCGCGTGTTCACGAAGACCGAGTAGAGTGACCGCGCGCCCGCGATGAAGAGCCGGTTCCGATGCGGTCCGCCGAAGCAGACATTCGCGCAGCGCTCCGGCAGCGTGATGTGGCCGATCGGCGCGCCGGCGGCGTTGAAGACGCGCACCCCGTCCTGCTCCTCCGTCCCCATGCCCCAGCCGCACCAGAGATTGCCGTCCTCGTCCACCCGGAAGCCGTCCGGCGTGCCGCCCGCCTCCGCCGTGATGAAGTCCCGCTTGGGGCCGAGCGTGCCGTCCGCGCGCACGGCGTAGGAGACGATGTTGCGCGGGTTGGCCCGGCTCTCCACGACGTAGAGGAGGGATTCGTCGGGGGAGAAGGCGAGGCCGTTCGGCCCGAGGATGTCGTCCGCCATCTTCCACATCCGGCCGCTGGCGGGATCGACGCGCCAGACGGCCTGGGGCATCTCGCTCTCGGCCCGCATGCCCTCATGGTCGCCCAGGATGCCGAAGGGCGGGTCGGTGAACCAGATCGTCCCGTCCGACTTCACCACCACGTCGTTCGGGGAGTTCAGCCGCTTCCCCTCGAACCCGTCGGCGAGGACGGTGATGCGGCCGTCATGCTCCGTGCGCACGACGCGTCGGCCGAGGTGTTCGCAGGTGATCAGCCGCCCTTCCCGGTCCCGGGTGTTGCCGTTGGAGAAGTTGGAGGGGCTGCGGAAGATCGTCGTCTGCCCCGTCTGTTCGTCCCAGCGGAACATCCGGTTGGCCGGCACGTCGGACCAGATGAGGCAGCGGTGGTCGCCGAACCACACCGGCCCCTCCCCCCAGCGGGTGCCGCCGGCGAGCTTCTGCACCGCGCCATTCATGTTGCGGTACTTTGCGAAGGAGGGATCGAGGTCCCGCAGCCGCTCATCCGGGTAGCGCTGCGAGGGAACCCAGGGGGTTTCGTTGCTGATCGGCGTTTCCATGCGGCTCAGGCTGCGACGGCCCCGCAACCTCCCGCAAGCCCCCCACGTTGACGGGTCGCACAGCGGGTGGAGGAATCCGATGCTCAAAGGTGGTCTTCTCTGGCTCATCGGGATCCCCATCCCGATCATCATCCTTCTCTGGCTCTTCGGCGCCCTGAACTAGCGCGCTCGGGCGGGGCGCTCTGCCCCGCCGCTGGCGCTGCGGCGTCCGGGCGCACAGGATGCGTCCCGATGGACGCCGCCCCGCCCCGCACCGTGCCGCGCAGCCCCCGGGCGGAGGCGACGCGCCAACGCATCCTCGACGCCGCGCTGGCGGAGTTCGCCGCCCGCGGACTGGCCGGCGCCCGGGTGGACGACATCGCCCTGCGGTCCGGCGCCAACAAGCGCATGCTCTACGCCTATTTCGGCTCGAAGGAGGATCTCTGGCTCACGGTGCTGGAGACCGCCTATGAGGCGAAGCGGGCGGAGGAGCGCGCCCTCCACGTGGGCGACCTGCCGCCCGCGGACGCCATGGCGCGGCTGGTGCGCTTCAATCTGCGCTACACCGCCCGGCACCCGGAATTCGTCTCGCTCCTGAACCAGGAGAACATCCACCGCGCCGCTTACCTGTCCCGCAGCGAGCGGGTGCGGGCGATGTATTCCCCCCTGCTGGGCACGCTGAGCGACGTGCTCGCGCGCGGCGCGGCGGCCGGGGTGTTCCGGCAGGGGGTGGACCCGATGCAGGCCTATGTGACGATCGTCGCGATCGGGCACTTCTACGTCGCCAACATGCACACCCTCTCGACCATCTTCGGCACGGAGCTCGGTGCCGAGCCGGCGCTGGAGGCGCGGGAGGCGCATTGCGTCGAGGTGGTGCTGGGCTGGCTGCGGCCTTGACGCGCGCGGCCGCGGGGCGGTAGGTAACTGCCCGGTTACCTTAGACTTGCGGGATGGAGACGTCATGGCGCAGCGGCGCATCGGCCTGATCATGCACGGCGTGACCGGGCGCATGGGGATGAACCAGCACCTCATCCGCTCCATCGCGGCGATCCGGAAGGACGGCGGCGTGCCGCTGCGCAACGGCGACCGCGTCATGCCCGATCCGATCATCGTCGGCCGCAACCGGGAGAAGCTGGAGGCGCTGGCGAAGGCGCACGGGGTGGAGCGCGTCTCGACCGACCTCGACGCCTGCCTCGCCAATCCCGACGACACGGTCTTCTTCGACGCCGCGACGACGCAGATGCGCGCGTCCCTCATCCGCAAGGCGATCGCCGCGGGCAAGCACGTCTACACGGAGAAGCCGACGGCCGATAACCTGGCCGACGCGCTGGACGTGTACCGCCAGGCGAAGGCCGCCGGCATCAAGCACGGCGTGGTGCAGGACAAGCTCTTCCTGCCCGGGCTGCGCAAGCTGAAGATGGTGATCGATTCCGGCATGCTCGGCCGGCTGCTGAGCGTGCGCGGCGAGTTCGGCTACTGGGTCTTCGAGGGCGACCTGCAGCCCACACAGCGCCCGAGCTGGAACTACAAGAAGAACGAGGGCGGCGGCATCATCCTCGATATGCTCTGCCACTGGCGCTACGTGCTGGACAACACCTTCGGCGAGACGAAGTCGGTATCCTGCCTCGGCGCCACCCACATCCCGACCCGCTACGACGAGCAGGGGAACGCTTATCAGGCCGATACGGACGACGCGGCCTACGCCACCTTCGAGCTGGAGGGCGGCATCGTCGCGCAGATCAACTCCTCCTGGACCACGCGCGTGCGGCGCGACGACCTCGTCACCTTCCACGTGGACGGGACGCATGGCTCGGCCATCTGCGGCCTGACGGATTGTTGGACGCAGTCCCGCGTGAACACGCCGAAGCCGGTGTGGAACCCCGACGTGCCACAGCCCATCAACTTCTACGAGGGCTGGCAGAAGGTGCCGGATACCCAGCCCTACCCCAACGGGTTCCGCGTGCAGTGGGAGGAGTTCCTGCGCTACCTCGTGGGCGACCGGGCGGATTACCCCTGGGACCTGCTGGCCGGCGCCAAGGGCGTGCAGCTCGCCGAGGCCGGGCTGCAATCCTGGGCCGAGCGCCGCTGGATCGACCTGCCGAAGCTGGAGGCCTGAGCGATGCCCGCCATCACCCTGCCGACCGCCGCCGGCACGCTCGAATCCTACCAGACCGGCGCGCCCGGCGACTTCGCCGTGGCGAAGCCGCCCTATCCCCGCATCGCCTTCGCCGCCGCGCATGTCGTCGCCGACCCGCTGGCGGAGCAGGACCCCTGGCTGGACGTGAAGGTGGACTGGGACCGTACCATCGCCTTCCGCAAGCACCTCTGGTCGCTCGGCCTCGGCGTCGCGGAAGCGATGGACACGGCGCAGCGCGGCATGGGGCTGGACTGGACGGGCGCGCAGGAGCTGATCCGCCGCTCCCTGGACGCGGCGAAGGACGTGCCGGGCGCGGTCATCGCATCCGGCGCCGGCACGGACCACCTGGCGCCCGGCCCCGACGTGACGGTGGACGACGTCATCCGCGCCTATGAGGAGCAGTGCGCCGCGGTCGAGGCGATGGGCGGCCGCATCATCCTCATGGCCTCTCGCGCGCTGGCGAAGGCCGCGCGCTCCCCGCAGGACTACGTGCGCGTCTATGACCGCGTGCTGTCTCAGGTGAAGGAGCCGGTGATCATCCACTGGCTCGGCGAGATGTTCGATCCGGCGCTGGAGGGCTACTGGGGCCATCAGGACCACATGAAGGCGATGGACGTCTCGCTGGAGGTCATCGCCGCCCATGCCGACAAGGTGGACGGCGTGAAGGTTTCGCTGCTGGACGACCAGAAGGAGATCTCCATGCGCCGCCGCCTGCCCAAGGGCGTGCGGATGTACACGGGCGACGACTTCAACTACGCGGAGCTGATCGCGGGCGATTCCCAGGGCTACTCGGACGCGCTGCTCGGCATCTTCGACCCGATCGCGCCGGCGGTGGGCGGGGCGCTGGCGGCGCTGTCGAAGAACGACCTCTCGACCTTCCACGGCATCCTGGCGCCGACGGTCCCGCTGTCCCGCCACATCTTCAAGGCGCCCACCCGCTTCTACAAGACGGGCGTGGTGTTCATGGCCTGGCTGAACGGCCACCAGGACCATTTCGTCATGGTCGGCGGCCAGCAATCCACCCGATCCATCCAGCACTTCTCCGAGCTGTTCCGGCTGGCCGACAAGGCCGGGCTGCTGCGCGATCCCGATCAGGCCGTGACGCGGATGAAGTCGCTCCTCGCGCTGCACGGCGTCGCCTGATGGGGGCGCCGGGACCGCTGTCGCTGAATACCGTCACCGTCAAGGAGCGGTGGGGGCTGAAGGACTGCATCGAGGGCTGCGCGCGCCACGGCATCCCCGGCATCTCCCCCTGGCGGGACGTGCTGCAGGCGATGGGCGTGGACGCGGCGGCGAAGGCGATCCGGGATGCGGGGCTTTCCGTCTCCGGCCTCTGCCGCGGCGGCATGTTCCCGGCGGCCGACGCCGCCGGCCGCGCCGCCGCGATCGAGGACAACCGCCGCGCCATCGCGGAGGCGCACACGATCGGCGCCGCCTGCCTGGTGATGGTCTGCGGCGGCCTGCCGCCGGGATCGAAGGACATCGACGGCGCCCGCGCCATGGTGCGGGACGGCCTGCACGCCATCATGGCCGAGGCCCGCGCCGCCGGCGTGACGATCGCGCTCGAGCCGCTGCACCCCATGACCTGCGCGGACCGCTCCGTGCTGTCCACGCTCGGCCAGGCGCTGGACCTGTGCGACGAGCTCGGTGAGGGCAGCGGCGTCGCGCTGGACGTCTATCACGTCTGGTGGGACCCCGCGCTGCGGGAGCAGGTCAAGCGCGCCGGGAAGCGCATCGCCGGCTTCCACGCCTGCGACTGGCTGGTCCCGACCACCGACACCGTCTTCGACCGCGGCCTGCCGGGCGAAGGGGTGATCGACATTCCGGGCATCCGTGCCATGGTCGAGGAAGGCGGCTATCGCGGCCATGTGGAGGTGGAGATCCTCTCCCGCCGCTGGTGGGCCGCCGATCCCGACGACGTGCTGGAAGAGCTGAAGCGGCGCCACGCCGCCTATTGCTGACGGAGGAAACGATGCGCTTCACCCGCCGCGGCCTGATGGCCGCCGGCGCCGCCCTGGCGGCCGTTCCCGCGCATGCCCAGGACTGGGCGCCGACCCGCCCGATCCGCTTCGTCGTTCCCTTCCCCGCCGGCGGCGCGACCGACGTCGTCGCGCGCGTGCTCGGGGACCGGATGAGCGAGCGCCTCGGCCAACCCGTGGTGGTCGAGAACCGCACCGGCTCCGGCGGCAACATCGGGGTGGAGAACGTCGTCCGCTCCGCGCCTGATGGCAGCGCCATCCTGATGGGCACCACCGGCACGCTGACGATCAACCAGCACCTCTATGCCAGCATGGGCTTCGACCCGGCGAAGGACCTCGTCCCCGTCTCCATGGCCTTCGCGACCGACCACGTGCTGATCGTGAACCCGGCCGTGCAGGCCCGCACGGCTCAGGAGTTCCTGGCCCTGCTGCGCGCCCAGCCCGGCCGCATCTCCTACGGCTCCGCCGGCTCCGGCTCCTCCACCCACATGGTGGCGGAGCTCTTCCGCCTGGCCGCCAACGTGGAGGTGACGCATGTCCCCTATCGCGGCAGCGCGCCGGCGCTGAACGACACGGTGGCGGGCAACGTGCAGTTCATGCTGGACCAGCTTCCCTCCGCCATCGGGCAGATCCAGGGTGGCCGCGTGCGCGCGCTGGCCACCGCCGGCCCGCGCCGCTCCGGCCTGCTGCCGGAGGTGCCGACGATGGCGGAGATCGGCCTGCCGAATGCGGAAGCGACGTCCTGGGGCGCCGTCATGGCGCCGGCCGGCACGCCGGCCCCGATCGTCGCGCGGCTGAACGCCGTGATCCGGGAGGCCCTGGCCGATCCGGCCATCCAGCAGCGCCTGACCGCGGCCGGTGCCGACGCGCTCTCCTCCACGCCGGAGGAGCTGCGGACAAAGATGACGCAGGAGATCGCCACCTGGGGCCGCGTGGTGCGGGAAGCCCGGATCACCGTGAACTGACGCGCGGTCGCGCGACGGACGCGACCATCCGCGCGCTGCCCGGCGGGGAGCGGTTCGTTCTATGGAACGGCCGTCCCCACCGGAGAACGTCCCGATGTCCCAGACCCTCGCGATCGAGCCCCGCCGCGCCGGCTTCTTCCGCCGCCTCGTGGCCGGCATCCTCGACACGGTCTTCATCTTCTTCGCCGCCGGCTTCGCGATCGGCGCCGCCACGGGCGGCTTGACGGAGGGCGGCTTCCGCCTCGAGGGCGGGTCGGCCTTCCTGCTCTTCGCCGCCGTCATCGCCTACTTCGTCGTCTTCTCCCGCTTCCTCGGCGGAACGCTCTTCCAGCGGCTCTTCCTGATCCGATAGGGCGCGCGGGCCAGGGTCAGCGGAGGTATCCGCCGATTCCCCGCCGCACCGCGTCGGCGCGTCCGGCGCGCGTCACCTCCCACAGGGGATTGTCCACGGCCAGGCGCTGTCCGCCGTCGCGCTGCACCGGGCGGATGACGGCGGTGCCGCTGCCGCGACTCTCCGCCCCGAACAGATCCAGCGGGATGCGGACATAGATCCCCTTGTCGAAGGACCCCTCCCCGAAGCGGGAGAAGGGCACGTTCGTCAGCGTCGCGAAGCCGCCCACCTCGATGCCGCTGTCGAAGCGCCGGCCGATCTCCACCGTCGCGCCCCAGTCGCCCGCGAGATACCGTCCGGCCCGGACGATGCCGTAGAGGTTCCACACCGGCAGGTCGGCGTAGAGCGACAGGTGCCCCGTGACCACGCCGTAGTCGCGGAAGCCGAACAGCCCGTCCGTCGCCCGCTGCTGCACGAGGTTCAGGTCCAGCCCGACCGCGAAGGGGGAATCCTGCGGGCGCCACAGCACCTCGGCCGAGACGCCGCCGAACATCGGCTCCAGCAGGCCGGCGGTCGTGCGGGCGAAGAGGTCCGGCGCCAGGTTCCACACCCGCTCCGCGTAGAGCGCGGGAATGGAGGTCTTCCCGTCCCGCGCGTAGAGCCCGAAGTCGCTGCGGACGTGCGGGAGCTGGCTGTCGGAGCGCGGGCTGTTGTCCAGGTTGCCGAACACCGCCTGCTGGATCGCGCCCGCCGCGCTGAACCCCGCGCCGAAATCCACCCGCACCCCGGCCGCCGCCGCGCCCTGGTAGCGGATCGTGCGCGTGGGATCGCCGAGCTGCAGGTTCAGCCGCGGCTCCAGGATCCAGTCCACGCGGGGGGAGGGGGCGGTGATCTCCCCCGCCCAGGACTCGCCGTCGGCGGGCAGGAGGGTCGTGGCGCCCCAGACCTCCTCCGGGCTGACGGCGCCGCGCGCGGCGCCCTCCAGCATGCCCCGGGGCACCAGCAGCTCCGCCGTCTCGGCCCCGGCCTGCCACCAGGAGACGCGCAGCATCTCCGCCGCGGCGGGCAGCAGGGCGTTGGTGGCGCGCAGCACGCGGGACGCGACCTGCGGCGCGGTGCGGAAGCGGCCCTCCGCCACGGCGATGCGGGCCTCCACCCCCTCCTCGGCATAGGCGAGCGGCCGGAACCCCGCCGTCTCCAGCGCGGCGAAGACCGCGGCCGCGCGCTCCCCCGCGTCCAGCGGCACGTCGCGGCGGGCGGGCAGGACGGGGATGGGGCGGATCGGCGGCGCGGTGGGCGGGCGGGCCGGGTCCATGCGGAAGGACAGGCGGAAGAGCAGGTCCGTGCCGTGCACGAAGTGCAGCCCGGCATCCACGTGCTCCCCCTGCCACTGCAGGCCGAGGTTGAAGGGGCTGCGCGCCTCCCCGCGCAGCGGGCCGCGGCGCACGGGATAGCCGCCGCGCTCGTCCCGCAGCGCGTCGCCGGAGAACTCGAATTTCGCGCGGAAGCCGTCCACCTCGCCCCAGGGCGTGGGTAGGGCCGGCAGGTCCAGCTCCACCCCGCCGAAGAGCGAGACCTCCCGCCCCCGGAAGAAGTCCAGGCGCAGCGTGCCGCCGCGCCCGACCTCGCGCGGGCGGGTGGCGAAGCCCTCCGCGAGGTTGACCAGTGGGTTGGTCAGATCACCCCGCGTCCCCAGCCGCCCGAAGCCGAGGCCGAGCGAGACGTCCACCCCATGCCAGCGGCGGGAGGCCACGATGTATTCGCCGCCATAGATCCCCGTGCCGATCAGGTCCTGCAGCCCGACCGCGAGGGCCGGGTTCCAGGGCCCCTCCTCCAGCAGGCGCAGCTTCACGTCGAAGGAGCGGTCGGTCGTGGTGCCCTGGCCGGCGGTGGCGTCCAGCCGCTCGGTCAGGCGGAAGGTTGCCTCCAGCCAGGGCAGGGCCTGGAAGTTGAGGAAGTAGAAGCGCCGCTGGTGGCGCAGCGCCGCCCCGGCCTCCAGCGTGCCGTCCTCCCGGAAGCGGGCGTTGCGCATCTCGATGAGCCCGGCGCCGCCGAAATCGCTGCCGGTGGCCGGCACCTCCTCGGCCAGGGCGGGCGCGGCCAGGAGCAGAAGGGCGAGCCAGAGGGCGCGCGACATGATGGCGGTGAACACACGCTCTCGTTTCCGTGATGGCATTGGACACGCGCTCGCCGCGAAGACAAGCCCCTTTCAGCGGGCAGAATGGGCGCATGGCGGAAAGGGCGAGCCCCCGTCGCGCGGCGGGGCGCGTGGACAGCCCTCCGGCCGGGCCGCAGGATCGCGGCCATGACCTTCTCCCTTCTCGGGCGCTGCGCCCGCACCGGGCAGATCGGCGCGGCCGGTGCCACCTCCAACATCGGGGTCGGGGCGCGCATCCAGCACATCGCGGCGGGGGTGGGCGCGGTGCTGACGCAGCACCGGACGGACCCGCGGCTCGGCCCGCGCGGCGTGGCCCTGCTGCGCAGCGGCTGCTCGGCGCGGGAGACGGTGGACGCGCTCGTCGCCTCCACCCCGCATCACGGCTGGCGGCAGCTGGCCGCGCTGGATGCCCGCGGCGGCACGGCGCATTTCCACGGGGCGCGGGTGAAGCCGGCGCACAACCACGCGCACGGCCGGGACTGCGTGGCGATCGGCAACATCCTGGCGAATGACGGCGTGCCGGCCGCCATGGTCGCGGCCTTCGCCGCCGATCCGGGCGCCCCTCTGGCCGACCGCCTGCTCGCCGCCCTGGCCGCCGGCGAGGCGGCGGGCGGGGAGCACGGTCCCGTCGTCTCCGCCGTGCTCGAGGTCCACGGTGCCCACGACTTCCCGCTGGCCGACCTGCGCGTGGACCGGGCGAAGGACCCCATCGCGGAACTGGCCGGGCTGTGGCGCGACTACGCCCCGCAGGTGGAGGAGTTCATCCTGCGCGCCACCGATCCGGACCGGGCCCGGGGCGGGTAGCGCCTGGAGCGGCCGGGCGCCATCATCGCCCGGACCGGCCCCGCCCCGAAGAGCGGCGCCGAGACCCGATCCGCCCGGACCGGCGAGCCGGAGCGGCGGATCGGAGCGGGCAACAGCGACCTGGACCCCCGGACGCCGGAGACCGCCGGCCCGAGATCGGTCCGGACCGGAGGAACCATGTCCATCACCCGCCCGACCGGGCGTCGCGCCCTGCTCGTGGCCGCGGCGCTGATCCCCGTGACGGCCCGCGCCCAGGCCCCGGCCGGCGGCGCACCGCGACCGCGCTTCCAGAGCCTGTCCGTCTTCGTCCCCGCCAATCCCGGCGGCGGCTGGGACGGGCTGGGCCGGGCGGTGGAGCAGGCGGCGCGGACCGCCGGCCTCGTCGGCAGCTTTCAGTTCGAGAATGTCGGCGGCGCCGGGGGCACGGTGGGCCTGCCGCGCTTCCTGAACACGCGGCGCGGGCGGTCGGACGCGCTGCTGGTCTCGGGCGCGGCGATGGTCGGGGCGACGCTGACCAACCGCACCCCGGTCTCCCTGAATGACTGCGTGCCGATCGCGCGGATGACCGACGAATCCGCGGTCATCGTGGTGCCGGCCGACAGCGCCTTCCGCACCATCGGGGACCTCGTCGCGGCGCTGCGGGCCGATGCGCGCGCGGTGCCGGTCGCGGGCGGCGGCGTCGGCACCACGGACCACGTGGCCTTCGCGCTGATGCTGCGGGCGCTCGGCAAGTCGGTGCGGGACGCCTCCTTCGTCGCCTTCCCCGGCGGCGGCCCGGCACAGGCGGCGGTGATCGGCGGGCAGGTGAAGGCGGGCATCGCCGGCTGGTCCGAATTCTCGGAGCAGGCGCGGGCCGGGCGCGTGCGGCTGCTGGCCACCACCGGGGAACGCCGCGTGGACCCCGCGGTGCCGACGCTGCGGGAGAGCGGGCTGGACGTGGTCTCCACCAACTGGCGCGGGCTGTTCGGGCCGCCGGGCCTGACCCCCGCCGCGCGGACGGCGCTGATGGAGTTCGCGACCGAGCTGCACGCGAGCGCGCCCTGGCAGGCGATCCTGGCCGAGCGCGGCTGGGACGACTCCTTCCTGACCGGCGAGGCGTTCGAGGCCTTCCTGGCCCGGGACCGCGCCGATACGGAGACGGTGCTGAAGGAACTGGGACTGGCCTGACGGGGGAAAGGCTGGGGGAGGGAACTCCCCCAGACCCCCTCCTTTTTCTGTCAGGCTGCCGCGGAAGGGCGGCCGGTGGTCGGCTTGAACCGGTCCCGACCCGCCTCCTATCGTCCCTCTCCTCGCACCGGGAGCCCGCCATGGATCGCCGCGCCTTCACGACCGAGGCCGCGCTGGGCCTCGGCACCGCGCTCCTCGCCGCCGGTGCGGAGGCGCAGCCCGCGCCGCGCCCGCCGCTCGGCGGCGCCATCACCGACGTCCCCGGCATCCAGGTCGGCCACTTCACCGACCCGCGCCGCCCCACCGGCTGCACCGTGATCCTGACCGAAGACGGCGCGACCGCCGGCGTGGACGTGCGCGGCGCCGCCCCCGGCACGCGGGAGACGGACCTGCTGGACCCCTCGAACCTTGTCTCCCAGGTGCACGCGATCCTGCTCTCCGGCGGGTCCGCCTTCGGGCTGGATGCGGCGGGCGGCGTGACGCGCTGGCTGGAGGAGAAGGGCATCGGCTTCCCCGCCGGCCCCGCCCGCGTGCCGATCGTGCCGGCCGCGATCCTCTTCGATCTCTCGGTGGGCGATCACCGCATCCGCCCGGACGCCGCGGCCGGCCACGCCGCCTGCGCGGCGGCCTCCACCGCCGCGCCGGAGGAGGGATCCGTCGGTGCAGGCGCGGGTGCCACGGTGGGGAAGCTCTACGGCCTGTCCCGGGCGATGAAGGGCGGGATCGGCACGGCGGCGGTGAAGGTCGGCGGGATTACCGTGGGCGCCATCATCGCCGTCAACGCCGTGGGCGACGTGATCGACCCCGCGACCGGCCAAGTCGTCGCGGGCGCGCGGGACCCGGAGGGCCGCCGCCCCATGGGCACGACGGCCGCGATCCTGCGCGGGGAGCTGCCGCCCTCCATGCAGGCCGGCATGGCGACCACCATCGGCGCGATCGCGACCGACGCCACGCTGACCAAGGCCCAGTGCCGCCGCCTGGCCGGGGCCGCCCATGACGGGCTGGCACGGGCCATCGACCCCATCCACACCATGTCCGATGGCGACACGGTCTTCGCCCTGGCCACCGGCAAGAGCGGCCTGCCCGGGAACATGGCCGCCCTCGGCGCGATCGTGCCCCATGTCGTCGCGGCCGCCGTACTGCGCGCGGTCCGCGCGGCCCGCGGGATCAGCGGTCCGGGACTGCCCTCGGTGCCGGCGGTATCCGAACTCGGGTAGCGCCGGCGGCCCCGCCGCGGCGATCAGCGCCGCGTGATGTCTTCTGCCCCTTGCCGCGCCGTGGCGGTCCGGCGGGCGCTCCTTCCCGCCGCAGGGCGCGGCGCCGTGCCGCCCGCCCGGGTCCGGGCGGAGGCCTCTTCGGTGGCCAGCCAGACCCGGTCGCAGGCAGCGGTCAGCCGGATGACGGCCGCGGCGGGAAGGCGGTCCGAGCCAGCTTCTCTCCCGTCCCCCAGGCACTCGGCCAGGCAGGCATCGAGCTCCGGTGCGGCGCCCACGGCCAGGCCCAGCGCGGCGAGGTCGGAGGAGGGCGGCCACTCCTCCGCCGCGAGGTAGCGGTTCGAGGCCTCGAGCGGCACGAGGGCCGCGTCTGGAACCCGCACGGCCAGGAAGCGCGTGGCGTAGGGCGGCTGGTGGTCCGGATCCACCACCGTGAAGCTCAGCATCATGCCGGCCAGCACGCTGGCCGGTGGGGTCGGGCGGAACAGCGTCATGTAGATCGGCGCCAGGCCCGGCACCGCGGCGTGCAGCTCCAGGCACGGCGTCTGCCCGTACATCCGCACCGTCCCATCCGCCCGCGCCATGCCGCCGGCAATGGCCTGGGCATAGCGGGCGACCGGCGCCCCGCCCCGCGCGCCTGCCAGCCCGAAGGTCAGCGAGCCGCGGATGATCCGGCCACGGAAATAGGGCGACTGCGCGTGGGAGAAGCAGGCGAAGCCGCCCTGCAGGGCGCCGGTGCCGCGGACGGGCGGCCCGGGCCGCTCCGTTCCCGCCCCGGGGCCGTCCACCGGCACCGCCACGGGGCCGTGGCGTTCGGTGATCCAGCGCCGGAAAACCTCCGGGCTGCAGGCGAGCAGCTCCGCCGCGGAGCGGCCGAGGTCGAGCAGGGCGGCCCATTCCTCGAAGACCTTCGCCGAGCGCGGCAGCGTGCGGCCCTGGATCCACTTGTAGGACCGGGCGAGGTCGAAGGCGCTGTCCGGATGGGCGCGGTGGAAGGCGAGCGCGAGTTCCTTCTGGCTCGTGCAGCCCAGCGCCGCTGCGGTCAGGCGCAGCTTCTCCGCGAAGCCGTGCGCCTGGACCTTCGGCTGAAGGCTCACGCGGCCGCCTGACCGGGCGCGCTCCGGAGGAGCGCTCGCCGTTCGCACCCCTTCACGCAGGGCATGTCCGGTTCTTTGTCCTGGATTGTCCGGGACAATCATGGGGGCTTCTGGTCCACGGCGCCAACCGCCATTCCCGGCCCGGAACGCCGGCGCTACCGGCCCGGCGGCCAGGGGACGACAGGAGCCGGCCATGACCGTCGTGGTGATCTGGAACAACAACCTTGCGGGGAGCCAGACCTATGTCGGGCACTCCTCCATGCTCATCGGCAAGACCTGGAGCCGCACGAAGCCGAGCTATGTCAGCTACTGGCCGGAGAACGGCGCCGGGCTCTTCGACTCCGAGAACTCCCTTGTCGCGAGGAACTTCCTCAAGGACCTGGAGTTCGAGGGCTATGCGCCGGACCACGTGATCCAGATCCATGACCTGAACACGGCACTGATGCAGGCCGAGTGGGACCTGATCCGGCTCAAGCAGAACGGCCACTACCAGATGGTGCGGAAGAACTGCTCGACCGTCGTCGCGCGAGTGCTGAAAAAGGGCGCGAAGATCGGCTCCTACTTCAAGCGCCACAACGCCATCTGGACGCCCCTGAAGGTCAAGCGCCTGGCGTTCGAGATGCTCGGCGAGGAGAAGGGCTGGGCCTGGATGCTCAACGAGGCGCGGATGGACGGTCTGATCACGGCGACGGAGGCGACCATGCTAGCGAACCTCCGGAAGCGCGACGACCGGCACGGCCAGGCCTCCGGCACCGCCTCCTACTATGCGAACGGGCAGGCGATCGCTCCGAAGCAGACCTTCATGTCCAGCGGGAACGGCCAGCGCCCGGGGTTCCAGATCGGTGCGGCGCCGGGTCGGGCGGCGTGGTACGCCGATGGCGGGAACCTGTATGGCGGCCAGATCGTCCCCTCCCCCACGGGGATGGATTTCCAGCGGGACTGACGCGGGCCGCCCGGGCAGGGGCCTGTCCGGGGAGGAGCTAGGCCACCGACCCCGGATCGCAGTTCCCGCCGCAGACCAGCACGCCGACCCGCGCGCCCGGCGGCGGCGTCCAGGCGCCGCAGAGGAGGGCGGCCAGGGCCGTCGCACCGCCGGGTTCGGCCACCACGCGGCAGGCGTTCCACAGGCGGCGCTGGGCGTCGCGGATGGCCTCGTCGGGGACGAGGACCGAGTCCCGGATCGCGTCCCGCGCCACGGCGAACATCAGCCCGCCGACGCGCCGCGCCCCGAGGCTGTCCGCCGCCAGCCCGCCGACCGGGGCGTCCACCGGCGTGCCGGCGCGCAGAGCGCTGTGCAGGGTGGGGCAGCCCTCCGGCTCCACGCCGATGACGGCGGTCGTGCTGCCCGCCCACCAGGCCGCCATGCCGCCGATCAGGCCGCCGCCGCCGCAGGCGACCAGGGCGTGGGTCAGGTCCGGCGCGTCCTCCCCGAACTCCAGGGCAGTGGTGCCCTGGCCGGCGAGGGTTTCCGGCTGGTCATAGGCGTGGACGGAGACGGCGCCGGTCTCGGCCTGGCGGGCCTGGCTCGCGGCCAGGGCCTCGGCATAGGTGGCGCCGCCCTGGACAACGACGGCGCCGGTCTCGCGGATGCGGGCCACCTTCGCGGGGGTCGTCAGCTCCGGCACGAAGATCTCCGCCCGCAGGCCGAGCGCCCGGGCAGCGTGCGCCACGGCCGCCCCGTGATTTCCGCCGGAGGCCGCGATCACCCCGGCCGCTCCGGCGTTGGATTGCAGCAGCGCGTTGAAGGCGCCGCGCGCCTTGAAGGAGCCGCTGACCTGGGTCTGCTCCAGCTTCAGGACCACGTCGCAGGGGGTGCCGAGCGCGGCGGCCGGCAGCGCGAGAAGCGGCGTGCGGCGGACATGCGGCGCGATCCGCGCGGCGGCGGCCCGGATGTCGGCGGGGGAGATGGCCCAGGCGGCGGGAGGCGGAGCGTCCATGCCCTGCCTTTGCGCGATCCCCGGCCGCCTGTCCAACCGCCGCCCCGGGCGGCCCTTCCGGCAGGATTAAATCTCTGCCAGGGTCCGGCCACTTTGGGGGAATTTGCGAACCAGCCGATGCTGCAACATGGCAGCTGCGCCGCGCGGGACGGCGCCGGCGTGCTCCTGCTGGGCCCGCCCGGGTCCGGCAAGTCCGACCTTGTCCTGCGCCTGACCGGCGCGGGCTGGCGGCTGGTGGCCGATGACCAGGTGCTGCTGCGGGCGGAGGGCGACGCTGTCCGCGCCGCGGCGCCGGAGCGGCTGCGCGGGATGATCGAGGTGCGCGGCCTCGGCATCCTGGAGGGATTCGAGGCGGAGCCGGAGACCGCGCTGTCGCTGGTGGTGGACTGCGTGCCGCGCGCCGACGTGCCGCGCCTGCCGCGGCCGGCGCGCTGGGAGGCGCTGGGCCGTTCCCTGCCGCGGATCGCCCTGCACGCGACCGAGGCCTCGGCGCCGCGCAAGATCGCTCTCGCCCTGGATGCGCTGGCCGGGCGCGTGACCCTCCGCGCGGGCGCGCTGGAGGCGGCGCCGTGAGCGCCCCGCGGCCCGCCATCCTCGTCACCGGCCTTTCCGGCGCCGGCAAGTCCACCGTGCTCCGCACGCTGGAGGATCTGGGCCACGAGACGGTGGATAACCCGCCCCTGTCGGTGCTGGGCGACCTGCTGAGCGAGGCGGGCGACGCCCCGCTGGCCATCGGGGTGGACGCCCGCACCCGCGGCTTCGATGCGGAGCTGCTGCGGGCCGGCATGGAGGCGCTGCACGCCCGTGGCGCCCAGGTGGAGCTGGTCTTCGTCACGGCCGACCCGGAGGTGCTGGCCCGCCGCTTCTCCGAGACGCGGCGCCGGCACCCGCTGGCGCCCGGCGGCGCGCTGGGGGCGAGCGTCGCGGACGGCATCGCGCGGGAAGAGGCGTTGATGGCGCCGCTGCGGGGGGAGGCGGACTGGCTGCTGGACACCTCCGCCCTGGCGCTGCCGGCGCTGCGCCAGATGATCGAGCGGCGCTACGGCGCCGGCGGTGCGGCCGGCCTCTCGGTGGCGGTGCAGTCCTTCGCCTATCCGCGCGGCCTGCCGCGGGAGGCGGACCTCGTCTTCGACCTGCGCTTCCTGCGGAACCCGCATTACGACCCGGCGCTGCGGCCGCTGACGGGGCGCGACGCGCCGGTGGCCGCCTTCATCGCCTCCGATCCCGCCTGGGAACCCTTCTGGGGGCGCATGACGGCCCTGCTGGACCCGCTCTGGACGGCCTATGCGGCGGGGGGCAAGAAGTACCTCACCGTCGCGCTCGGCTGCACCGGCGGGAAGCATCGATCCGTGCTCGCGGCCGAGCGTCTGGCGACCCATCTGACCCGGAACGGCTGGCCGGTGGACCTGACCCACCGGGAGCTGGGAATCCGGGAGACCCGTCTCCCCGCGGCCCCTGCCGCACCCCATATAACCGCCCCCGAGATGACCACCCCCACTCCGGCCGCGCGCCCCGCGGCCCCGAATCCTCATCCCCCCGAACCCCCGCAAGCGACCCGCCCGCCCTGCCAGGCCGCCCTGCGCGAGGCCGTGTCGGACACGCCATGATCGGCATGGTCCTGGTCACCCACGGTCACCTCGCGGAGGAGCTTCGCCTCGCGATGGAGCACGTGGTGGGGCCGCAGAAGCACGTCCGCACCGTCTGCATCGGCCCGGATGACGCGCTGGAGACCCGGCGCGCCGACATCCGCCACGCCGTGGACGAGGTGGAGCAGGGCGACGGCGTCGTGGTGCTGACCGACATGTTCGGCGGCACGCCGTCGAACCTCGCCACCTCCATGCAGGACCCCGTGGTGAACGGGGCGGAGCGGCATGTCGAGGTGATCGCCGGGGTGAACCTGCCGCTGCTGGTGAAGCTGGCCCGCGTGCGCGGAACCCAGCCGCTGTCCGAGGCGGTGGAGTACGCGGTGAACGCGGGACGGAAATACATGGCGACCGCGACCACCCTGCGGGGCGAGGCGCTGGCCGCGAATGGAGGAAAGCGCTGAGATGAGCTGGCTCGGTCAGGTGGAACGGGCGGCCGCACCGATGGAGGCCTGCGTGGACAAACCCGCCAGCGACCCGATGGTGCTCCGCCGCAGCATCGTGATCCGCAACTCCCGCGGGCTGCACGCGCGCGCCGCGGCGAAGCTGGTGAACGTGGCGGAGAAGCACTGTTCCTGCGTCTCGGTCTCGCATGACGGGCAGAAGGTGCCGGCCTGCTCCATTATGGGGCTGATGATGCTCGGCGCCGGCAAGGGCAGCACCGTGGTGGTCGAGGCCGAGGGCTTCGACGCGCGTGAGGCGCTGGACGAGGTGGCCGGCCTGATCGAGGCCGGCTTCCACGAGGAGTAGCCGGCCGGGGGCCCGGCGCCCCCGGCGGGACTGAGGGACGTCAACGAGGCGGCGGACGGCGCCGCGGGGCCAGAGGAGGACGGATGAAGACCGACGCGCCCGCCTCCAAGGCCGCCGACGGCCGGCCGGACGGGAAGCCCGCGGACAGCAAGGCGCTCGCCACCGCCGAGGCGAAGCGGCCCGCCCGCCGCACGCGGGAGCTGGCGATCAAGGGGCTCCCGATCTCCCCGGGCGTCGCGATCGGCACCCTGTATGATACCGCGGAGGCGCCGGCGGCCGCGCCGCGCCGTCAGATCACGGCGGACCAGGTGGAGCCGGAGCGCGCCCGCCTGACGGCCGCCGTCGCCACGTCCCGCAAGCAGGTGGCGAAGCTGAAGTCGCGGCTGGCCATCCTGCCGGAGGAGGCGCAGGAGGAGCTGGAGCCGCTGCTCGACGCCTACTCCATGATGCTCGGCGAATCCCGCCTCATCCGGAACGCGCGCAAGCGGATCGAGGCGGAGCTGCTGGCCGCCGAGACGGCGGTGGAGGACGAGGCGACGGCCATCGCCGACGCCATCCTGGCCGCGAAGGACGACGACAAGGCCGGGCTCCGCCGCCGCGCCGGCGAGGTGCACGAGATCGCCCGGCGCCTGACCCGCAACCTCACGCAATCCGGCTTCCGGTCGTTCAAGGACGTGCCGGAGGGCTCGATCCTGGTCGCCGAGGAACTGACGCCGGCCGACGCCGCGCTGCTCGATCCCTCCCGCATCGCCGGCGTCGCGACGGAGGAGGGCGGCGCGGACGGCCACACCGCCATCATGCTCCGCGCGCTGGGCATCCCGAGCGTGCTCGGCCTGACGGACCTGACCAACTCCTTCTCCCGCGGGGACGCGGCGGTGCTGGATGGCGGCGCCGGGACGATCGTCCTGCGTCCGGGGCCGGAGGCGCTGGCCCAGGGCCGCGAGGCGATGGTCGCCTACGCGAAGGAGCGCACGCGCCTCGGCAAGCTGCGCCGCCTGCCCGCCGTCACCACGGACGGGGAGGAGATGGAGCTCCAGGCGAATCTGGAGATCCCGGCGGAGCTGCCCCTGATCGCCCAGGCGGGCGCGCAGGGCATCGGGCTGCTGCGCACCGAGTTCCTCTTCATGAACCGGCGCGAGGTGCCGGACGAGGACGCCCATTTCGAGGCCTATCGCCAGATCGTGGAGGGCACGGACGGGGCAGGCGTCACGATCCGCGTGCTCGACTGGGGCGGCGAGAAGGACATGGAGGCGCTGGGCGAGGGCGTCGCGCCGCTGCACACCGGCCCGAACCCCGCGCTCGGCCTGCGGGGCATCCGGATGCTGCTGAAGCGGCCGGAGCTGCTGGAGGTGCAGTTCGCCGCCATCCTGCGCGTCGCCGCCCAGGGCCCGGTGCGGGTGCTGCTGCCGATGGTGACGGTGCCGGAGGAGGTGCGCGCGGCCCGCGAGGTCTATGAGCGCGTCGCCCGCCGCGTTCGCCGCCGCGGCGTCCACCTGCCGGAGAAGCTGCCGCCGCTGGGCGCCATGATCGAGACGCCGGGCGCCGCCCTGGCGGCCGATGCCATCGCGCTGGAGGCCGACTTCTTCGCGATCGGGACGAACGATCTGGCAATGTACACGCTGGCGGTGGACCGGGCGGAGGCGGAGGTCTCCCACCTCTATGATCCGCTGCACCCGGCCGTGCTGCGCCTGATCCAGTTCGCGACCGAGGCGGCGCTACGCCTGCGGATGCCGGTGAGCGTCTGCGGGGAGATGGCGGGGAACGCCCGGCTGGTGCCGCTGCTGATGGGGCTGGGCCTGCGCAGCCTGTCCATGAACGCGAGCGCCATCCCGCGCGTGAAGCAGATGGTGCGCGCGCTGAACGTGGACGACTGCGCCCGCTTCGCCCGCCGGGTGATGGAGCAGTCCGACCCCAAGCGCATCCAGGAGCTGGTGATGGGCTTCACGCCGGGGGCGGAGCGGGGCTAGGGCCGCGCGCGGACCGGGCGGAGCTTCCCGTCCGGTGCCGCCAGCCAATCTCAGTTCCCGCGGGCTGCCAGGGCGGTGCGGCGCGGGGCATGGCGGGCGGCCAGGAGCCCGGCGCCCACTGCCCCGGCCAGGGCCAGCGCCGCGAGACCGAGGCGCGTGCGTTGCAGCGGCCGCAGCACCTCCGTCACCCTCCGCCGCACCGCGACCGACCAGCCGAGGCCGGGATGGCCGCTGACCGAGCGGGTCCGGGCCGTGGCCGTCAGCCAGTCCGGTCCCACCACCCAGCCGCGGGCCGGCGCGTTCACCAGCAGGGCGGGATCGGGGGCGGCGGCCAGCTCCGGCCCGCCGCCGAGGATCACCTTGCCGTCCACGTCCACCACCAGCAGCTCGGGATCCGGGTCGGGCTGGCCGGCCAGCACGATCTCGCGCTGCCCCACCGCCCAGTTCCAGTCTATGTGCAGGGTCACGACGCCGAGCATCGTGCCGCCGGGGGCGAGCACCGGCACGGCGGCGTCCACGAACTGGATCGGGGCGGCGTTCATCGTCGGCCGGCGTTCCCGCAGCAGCCGGTCGAGCATCTGGGCGGGGTGGATGTCGCCGAGGAAGGGGCCCTCCACCCCGCCGCGGAAGATCGGGCGGTGGGCGATGTTGCGACCCTCGAGCAGCCCCTCGGTCGCGGCCTGCACCGTGCCGTCCGGTCGCACGATGCCGACCCAGGTCAGTTCCGGGGCGCGCTGCTGCAGGGCATCCAGCACCTCCCGGCCCTGTCCCAAGGCATCCTCGGGCGTGGCCAGGGCGGCGCGGAGGGTGGGATTGGCGGCCAGGCGACGCGCCTCGGTGAGCCAGCGGCCGAGGCCCTCCTCCAGGCGCTCGGCCATGGCGGTGGCCGGGACGCGCAGCCGCGCGCCCTCATCGGCCAGGAGGCGGTCCCGCTCGCGCGCGAGGTGCCAGGAGGCGCCGCTGCCCAGGAGGGCGAGGGTGACGCTCGCCGCGAGCAGGCCGCGCGCGAGTCCGCCGTGGCGGCGATGTGGGAGCATGGGGAGCCCTGACCGGGAAGGAGCGGGCTCAAGGATGCGTGAAGGGGCTTAATCCCGGGTGAAGCGAGGAGCGTCACGCGACGGATATGACATAAAGATATCCTGATATCGTTCTTATCGCTTGGACATGCCCCACCCTCCGTGATACGCGACCGGCCGTTCCGGAGACCCGACCCATGCCCGACGCCCTGCCCCCGAAGACCGACTACGTCGTCGCCGACCTTTCCCTCGCGGCCTGGGGGCGCAAGGAGATCGACCTCGCCGAGGACGAGATGCCCGGGCTGATGGCGACGCGCCGGGAATACGGGAACAGCCAGCCGCTGAAGGGCGCCCGGATCGCCGGCTGCCTGCACATGACGATCCAGACGGCGGTGCTGATCGAGACGCTGAAGGCGCTCGGTGCCGATGTCCGCTGGTCGTCCTGCAACATCTTCTCCACCCAGGACCACGCCGCGGCCGCGATCGCCGCCTCCGGCACGCCGGTCTTCGCGGTGAAGGGCGAGAGCCTGAAGGACTACTGGGACTATGTCCGCCGCACCCTGGAATGGGCCGATGGCGGCGAGCCGAACCTGCTGCTGGACGATGGCGGCGACATGACGCTGCTGGTCCACTACGGCCTGCGCGCGGAGCAGGGCAGCACCGCCTTCCTCGACTCCCCCACGAACGAGGAGGAGGAGGTCTTCTACGCCCTGATCAAGAAGACGCTGACCGAGAAGCCGGGCTGGTTCGCCAAGCTCGCGGAGGCCATCAAGGGCGTGTCCGAGGAGACGACGACGGGCGTCCACCGCCTCTACACCATGGCCAAGGAGGGCAAGCTGCTCTTCCCCGCCATCAACGTGAATGACAGCGTCACGAAGTCGAAGTTCGACAACCTCTATGGCTGCCGGGAATCCCTGGTGGACGCCATCCGGCGCGGCACGGACCTGATGCTGGCGGGCAAGGTGGCCTGCGTGGCGGGCTTCGGCGACGTGGGCAAGGGCTCCGCCGCGTCGCTGAAGAACGCCGGCTGCCGCGTGATGGTGACCGAGGTGGACCCGATCTGCGCGCTGCAGGCCGCGATGGAGGGCTACGAGGTCGTGACGATGGAGGACGCCGCCCCGCGCGCCGACATCTTCGTCACCGCCACGGGCAACGTGGACGTCATCACGATCGAGCACATGCGCGCCATGAAGAACCGCGCGGTCGTGTCCAACATCGGCCACTTCGACAGCGAGATCCAGGTGGCGGCGCTGCGCAACCTGAAGTGGACGAACATCAAGCCGCAGGTGGACGAGATCCAGTTCCCCGACGGCAAGCGCATCATCCTGCTGTCCGAGGGGCGGCTGGTGAACCTGGGCAACGCGATGGGCCACCCGTCCTTCGTCATGTCCGCGTCCTTCACCAACCAGACGCTGGCGCAGATCGAGCTGTGGACGAACGGCAACGCCTACGGCAAGCAGGTCTACACCCTGCCGAAGCACCTGGATGAGAAGGTGGCCTTCCTGCACCTGGAGAAGGTGGGCGCGAAGCTGACGCAGCTCTCGGACAAGCAGGCCGCCTATATCGGCGTACCGCAGGCCGGTCCCTTCAAGGCGGAGCAGTACCGCTACTAAGACAGGCCGCCCCGGGGCGGGGCATCCCGCCCTGAACTCCGGCCCTCAACTCCGGCCCTTGCGCCCGGCGGCGCGAGGGCCGAAACGCCTGATGTGAATCCATCCCTCCAGGATCGCGGGGACGGCGTTTCCTTCGTCGTCCCCGTCTTCGACAAGGCGGCGCACCTGCCCGCGCTCTGCGCGACGCTGCGGGCGCAGCGGGGCGACTTCCCGCGCGAATACGTCTTCGTGGATGACGGGTCGCGGGACGATTCCCTGGCCCAGCTCCGCTTCCTGACGGCGGCCTGGCCCAGCACGGTGATCCTGACGCAGCCGAATGGCGGCTCGGCCGCGGCGACCAATGCGGGACTCTTCGCCGCCACCATGCCCTACGTGAAGTTCGTGGATGCGGACGACCTGCTGCACCCGGACTGCACGATCCGCCTGCTGGACGCGCTGCGCGGAAGCGATGCCGGCCTTGCCTTCTGCGCGCGGGAGGAGTTCCGGCCGGGCGAGACGCCCGTGACGGACGCGCCGGTGCCGGCCACCACGCCGGAACGGCTGGACGATGCGCTTCCCCGCGTCCTCCGCAACTCCCTGTTCAACCCGACGCAGATCCTCGTCAGGACCGCGCTGGCGCAGGAGGTCGGGGGCTGCGACCGGCGCGTGGTGCACAGCCAGGAATACGGGCTGGCGCTGCGGATGGCGCACCGGGCGCCCTTCATCCGGCTGGCGGAGCGGTTGTGCTTCCACCTGGTGGACCAGCCCGACACGCTCTCCACGCGGCGGGACAAGCAGTTGGCGCGGGTGACGCTGGCCGTGTCCTGCTTCCTGGCGGACCATCCCGACCTCGCCGCCTCGATCGTGCGCCTGGCGCAGCGGCGGGCCGCGTCCCGCGCCTTCCGCTTCCGGCGCCGCAACCCGGACGGGCGGTCCATCGCGCCCCATCTCTGGCGCGCGATCCGGGCGCGCTGGCCGATGCGGGACCCGGCCGGGTTCGTGCGGCTCTGCGCCGCCAGCATCGCGGAACTGCCAGTGCCGCCGAAGGACCTCATCTGAATGTGCGGCATCGCCGGCATCCATGATCCCTCGCACTGCCTCTCGCCGGAGGAACGGCGCGCGGCGGTGGCCCGGATGTCCGCGTGCCTCGCGCATCGCGGGCCGGACGATGACGGCATCTTCGCCGATGACACGGCCGGGATCGCGCTGGGCTTCCGGCGACTGGCGATCATGGACCTCAGCGCCGCCGGCGCGCAGCCGATGCGGAGCCACGACGGGCGCTGCGTGATCGCCTACAACGGCGAGATCTACAACCACGCCGCGCTGCGCGAGGCACTGCCGCGGAACTGGCGCGGCCACAGCGACACCGAGCCGCTGCTGGAGCACCTGTCCCAGCACGGGCCGGCCGGCACGCTGCCGAGGCTCGACGGGATGTTCGCCCTCGCCTTCTGGGACGGCGACGCGCGGACCCTGACGCTGGCGCGCGACCGGATGGGGGAGAAGCCGCTCTACTGGACGGCGGCGGGCGGGGTGCTGGCCTTCGCGAGCGAGCTGAAGGCACTGGCTTCCCTGCCCTGGCTGGAGCGGCGGCCGGACCGCGCCGCGCTGTCGCTCTTCCTGCGGCACGGCTTCATCACGGCGCCGCACACGGCGTGGGACGGCATCTTCCGGCTTCCCGCCGCGCACAGCCTGACCGCCGGGCCGCATGGAATCGGGGCGCCGGTGGCCTATTGGGACTCCGCCGTTCAGCCAGCGCCCTTCGCGGGCACGGCCGAGGAAGCAGAGGAACGTCTGGACGCGCTGCTGCGCGAGGCCGCGTCCAGCCGGCGGGAATCCGACGTGCCGCTGGGCGTGCTGCTGTCCGGCGGGTTGGATTCATCGGCGGTGACGGCGGCGCTCTGCGCGTCCGGTCCCGCGCCGCGCTCCTTCGCCATCGCCTTTCCCGGCACGCGGTACGACGAGGCGCCGCACGCCGCCGCCATCGCACGGCATCTCGGCACGGATCACCTGGAAATCCCGGTCACGGAGGCCGAGGCCGTGGCCGCCATGCCGGAACTGCCGGGGATCTGGGACGAGCCCTTCGCCGATCCCTCCGCCATCCCGACGCTGCTGCTCTGCCGCGCCGTGCGGCCGCACGTGACCGTCGCGCTGGGCGGCGACGGCGGGGACGAGCTCTTCGCCGGCTATCCCCGCCACTGGCGCGCGGCGGCGCATCGGCCGCAACGTCTGGCGGCGCTGGGGCGGCACCTGCCGGCGCCGCGCGGGGCGCGCACCGCCCGCATCGCGCGGCGCCTCGCCCTGGCCGCCGATCCCGATCCGGCAACGGACCACCGGGCGGCGCTGTCGCTCTGGCACGCCTCGGACCGGGTGTTTCCGGAGACCCCGCCGCGGACGCTGCTGGACGATCCGGCCGCGCGGCCACCCGGTCTCTCGCCGCGCCGGCTGTCCCTGTGGCTCGACGCCCGCACCTACCTGCCGGAGGACCTGCTGACGAAGGTGGACCGCGCGGCGATGTCGGCCTCGCTGGAGGTAAGGGCGCCGATGCTGTCCAACGACCTCGTCGCCTTCGCCGCCTCCCTGCCCGAAGCGATGCTCACGGATGGTACGCGCGGAAAGCTCATCCTGCGCCGCGTCCTGGCCCGCCACGTCCCGCCCGCGCTCTTCGAGCGGCCGAAGCAGGGTTTCGAGCCGCCGCTGGCCGCCTGGCTGCGGGGCGGCCTGCGCGACTGGGCGGCGGCGCTGCTGGACCCGGCCCGGCTGGCGCGGGGCGGATTGATCGCGAACGTCCCGCTCGTCACCGCGATGTGGCGGGAGCACACGGCCGGTCGTCGGAACCACGCCTATCGTCTCTGGGCCGTGCTGATGCTGGCCGCCTGGGCGGAGCGGGAGCGCTTGTGACTCCGAGGGAAGGCTCCGCCTTCCCTCGGGCTCCCATCCGCCAGGAGGCTAGCCTCCTGGACCTCGCTTAACGCCTTCGGCAGGGACGGGGCCAAGCCCCCTCCCTGCCGCAGGCATGAAATGGGTTCCAAGGGGCTAGCCCCTTGGCGGAAAGGGGTCTGGGGAAAGGCAGCGCCTTCCCCCAGGGGCCAGACGCGCTACCCCTTCCGCACCGAGGGCGCCCGGGGCCAGCGCGGCTGGCTGTAGAGCGTCGCGCCCTCCGTCCCCGGCGGCCAGCCGCCGGACGCCAGGCCGACGTTGCGGACCGAGGGGTGGGCGGCGACGAAGTCCTCGTGGATGTCCACGCCCAGGCCGGGGGTGTCGGGGACGGTCAGGTGGCCGTCGCGCAGCTCCGGCTCGATGGTGACGGTCTGGCCGCGGCCGGGCCAGTCGGGGTCCATCTTCTCCAGGATGAGGGCGTTGGGAATGGCGGCCAGCAGGTGAATGGCCGCGAACTCCGCCACGGGGCCGAGCGAGCCGGCGTGGGGCGCGACGGTGGCGAAGCGGGCTTCGGCCACGGCGGCGATCTTGCGCAACCCGGTCAAGCCGCCGGCGCGGGCGGTGTCGGGCTGGGCGACGTCGATCAGGCCCTCGTTCAGCAGCGGCGCGACGCCCCAGAGGCCGCCGTGGCGCTCCCCGGACGCGAGCGGGACGTTCGTCATGCGGCGGACGCGGCGGTAGCCGTCCAGGTCTTCGGGCGCGACCGGTTCCTCCACGAAGAGGGGAGAAAGCGGGGCGAGCTCGTTGCAGTACGCGATGGCGTCGGGGGCCTGGAGCCAGGGCGGGCCGTGCAGGTCGATCATCAGGTCGATGTCGGCGCCGACGGCGTCGCGGATGGCGTGGGCCTTCTCCACCGGGTTCTTCACGCCGCCGGTCTTCAGGGCGGTGTGGCCGCGGGCGACCGCCGCGCGGGCGGCATCGGGGGTGGAGGCGTGGGCATAGGCCCGCACGCGGTCGCGCACCTTGCCGCCGAGGAGCTGCCAGACGGGGACGCCCAGCGCCTTTCCCTTGATGTCCCACAGCGCCATGTCGATGGCGCCGATCGCGCCCTGGCCGACGACGCCGGAATTGCCGTGGCCCATGATGGCGACATGCATCTTCTGCCATAGGCGCTCGATGGCGAAGGCGTCCTCTCCCACCACGACGTTCGCCAGGTCCTGCACGGCGGTGTCCACCACCCGGGGCCAGCCGCTGCCCTCGCCGATGCCGGTGATGCCGCAATCGGTCTCCACCTTCACGAAGAGCCAGTTGCGCGTGACCGTGACGATGGAGGTCTTCACGTCGCCCCAGGCGGAGGCGCCCAGCGGCCCCGCCTGCATGAGGAAGGTGCGGATGCCCGTGATCCGCGGATTGCTGCTGCTCATAGGATACGGATTCCTGCCTCGCGGATGATGGTGGACCAGCGCTCCAGCTCGGAGAGGTAGAAGGCCTGGAAGGCGGCGGGGCTCTCGCTCGGCACCGGGTCTATGGCGATGCGGCGCAGGGCGTCCTGCACCGCCGCGCCGCGGACCACGGTGGCCAGGGCGTCGTGCAGGCGGTTCAGGATCGGTTCCGGCGTGCCGGGGCGGACCATCAGCCCGTGCCAGGACTGGAAGAGCACGTCGGGCCCGTAGCCCAGCGTCGTGATCGGCGGCACGTCGGGCATCGCCGCGATCGGCGTGGATTGCAGCGTGGTGAGGATGCGGAGCTGCCCCGCCGCCTTCATGTCGAGGTGGTAGGGCGCCACCGGCTCGAACATCGCGGCCGTGTCGCCGGCGACCAGGGCCTGGGTGGCCGGGCTGCCGCCGCGGAAGACGACGTGCTCGTACTTGATGCCCGTGGCGCGCGCGAGCAACGCGACGCCCAGGTGGGACGAGGTGCCGACGCCGCCGGAGCCGAAGGGGATCTCCGTCCGCTGGCCGGTGCGCACGAGGTCGGCCAGCGTCTCGAAACCCGACTTCATGCTGGCGAGCAGGACGACGGGCAGGGCGCTGATCCGCCCGACCATCTGCAGATCCGTCCGGGCGTCGTAGCCGACATTCATCATGGCGGGGTTGGTCGCCAGGTGGATCGCCGCGAAGCCGAGCGTGTGCCCGTCCGCCGGGGCACGCAGCATCGCCTGGGTGGCGAGGTTGCCGCCGGCGCCGGGCCGGTTCTCCACGGTCACGACCTGGCCGAGCACCGGGCCGAGTTCCCGCGCGACGAGGCGGGCGACGTAGTCGATGCTGCCGCCCGGTGCGAAGCCGGCGATCAGCGTCAGCGGGCGGTCGGGCCGCCACGCCTCCTGGCCGCGCGCGGCCAGGGGCCAGAGGGCGGGCAGGGCCAGCGCCCCCCGCCGCGTGATGCCCGTCATGTTCGTTTCCTCCCCCTGTGCGTCAGCCGTCGTGTTCGAGCCGGGCGAGCAGGTCGCGCTTGGCCGACATGGCGTGGGTGAAGGCCGCGACGGCGGCGGCCTCGGCGTCCCGTGCGGCGATGGCGGCGAGCAGGACGCGGTGCTGGGCCGTGGCCTCCGCCATGCGGCCGGGGCCGAAGCCCAGGCGGAGGCGCACCGTGTGCACGAAGGCGGTGCGGGCGTGGTAGACGGCGCTCGTCTGCGGGCAGGCGGCCCCTTCCTCGATCGCGCCGTGGAAGCGGTCGTTGTGGCGCAGAGCCTCGGCGGCATCGCCGCGGGCGGCGGCCTCGGCGTAGCCGGCCTCGGCGGCCTCCAAGATTGCGAGCACGGCGGGACCGGCCCGCTCCGCCGCACGGCGGGCAAGCAGGGCGTGCAGGGCCCCGCGCAGGTCGTAGAGGTCGGCCAGCATCGCCGCATCCAGCACCGGGACCACGGCGCCGCGGTGCTGGCGCATCTCCACCAGGCCTTCGCCCTCCAGCCCGAGCAGTGCCTCCCGCACCGGGGAGATGGAGACGCCGTGGCGGGCGGCGATGGTGGAGAGGGTGCGGTGTTCCCCGGCGGCCCAGCCGCCCTGGAGAATTTCCGCGCGGAGCATCTCCCGCATTCGGGCGTAGGCGGGTGTTGAGGGGCCTGGGCTCTGCGGCATGATGGGCAGGCTGAAGCCGGATTTTATAAAATGCAAGATCCTGAGATTCGCGTTCTCGACGTGCCACGGGCAGGAACGGGAGAAAGTCCCGTCTGGGATGACCGCACCGGGCTGCTCTGGTGGGTCGACATCCCCGGTCCGACCCTGCACCGCACGGACCCGGCCACCGCCGCGACGCGGAGCTGGCCCCTGCCGGAGCCGGTCGGCTCCCTCGCGCTGTGCCGGGACGATTCCCTGATCCTGGCGCTTCGCTCCGGCCTGCACCGCTTCCGGCCGGAGACGGGCGAACTGACCCTGATCGCCGCCCCCGAGCCGGACCGGCCGATGAACCGGCTGAATGACGGCAAGGCGTCGCCCGAGGGACGCTTCGTCGTCGGCTCCATGGATGACCGGCCGGAGAAGGAGGCGACCGCCGGCCTGCACGTGCTGCATCAGAACGGCACGGTGACGCGGCTGCTGGACGGGCTGGTGATCTCGAACGGCCTCGCCTGGGGGCCCGATGGGCGAACCCTGTGGCACAGCGACAGCCGGGGAAGCTGCATCTGGCTGCAGAACTGGGACCGTCGCACCGGCACCATCGCCGACCGCCGCCTGGTCGCGACCCCGACCGAGGCGCAGGGCCGCCCGGACGGCGCTGCCACGGATACGGAGGGCGGCTACTGGTCCGCCGGGGTCTCCGCCGGGGTGCTGAACCGCTGGCTGCCGGACGGGACGCTGGACCGGGTGGTACGCCTGCCCGTGCAGTGGCCCACCATGCCCTGCTTCGGCGGGCCGGACCGGCGAACCTGCTTCGTCACCAGCCTCCGCAAGAGCGAGGGGGCCGGACCAGATGACGGCGCCGTTCTCGCGCTGGACCTCGGCGTCGCGGGCACGCCGGTTGGGCGCTACGCCGGGTAGGCGTGACCTCGGGGAAGGCGTTGCCTTCCCCGGACCCCATCCACCAGGGCGCGAACGCGCGCCCTGGACCCGCGTCGAGTGAAACCGCGGGGTCCGGGGGCCGCGTCCGGCCCCCGGCGGAGGGTCCGGAGGCGGCGCCTCCCGGCGCCACGCAGGGAAGGATTCCTGAATCAATCCCGTGGTGTGGCGTGCGGGCCAGCACCTTGGCGTGGTATCCTCATGCGTCACCTCAACCGGCTTCTTGCCGCCACGGGATTCCATGCCGCGCGCCATCGCAGACCGCAGCCCCGCTGTCCCGGCCGGCGCCGTCCGCCGATTCGCCTCCCCCGCCGTCCGGGCTGAGCTGCGGCGGCGGGGGGCGCAGATGCTCGGGCTGCTGCTCGGGCTGGTCGGCCTCGCGGTCGTCGTCGCCCTGGCCAGCTACAACCCGGCGGACCCCTCCCTCTCCACCGCCACGGCCCGGACCCCGACGAACCTGGCCGGACCCTTCGGCGCCCTCGTGTCCGACATCCTGTTGCAGGGCTTCGGATGGGCCGCGCTCCTCCCTGCCGCCTGCCTGCTGAGCTGGGCGCTCCGCCTGTCCACCCATCGTGGCCTGGCGCCCTTCGCCGGGCGGGTGGCGGCGCTGCTGGCGGGATTGCCGCTGCTGGCCGCCGCGCTGTCCGTGGCCCCGCTGCCCTCCCCGGCGGCCGGGATCGGGTCCGGCGGCGCCATGGGGCCGATCATCCATGGCGCGCTGGAGGAAACCGCGCGCAGCCTCTTCGGGCCGTTCGGGACCATGGCCGTGGGCTCGGCCATCGCCGGTCTCGCGGCCGTGGCGGTCGTGCTCGCGCTCGCGGTGCCGCTCTCCTCCTGGCGGAAGGCCGGTGGGGTGGCGGCGCGGGGCGGCACCGGGCTGGCCGGCCGCCTGTTCCGCCGCCGTCCGCCGCGCCCGGTCGTGGAAGGGCGCCCGGCCCGCCGCGGGCTCGCCGCGCGGCTGCTGCTCGGCCCGCCGCGCGTCATCGCCGGGATGATGTTCGGCCGCCGGGCGGAGCCCTCGCCTCAGCTTTCCGAACTGCTGCGCGCGGCCGATGCGGCCGCGGAGGCGCCCGCGCGTCCCGCGCCGAAGCTCCGCGTGCCGGAGGCGGTGCCCCGGCGCGAGGAGTTGCCCGAGCAGGAGGAGAGCCGCCCGACGCCGCGCGCCGCCGAGCCGCCCCGGATCGCCGAGCGCGTCACCCCTCCGCGCCGGCCGAAGCCGTCCGAGCAGCCGGTGCTCGACCTGCGGGATGGGCCGGGCTTCAAGCGCCCGCCCCTGTCGCTGCTGGCCCCCGCGCCGGCGCGGCGGGAATCCGGTCCCTCCGAGGACACGCTGCAGGGGAATGCGCGCCTGCTGGAGACGGTGCTGGACGACTACGGCGTGCGCGGACAGATCCGCGACATCCGCCCGGGACCCGTCGTCACGCTTTATGAGCTCGAGCCGGCGCCGGGCACGAAGTCCGCCCGCGTCATCGGCCTGGCCGACGACATCGCGCGCTCCATGTCCGTGCTGGCGGTCCGCATCGCCACCGTCCCCGGTCGCAACGTCATCGGCATCGAGTTGCCGAACGCGAAGCGGGAGATGGTCTACTTCTCCGAGATGATGGAAGCGCCCGACTGGTCGAAGAACTCGGGCAAGCTGCCGCTGGCGCTCGGCAAGGATATCGGCGGCGCGCCCGTCGTCGCGGACCTCGCGCGCATGCCGCACCTGCTGATCGCGGGCACCACCGGATCGGGCAAGTCGGTCGGGATCAACACGATGATCCTGTCCCTGCTCTACCGCTTCAGCCCGGACGAGTGCCGCTTCATCATGATCGACCCGAAGATGCTGGAGCTGTCGGTCTATGATCGCATCCCGCATCTCCTGGCCCCGGTGGTGACGGAGCCCCCGAAGGCGATCGGCGCGCTGAAGTGGACGGTGCGGGAGATGGAGCGCCGCTACCGCGCCATGTCCCAGCTCGGCGTCCGCAACATCGGCGGCTACAACGAGAAGGTGGCGGCCGCCGCCGCGCGTGGGGAGCAGCTCACTCGCCGCGTGCAGACCGGCTTCGACCCCGAGACGGGCAAGCCGGTGTTCGAGGAGCAGCCGCTCGCCCTCCAGCCCCTGCCGATGATCGTCGTCGTCATCGACGAGATGGCGGACCTGATGATCGTCGCGGGCAAGGAGATCGAGGCGGCGGTGCAGCGCCTGGCGCAGATGGCCCGCGCCGCCGGCATCCACGTCATCATGGCCACGCAGCGCCCGTCCGTGGACGTCATCACCGGCACGATCAAGGCGAACTTCCCGACCCGCATCTCCTTCGCCGTCACCTCCAAGATCGACAGCCGCACCATCCTGGGGGAACAGGGGGCGGAGCAGCTGCTCGGCCAGGGCGACATGCTGCACATGGCCGGCGGCGGCCGCGTGGCGCGCGTCCACGGCCCGTTTGTCTCGGACGAGGAGGTGGAGCGCGTGGTCGAGTTCCTGCGCGAGCAGGGCGAGCCCGCCTATGTCGAGGAGGTCACGGAGGTCGAAGAGGACGGCGAGGGCGGTGGCCCGATGCCGGGCCTGGGCGGCGATTCCGGGGAGAAGGGTCTCTACGAGCAGGCCGTGGCCCTCGTCAGCCGGGAGGGTAAGGCGAGCACCTCCTTCGTCCAGCGCCACCTCAACATCGGCTACAACCGCGCCGCCAAGCTCATCGAGCAGATGGAGAAGGACGGCATCGTCGGTCCCGCCAACCACGTGGGCAAGCGCGAGGTCCTGGCACGCAGCACCGCCGATGATTGAGCGGCACGTCTTCGCGCCCTCCGGCAACATCCCGAACGCCGCGCTGCCGCTCCTGGCCTGGCGCGGCGCCCTGCCGCCGGATGCGCGAGCCATCACCGCGCACTTCGCCCGCCACGGCTGGCTCAATGCCTGGACGAACGGGATCTTCGACTTTCACCACTTCCACAGCATCGCGCACGAGGCGCTGGGCATCGCGCGCGGCACGGCCTGGGTGCGCTTCGGCGGCCCGGGCGGGGCGACCCTCGTCCTGCGCGCCGGCGACGCGCTGGTGATCCCGGCCGGCGTCGGCCATTGCCGCAACTGGGCCAGCCCCGATCTCCTCGTCGTCGGGGCCTACCCCGGCGGCGCCGACTACGACATCCGCCGCGGCGCGGCCGAGGAGCGGGAGGAGGTCGCGGCCAATCTCGCCGCCGTGCCGCCGCCCGCCGGCGATCCCGTCACGGGGGCGCCCCTGCCGGGCTGGCCGCCCGGATAACAAGCGCGACACGGGCGACAATCCCCGGGTTGCGCCCCGCGGCCCACGGCGTTCCCTTGCGGACCGAGACCCGGAGGGAACACCTGCGATGCGCCGCGCGATCCTGACCCTTGCCCTGACGGCGGCCGTGGCCAGCCCAGCCCTGGCGCAGTCCCGCCCCCAGAACCTCCAGCCCACCCGCGACGTCGCCGTGACCTATCGCATGGTCGGCCCGCAGGCCGGCGCGCCCGGCACGCCCGGGGAGCTCGGCATCGCCGTCCTGGCGGCGGAGGGGAGGATGCGCGTGGACCTGCCGCCCATGGCGCCGGGCATGGTCATGTGGGGCCTGACGGACATGCGGACCGGCCAGACCTCCGTGGTGATGGAATCCATGCGGATGGTGATGCCGAACGCGGCCGGCGCCGACGTCGCCAAGGCGCTCCGCATGGCCGAGGGCGCCCGCATGACCCGCACCGGCAACGCCACTTATGCCGGGCAGGCCTGCACGAACTGGCGCTTCGAGAACGGCAACGACCGCGGCACCGCCTGCCTGACCGACGATGGCGTGATGCTCCGCGCCGCCAACGACGCCGGCCAGGGCATGGAGGCGACCCGCGTGGAATACGCCCGCCAGGACCCCGCGCGCTTCCGCGTGCCCGAAGGGTACCGGACCATGTCCATGGAGGACATGATGCGCTCCATGGGCGGGCCGGGCGGCGCGGGCGGGCTGCCGCCGTCGCAGCCGCGGCGGTGAGGCAAGGCCGGGGGAAGGTTTTCCCCCGGACCCCCATTTATTTTTTCAAGGCTGCCGCGGATCGGGGCACCACGGTCGCGCGGTGGGTTAGGCTGCGATCTCGACCATGACGGGGACGTGGTCGCTGGTCTGCACCCAGTCCCGGGCGTCTTTCAGCACGGCATGTCGCACCAGCCGGCCGGCCAGGTCCGGGCTGACCCACACATGGTCCAGCCGGCGGCCGCGATCCGCGGCGCGCCAGTCCTTCGCGCGGTAGGACCACCACGTGTAGAGCTTCTGGTCATCCGGCACGAAGTGGCGCAGCGCGTCGTGCCATTCGCCGGAGGCCCGCCACTTGCCGAAGGCTTCCACCTCCACCGGCGTGTGGGACACCACGTCGAGAAGCTGCCTGTGGCTCCAGACGTCATGCTCCAGCGGCGCGACGTTCAGGTCGCCCACCAGCACGGCGCGCTGCGCGGCGCCGCGGGCCGCGGTCCAGGCCGTCACCTCCGCCAGGAAGTCGAGCTTGTGCGCGAATTTCGGATTCACCGCCCGGTCGGGGATGTCACCGCCGGCGGGCACGTAGAAGTTGTGCACCTCGATCGGGCCGCCCGGCGCGTCCACGGTCACCCCGAGGTGCCGGCAGTCGCCCTTGCCGCACCAGTCCGGGCCTTCTTCCGGCAGCACCGCGATGGGACGGCGGGACAGCACGGCGACGCCGTTATAGCCCTTCATTCCCTTGATCAGGCGGTGCGGGAAGCCGAGCGCGTCCAGCGCCTCGTGCGGGAAGTGCTCGTCCGGGCACTTCGTCTCCTGCAGGCAGAGCACGTCGGGATCCATCGCGTCGATGATCCCGCGCACCAGCCCTGACCGGAGCCGGACGGAGTTGATATTCCAGGTGACGACGCGCAGCGGGGCGCGTCCTTCCACCACGGCCGGCGCGCCGGACGGCGCGCGCGGCTGCTTCTTCGGCACCGCGATGCCTTCAGACGATGCGGACCCGCACCCCCGGCAGGCCCTCGATGCTGCCCTCCAGCAGGTCGCCCTTCTGCACGGCGGCCACCCCCTCGGGCGTGCCGGTCATGATCAGATCGCCGGGCGCCAGGCGCACGAGGCGGGAGAGGTTCGCGATCACCTCCGGCACCGACCAGATGAGCTTCGACAGATCGGAGGTCTGGCGGACCTTGCCGTTCACCAGCAGCTCGATCTTGCCCTTGGAGGGATCGAAGTTCCCGGCCGGCACCAGTTCGCCCATCGGGGCGGAGTGGTCGAAGCCCTTGCCCATGTCCCAGGGGCGGCCGGTCTTCTTCGCCTCGTTCTGGAGGTCGCGGCGGGTCATATCCAGGCCGGAGCAGTAGCCCCAGACATGGTTGAGCGCGTCCGCCTCGGCGATGTCGACCCCGCCCACGCCGATCGCCACGATCAGCTCCATCTCGTGGTGCAGGTCCTTGGTGGACGCCGGGTAGGGCATGTCCGCGCCGCCGGTCACCACGGCATCGGCCGGCTTGGTGAAGTAGAAGGGCGGCTCGCGGTCCGGATCGCTGCCCATCTCCCGCGCGTGCTCGGCGTAGTTGCGGCCGACGCAGAAGATGCGGCGCACGGGGAAGAGCCCGCCACCGCGCACCGGAAGGGCGGCGACAGAGGGCGGGGCGATCACGTAATCGGCCATGAATGGCTCCCGGAGGATCTCGGACGGGGCCGGGTATAGGGCCGCCGGGAGGGCCGGGCCAGCGGGCGGTGCCGAAATAAATGACGCCCGGTGAGGGGGGTCACCGGGCGTCGGTACTCTATCCGATCGGAAGTCTTAGTGTGGTCGGGTGAGCCGGCAGGGGATACCGGAGCACCACCAACCTCGCGGCTGGTGTTGGAAGATTACCAATATCCACAGGCGGATTGCAAAGACTAGTTCGTCAGCTTTCGCCAAAACCCCCGTAAAACGCCATCACGGATACGTCATTCCGCCGCCAAAGACAAAGCTTCCCGGCTCCGGCGTGCTGCAAAATCCGTCGCGGCCTCTCCGAAGCGCTCAAAAATGCGCCGGGAGAGGGGATCCCGGTCCCAATCATACTCTGGATGCCACTGCACGCCGACCGCGAACCCTGCCGCGCCGACCACGCTCGCCGCCTCCACCGTGCCGTCGGGAGCCCAGGCCTCGGGCCGCAGCCGCGGGGCGGGGCGGGCGACGCCCTGGTTGTGGAGCGAGTTCACGGGCACCGACGCCGGGTCATAGGGCAGTCCGGCCCAGACCCGCGCAAGCCCGCTGCCCGGGGCCACCCGGACCGGATGGGCCTTGCCGGTCTTCACCAGGGCGATCGTCTGGTCCGAGGGCGTGGAGTGGTCCATCCGCCCGTCCAGGTCCTGGATGCGCTGGTCCAGCGTGCCGCCGAGGGCGACGTTCAGCTCCTGGAAGCCGCGGCAGATCGCGAGCACCGGCACGCCCTGGTCCAGCGCGGCGCGGATCAGCGGCAAGGTGGTGGAATCGCGCGCCAAGTCTTCCGGCGTGCCCTCCGCATGGGCCGGACCGTCGTAATAAACCGGGCAGACATTCGAGCGGCTGCCGGTGAGGAGCAGGCCATCGAGCCGCGACAGCAGCTCCGACGCGACCGCGTCGCCGGCGGCCGGCAGCAACACCGGCATTCCTCCGGCCGGGCCCAGCACCACCCGCACGTAGTGATCGGATGCCGCATGGTTGGGCATGCCGGCGGGACCGAAAGGCTTCACACAGCAGGAGATGCCGATGAGAGGTCGCATGACAGGGATGTGACGCCGACGGGGTGGCAGGATCAAGGCAGGAGCGCTGCAAATTTCCGGCCACCGCCCCGCGAGGATTGCGCGTGTGCTCCGTCCACCGCACCGCACACCGGCTGCGCGGCATGACCGTCATCGCGACAGGGGCCGATCCGGGCGGCTAGTTGGCGCTCCCCGTCGCCCCGGTGCTGCCGCTTCCGCCGCCGCGCGTCTCGTTGTCCAGGAAGCGGGGGTCGTTGAACTCGAAGGCGGCGCGGTTGAGCCTGACACCCGTCTCGATGGCCGAGAGGGTGACGCGTGTGGTGCGCCGCTGGGCGTCCACCACCACCCACTGGCGCAGCTCGATCGGATCCTCGGCGAAGACGAGGGTGAGCTGGCCTTCGGCCGGCGCCTCGGTCCGGTGCAGCGTGACCCGCAGGAAGCCCTGCTGCCGCTCCACGCGCGTCACGGTGACGTCGCCCGACAGGCGCATGTTCTCCCGCAGCAGGAAGGAGAGCGGGGTGGAGGAGATCGGCACGACGGACGGCTGCCGCAGCTCCCGGTCCAGGTGCATGAACTGCCCGGCATTCGCCACCAGCAGCAGCGGCTCCGGCGGGTCGTAGTCGAAGCGCATCCGGCCCGGCCGCCAGATCAGGGCGGTGCCCTGGGCGGTGGCGCCGTTCTGCGCGATCTGGATGAAGCGGGCGCGCAGCGTGGTCAGCCCGTTCAGATAGGTCTCCACCCGCCGGAGGTCCGCCGCGTCGCGGGCCGAGGGAGCCTGGGCGAGCGCGGGACCGCCCAGGGCGCCGCCGAGGAGGAGCGCGGGAAGGGTCAGGAGAAGGGGGCGTCTCTGCATGGCGCGCCATGTGGCGCGGGTCCCGCCGGGGGGAAAGGGGTGTTAACTCTTCGGTAATCTCTGCGGGGGTTTGATCCGGGCATGACGGATCTCGCGCCGCCTGACCTCGTCACAGTCCCGCAGCCGCGGTCCGAGGTCCGCATGGCCAAGCCTTCGGCCATGGTGGCGGTGATGGCGCCGCGCGGCACGGCGCGGCGGATCGCATCCTGTCTGGCCGCCCTGTCGCTCTCGGAGGGGCTGGCCGGGCTGCGCATCCGGCCGGGATCTCTCGCCGTCCTCGTCCTGTCCGCCGACGAGGGGGGCGAGACGGAGGTCGAGGCCGTGGCGCCGGACTACGGCTTTCCCCTCCGCGCCGAGCGGCATCCGGACCCTGATCCGCGTGAGGTGGCCGCCCGGGCCGCGGAGTGGGCCGCCACGCTGGGCATCCCGGACGCACCGATCCTCGTGCTGGACGCCCGCCACCGCGTCGCGCCGAACTGGGCCTATGCGGCTCTGGCGGCGATCCGGGACGGAGCCGATGTCGTCCGCGGCCGCTGCGGGCTGGGACGCCGTCTGGGCTGGGGGGCGCCATCGCCCCTGGCGGTGCGATCGGCATCGCTGATCGGCGAACCGCCCGAACGGTTAGGACACGGGGCTATCTGAGCCGCGGACCCTCGGAGACCCCCGCCCGGAGCCTCGCCCCAGCCCGCGGAGGCGGCGCCCTATTCCTGCGCCATCCCCGACAAGGGCGGTGCGTCCCGCTTCGCCCCGGGCTTCACCTCGGCCGCGGGCTTCACCCCGGCCGCGGGCTTCACCCCGGCGCCGCTCACCATCTCCGGCTTCGCGCTGGCCGTGCTGTCGCTGCTGCCCTCATGATCGCCCGCGCCGGGCTTGTACCCCGCCTCCGGCGAGATCCCCGGCCCGGAGGGGTCCCCGTTCCGGTCGCGCAGGGGATCGTGCTGGCCCACGCTGCTCGGCCGCGCCGACTTCTCGCCGCCGCCCCAGTTCTTCAGGCCGTCCGCCGTCTCGTTCGCCATGGCACCCTCCGTCGAGCAGAGGGAACGCCCGGCGCCCGGCCGGGTTCCGGCCGCCGCTATGCGGCCCGGGCCGGCTCCCCGGGACCAGGGCCGTTGCCGAGCGCGGCCAGCACCGCCCCGCGCAGCCCGTCCAGCTTGCGCTCGTTCTCGACCTTCAGCCCGAACAGGTCCTTCACGTAGAAGACGTCCACCGCCCGCACGCCGTAGGTCGTGACATGGGCGGACGCGATCTGCACCCCCTGGTTCGAGATCGCGGCGGTCACGTCGTGCAGCAGGCCCGGACGGTCGCGGCCGTTCACCTCGATGACGGTGTGGGTGTTGCTCGCGTGGTTGTCGATCACGACGCGGGGCGGAATGGTCACGGCCCGCAGCCGAGCGGGCTCCCGCTTCACCTTGCGGATCTCGTCCGCCAGGCGCAGCCGGCCGGACAGCGCCTGCTCGATCAGCACGGAGAGCCGCGCGAGGCGGTGCGGTGCGTCCAGCGCGCCCCCGGCCGCGTCCTGCACCCAGAACGTGTCCAGCGCCATGCCGTTCGTCATGGTGTGGATGCGCGCATCCACGATGGAGGCCCCGGCGATCGCCAGCGCCCCCGCGATGCGGGAGAAGAGCCCCGGATGGTCCGCGGCATAGACCGTGACCTCCGTCACGGCGCGGGCCTCCAGCACCTCCGTCCGCACGGTCAGCGGGGCCTTCGTGCACTCCGCCTCCCGGATCAGGGCGGCGTGGCGGGCATGCGTCTCGGGATCGAAGGACAGCCAGTAGCCGGGATAGCCGAGCGAGAGGAAGCGCTCGACCTCCTTCTCCGGCCGCCCGACCAGCATGGCCGCCGCCGCCTCCCGCGCGCGGGCGACGCGCACGTCGCGCTCCGGCACGGACAGGCCGCCGGCCAGCACCTCGGCCACGCGCCAGTAGAGCTCCCGCAGCAGGGTCGCCTTCCAGCCGTTCCAGACCTTCGGCCCGACCGCTCGCATGTCGCAGACCGTCAGCACCAGCAGCAGCCGCAGCCGCTCCGGCGACTGCACCGTCTCGGCCAGGTCGAGGATCGTCTTCGGGTCGTCGATGTCCCGCTTGAAGGCGGTCTGGCTGACCAGGAGGTGGTTCAGCACGAGCCAGGAGACCGTCTCGGACTCCTCGGGCGAAAGGCCCAGCCGGGGGCAGAGCGCCTGCGCGATCCCGGCGCCGAGCTCCGAATGGTCGCCGCCCCGCCCCTTGGCGATGTCGTGCAGCAGCACCGCGACATAGAGCGCCCGCCGCGATTGCAGCTGCCCCACCAGCTCGGAGGCCACGGGGGCCACGCTGTCCAGCTCGCCCTTCTCCAGCCCGTTCAGCACGCCGATCGCCTCGATCGTGTGCTCCTCCACGGTGAAGACGTGGTAGGTGTCGAACTGCATCAGCCCGACGATCCGCGCCCAGTCCGGGATGAAGCGGGACAGCACCCCCGCCTCGTTCAGCGCGCGGATCCAGCGGGCGGATTGCTTGCCGGTCAGGATGTCGAGGAAAAGCGCGTTGGCCGCCGGCGTCGCGCGCAGCCGCCCGATGTAGCGGGCGTTGCGGATCAGGGCGCGCAGCGCCAGGGGATGCGGCTCCAGGCCGCGGTCCCGCACCGCCTGGATCAGCCGGAACATCACGGCGGGGTCGGCGGCGATGTCGAAGGTCGGCGCGAAGAGCACCTTTCCGTCCGCGATGGTCAGCCCGGCGGCGGCCAGGGCCTTGTCTGGCGTCGCCTGGAGGGCGGGCGGGCCGAGCGCCGCGCGCTCGATCGCCGGCTCCAGCAGCCGCTTCAGCCGCACCACCTCCCGCGCCGTCAGGAAGAGGTGCTTCATGAAGCGCTCGACGCCGTCCTGCTTGCCATGGCGGGTGTAGCCCATGCGGGCGCCGACCACGGGCTGCAGGTCGAAGGTCAGGCGCTCCTCGGCGCGGCCGGTGACGTAGTGAAGGTGGAAGCGCACGGTCCACAGGAAGGACCAGGCGCGGCGGAAGGCCCGGGCCTCCTGTGCCGTGAGAAGGCCGCCCCCCGGGCTCTCGGGCCCGACGATCTGCCACATCTTGTCCACGTCGAAGGCGTACTTCACCAGCCAGTACATCGTCTGGAGGTCGCGCAGCCCGCCGCGCCCCTCCTTGATGTGCGGCTCCACCAGATAGGGGGAATCGCCGTAGCGCGCGTGGCGCTGACCCCGCTCGATCTGCTTCGCGTGGAGGAACTGGGCCATGCCCCACTCCTTCCGCGCCGCGGCGAAGGCCGTGTCGAAGTGCGCGAAGACGCCGGCATCCCCGTCCAGGAAGCGGGAGTCGAGCAGCGCGGTCTGCACCGTCGTGTCGGACCGCGCATCCTCCAGGCACTCGGGGATGGAGCGGGTGGCGTGCCCGACCTTCACCCCGAGATCCCACAGGAGGTAGAGCATGAACTCCACTGTCCGCCGCCCCGCCTGGTCCAGCGGCGCATCCGAGACGAAGAGCAGGTCGATGTCGGAGAAGGGCGCCAGCACCCCGCGCCCGTAGCCGCCGGTGGCCGCCAGCGCGAAGGGAGTCCGCGCATCCTCCCCCATCATCGCCAGGCTGTAGCGGTGGATGGCCCGGATCAGCCCGTCCATCTCCCCGGCCAGGGCCCGGGCGGCCACCAGCCCGGCCAGCTTCTCGCTCTCGAACCGCGCCTGCATCCCGCCCTGGAGGCGCCCGAGATGGCGTCGCAGCAGTCCCAGCGCCATGTCGCGCGAAGGGGGCGGGCTGGCGGCCAGCGCGGCCAGTTCGCCGTGGGGGTGGGGCGCGGTCGTCAGGGTCGGTGCTTCGGCAGCGCCGAGGCCGGGGTTGTTCATTTAACCGAAGATAATCATGCGCGCTGCGCTGCAACAGGCTCGTCATGCGCTCCCAGGAGCGATTTCAGACGATACAACGCTTCCAGCGCCTCTCGCGGGGCGAGGCTGTCCGGATCGACCCCTTCCAGCGCGTCCCGCAGAGGGTCTTGGGCTGGGGCCGCTGCCGCCGCGGGTCGCGTGGCCGGGGCGGCGAAGAGGGGCAACTCGCCCGATAAAGGGTCGAGGCCCCGCGCCCTCTCCTCGAGCGAGTGCAGCACCACCTCGGCTCGCGCGACCACCTCCCGCGGGACGCCGGCGAGCCGGGCCACGTGCAGCCCCCAGGACCGCTCCGAGGTCCCCGGGCCGACCAGGTGCTGGAACACCACCGCCCCCCGGTGCTCCCGCACCTTCATGGTGGCCGGCGCCACCTCCGGCAGCTTGCCGGCCAGGGCGGTCAGCTCGTGGAAATGGGTGGCGAAGAGGGTGCGGGGCCGCAGCCGGTCGTGCAGCGCCTCCAGCACCGCCCAGGCGATGGCGAGCCCGTCCCAGGTGGCGGTGCCCCGCCCCACCTCGTCCAGCACGACGAAGGAGCGGGGGCCGGCGCCGTTCAGCACCGCCGCCGTCTCGCTCATCTCCACCATGAAGGTGGAGCGGCCGCCGGCGATGTCGTCCGCCGTGCCCACGCGGGAGAAGAGCCGGTCCACCAGGCCGATCCGTGCGGATTCCGCCGGCACGAAGAGCCCGGCCTGGGCGAGCACCACCATCAGCGCGTTCTGCCGGAGATAGGTGGACTTGCCCGCCATGTTCGGTCCGGTCAGCAGGCAGACCCGCCGGCCCGGCGAGAGATCGGCGTCGTTCGGCACGAAGGCCGGGCCGCGATTCCGGCGCAGCGCCGCCTCCACCACGGGGTGACGGCCCTGGACGACGCAGAATTCCGGCCGGTCCGGCATGTCGGGCCGGCACCAGCCGCCGCCCGCGGCCATCTCGGCCGACCCGGCATGGACGTCCAGCTCCGCCATCGCCTCGGCGGCGGCGGCGATTCCGGGGGCCGCGTCGAGGCAGAGCTTGCGGAGGTGCCTGATCACCGCGGCCTCCCGCCGGGACGCCTCGTCCCGGGCCTGGGAGAGCTTGCGGTCGAGCTCCGACAGCGCGCCGCAGGTGAAGCGGTGGGCATTGGCCATGCTCTGCCGGTGGATCGGCGCCATCGGGCCGGGGGCGGGCTTCTCCCGCAGCAGCTTCTCCCCGGCCGCCGCCGGGACCTCGGCGAGGAAGCCGAGCTGCTGGTGATGCCGGATCTTCAGGCTGGCCACGCCCCAGGCCTGGGCGAGGTCCATCTGGAGCGCCAGGATCGCGCCCCGCGCGTCGTCCCGCAGGCGGCGCAGCGCGTCCAGTTCCCCGTCATAGCCGAGGCCGACCGCGCCGCCATCCTCGAACCGGGCCGGCAGCTCGGCGGCCAGAGCCCGCGCCAGTTCCGCCCGGGGGGAGTTCTCCGGCACCAGCGACCGGGCGGCGTCGCTCAGCAGCCGCGGCACGGGCGGCGTGCCGGCCGCGTTGGCGAGGGCGGCCCGCATCGCCTCGGCCCGGGACAGCCCGTCCCGCAGGGCCGCGAGGTCCCGGGGGAAGAACCGCTCCACCGAGAGGCGGCCCAGCGCGCGGGCCATGTCCGGCGCGCCCTTCAGCGCATCCCGCAGGTCGCGCCGCACGGTGTCGGCGGACAGCAGGAACCCCACCGCATCATGCCGCGCCGCGATCGGCGCGGCATCGGCGAGCGGCGTGCCCAGCCGGGCGGCCAGCTCCCGCGCCCCCGCCGCCGTCAGCGTCCGGTCCACCGCGGCCAGGAGACAGTCCTTCCCGCCCCGCTCTGCCTTCAGGATCTCCAGGGAGCGGCGGGTGGCCGCGTCCATCCGCAGCGTCCCCTCGCCCCCGCGCGGCTCCGGCGGGGCGAGGCGGGGCAGGGTGCCGGCCCCGGCGGCGCGGACATAGTCCAGCGCCATGGCGAGTGCCCCTGCCTCGCCCTCCGTGAAGGAGCCGAAGGCGGCGAGGCTCGCCACGCCCCAAGCCTCGGCGGCGCGGCGCTCGGCGTCGCGGGGCGGCGTCGCCTCCCGCACCACGCCCCCCAGCGGCGTCAGCGCGTCCCCGGCCGCGAGGGCGGGCGGCGCCAGCACCTCCGCCGGTTCCAGGCGGGAGAGCAGGGCGCCGAGTTCGGCGGCCGGCAGGCTCTCCGTGCAGGCGCTGCCGGTGGAGACGTCCAGCCAGGCCGCGCCCACCCGGTCCCCGCCTTCCGGTGCCAGGGCCAGGAGCCAGGAGGGGCGGGCGCCGTCCAGCAGCGCGTCCTCGGTCACCGTGGCGGGGGTGACGATCCGCACCACCTCCCGCCGCACGGCGGAGGCCTTGCGGGCCTTGGCCTGCTCCGGCGTTTCCATCTGCTCGCAGACCGCGACGCGGAAGCCGCGGCGGATCAGGCGGGCGAGGTAGGATTCCATCGCGTGCGCCGGCACGCCCGCCATCGGAACGGGCTGCCCGCCATGCTCCCCCCGGTGGGAGACGGCGAGTCCCAGCACGTCCGCCGAGGTGTGCGCGTCGTCGAAGAACATCTCGAAGAAGTCGCCCATCCGGAAGAAGACGAGCGCGTCCGGATGCGCCGCCTTCGCCGCGAACCACTGCGCCATCGCGGGCGTCGCGCCCTCGGCCGAGGGAGGGGAGGGAAGGGTCATCCCGAATCCTGTAGGGCCCGGCACCCGGCACGGTCCAGGGGGCGCGGACGGCTTGCGGCGCGGTGTGGCGGCGGCGCAGTCTCCCGCCCGGCAACGACCGCCGGGAGACGTCCAGAATGCACCGCAGAACCCTTCTCGGGGCCGCCGCCGCGCTGCCGGCCCTTTCCCTGGCCGCGCCGGCGATCGGGCAGGACGCGCGCGCCCGCACCCTGCGCTTCGTGCCGCAGGCGAACCTGACCAGCCTGGACCCGATCTGGACCACGGCCACCGTCACCGGCAACCACGGCTACTACGTCTTCGACACGCTCTACGCGACCGACAAGCAGGACCGGCCGCAGCCGCAGATGGTGGAGGGGCATACCCTTTCCGACGATCGGAAGACCTACCGCTTCCGCCTGCGGGAGGGGCTGCGCTTCCACGACAACACGCCCGTGCGCGCCGCGGACTGCGTCGCCAGCATCCAGCGCTGGTGCGTCCGCGATCCCTTCGGCCAGCTCGTCGCCCGCGTGGCCCAGGAGTGGCGCGCGGTGGATGACCGGACCTTCGAGGTCCGTCTGTCCCGCCCCTTCCCGCTGCTGCTGGACGCCCTGGCCAAGCCCGACGCCAGCGTGCCCTTCATCATGCCGGAGCGCCTGGCCCGCACCGATCCGAACACGGCGGTGACGGAGATGATCGGCTCCGGCCCCTATCGCTTCGTGGCGAGCGAGTACAACTCCGGCTCCCGCGTGGTGTACGAGAAGTTCGACGGCTACGTGCCGCGGCAGGAGGCGCCGGAGCGCGCCTCCGGCGGCAAGATCGCGCATATGCAGCGGATCGAGTGGCACATCATCACCGATCCCTCCACCGCCGCCGCCGCGCTGACGAACGGAGAGGTGGACTGGTGGGAGCGGCCGCTGACCGACCTGCAGCCGATGCTGGCCCGCAACCGCGAGATCCGCCGGGAGATCCTGGATACGCAGGGCCGCATGGCGCTGATGCGGCTGAACAACCTGCAGCCGCCCTTCAACGACGTGCGGATGCGCCGCGCCGTGCTGCGCTCCGTCGTGCAGGAGGACTACATGCGCGCGGCCCAGGGCGACGACACCGCCCTGTGGTCCACCTGCCGCAGCATCTTCCCGAAGCAGACGCCCTATTTCCAGGAACACCCGGACCTGATGCCCGGCAGCCTGGACGCCGCGCGCGCGGCGCTGCGGGAGGCGGGCTACTCCAACGCGAAGATCGTCATCATCAACCCCACCGACTTCCCGGACATCGGCCCGCTGGGCCAGGTGACGAACGACGCGCTGCGCCGGCTGGGGACGAACGTCGAACTGGCCGAGAGCGACTGGGGCACGGTGATCCAGCGCCGCAACTCCCGCGAGCCGGTGGAGCGCGGGGGATGGAGCATCTTCCACACCACCGGCACCTCCAACACCTATGGCAGCCCGGCCATGTCGCCGCTGATCCGCGGCCAGGGCGACGCGGGCTGGTTCGGCTGGTGGAAGAACGACCGGGCCGAGGAACTGACCCAGGCCTGGATCGAGGCGCCGGACGAGGCCGCGCAGCGCCGCATCGCCTCCGAACTCGGGCGGCTGGGGCTGGAAGAAGTGGCGACCATCCCGCTGGGGCAGTTCACCATCCGCACCGCGTTCCGGCGGAACCTGACGGGGATGCTGGAGGGGAGCACGCCCTATCCCTGGAACATCCGGAGGACGTGAGGAAAAGGCCGGGGGAAGGTATTCCCCCGGACCCCCTTCTATTTTTGTCGGGCCACCGCGGAATCCGGCGATGGGCTCTCCCGGATCCGCATTCCGCGGCAGCCTGATAATGGTAAAGAGGGGGGTGGGGCTGACGTATACGTCCGCCTCCCCCGACCTTGCTTCGCACCTGCGAGAGGTGAATTTCCCGCAACGCCCCGCTTCACGCGCCCCCCGCGGCCGGCCCATATAGGCCTCCAAGATGGGAGGCCCCTTGATGGACGACGTGTCGCGTGCCCAGCCCGGTGCCGATTCCCGCACCGCTCGCATCACGGCGGAGGAGGCCCTCGCGCTGCACGCCGAGGGGCGGCCCGGCAAGCTGGAAATCCGCCTGACGAAGCCCCTGGCGACGGCGCGCGACCTCTCCCTCGCCTATTCTCCCGGCGTCGCCGAGCCCTGCCTGCACATCGCGCGCGACGAGACACTGGCCTACGACTATACGGCGAAGGGCAACTTCGTCGCCGTCATCTCCAACGGCACGGCGGTGCTCGGACTTGGCAACCTCGGCGCCGTCGCGTCGAAGCCGGTCATGGAGGGCAAGGCAGCGCTGTTCAAGCGCTTCGCGGATGTGGACAGCATCGACCTCTGCGTGAACACGGAGGACGTGGACGAGTTCGTGAACTGCGTCCGCTTCCTCGGTCCGAGCTTCGGCGGGATCAATCTGGAGGACATCAAAGCGCCCGAGTGCTTCGTCATCGAGCAGCGGCTGCGCGAGGTGATGGACATCCCGGTCTTCCACGACGATCAGCATGGCACTGCCATCGTCTCGGCGGCCGGTATGATCAACGCCTGCCACCTGACCGGTCGCGACCTGAAGGAGACGACGCTCGTCATCAACGGCGCGGGCGCGGCCGGCATCGCCTGCGCGGAGTTGGCGCGGGCCATGGGCATCCGCACCTCCAACATCCTGATGTGTGACACCAAGGGCGTCCTCTGGCGCGGCCGGACCGAGGGCATGAACCAGTGGAAGTCCGGCTACGCGGTGGAGACGGCGGCGCGCAGCCTGTCCGATGCGCTGAAGGGGGCCGACATCTTCTTCGGCCTGTCGAAGAAGGGCGCGTTGACGGCGGAGATGGTCCGCTCCATGGCGCCGAAGCCGATCATCTTCGCCATGGCCAACCCGGACCCAGAGATCACGCCGGAAGAGGCACGCGCCGTGCGTCCCGACTGCATCATCGCCACGGGGCGGTCGGATTACCCGAACCAGGTGAACAACGTCCTCGGCTTCCCCTTCATCTTCCGCGGTGCGCTCGACGTGCGCGCGAGCACGATCAACGACCAGATGAAGATCGCCGCCGCCGAGGCGCTGGCGATGCTGGCGCGGGAGGACGTGCCGGAGGAGGTGGCGGGCGCCGGCGGCGGCTACGGCCTTCGCTTCGGCCCGGACTACATCATCCCCCACGCTTTCGACCCGCGGCTGATCTCCCGCGTGTCGCCCGCCGTGGCGAAGGCCGCGATGGACAGCGGCGTGGCGCGCAAGCCGATCACCGACCTGCATCGCTACGCCCGCGACCTGGCGCAGAAGCTGGACGCGGCCGGTGGCGCGCTGGAGGCGATCACCGAGCGCGTGCGCCAGAACCCGCGCCGCGTGGTCTTCGCGGAGGGCGAGGAGGAGAAGACGATCCGCGCCGCCATCGCCTTCCGCAACGCCGGCTACGGCACGCCCGTGCTGGTGGGACGGGAGGACCGGATCAACGCGGTGGTCGCGGCCCTGGGCGTGCCGCTGCCGGAGGGCGTCGAGGTCCACAACGCCGCGCTCTCGGACAGCAACCGGCGCTACGCCGAATATCTGTACGGGCGGAAGCAGCGCGAGGGGTTCCTGTTCCGCGACGTGCAGCGCGCCGTGAACCTGGACCGCAACGTCTTTGCCGCCTGCATGGTGGCGATGGGCGACGCGGACGCGATGGTGACGGGCACCACCCGCTCCTACTCCGCCTCGCTGAAGGGCATCACCATCGCGATCGATCCGGCGCCCTCCTCGCAGGGCAGCGCGGGAACGCTCTTCGGCCTGACGCTCATGCTGTCCCGCCGCGCGGGCACGGTGCTGGTGGCCGACACCGCAATCCATGAGCGGCCGGACGCCGAGACGTTGGCGGAGATCGCGACCCAGTCCGCCGCCGCGGCCCGGCGCCTGGGGCTGGAGCCGCGCGTCGCCTTCCTCTCCTTCTCCAACTTCGGCGATCCGCGCGGCACCATCCCCGGCTCCATCCGCGAGGCGGTGCGGCTGCTCGACGAGCGCGATCCCGGCTTCGAGTACGAGGGCGAGATGGCCGCGGACGTCGCGCTGGACCCGTCTCTGCACGCCCTCTACCCCTTCTGCCGCCTGACGGGGCCGGCGAACGTGCTCGTGATGCCGGGGCTGCACGCGGCGCACATCCTGACGAAGGCGATGCCGCGCCTGTCGGGTTCGACCACCATCGGGCCGCTGCTGATGGGGCTGTCAAAGCCCGCGCAGATCCTGTCCATTGCTGCGGGGGTGAACCAGATCCTCGATATGGCCTGCCTCGCGGCCTATGCCTCGATCAGCGCCCCGGCGCGCTGACCGAACCCTGCGTTGACGCGCCGTCCCCGACGGTGCGTCAATGCAACGACGGCGGCGGGGCAGGGGTGCGATGCGCAAGCGGTTGGGCGGTCTGGCGATCCTCGCCTTCATGGTCCTGTCCACGGCCGCCGGGGCGCAGATCCCGCTCGCCAGCTACATGGGGGCCTGGACCACCTCGCCCACCGGCGACTGCTCCCGCGACACCTATGTCTGGTCGCTCGATGGCGATCTCATCACCTTCCGCGGGCCGCGCGGAAGCGTCGACGTGGAGCGCGTGACCGCGCTGCGCGCCGATGGCTTCACGACGAGCACGGTCGCTTCCGCCAGCAACCGGCCCGGCACCCGCTGGGACTACCAGATCCAGGGCCCGGACTTCATGCAGATCCGGAACCTCGCCACGGGCCGTCTTTTTCCGGCGACGCGCTGCCGCTGAAGCTCTCGCTCCGGCCCGGAGTGCCTTTCGGGAAAGCTTGAGCCGCGAGCAGGCCCGCCCGAGAGGCGCACGCGCTCGTGATTGGCGGAGTATCGGATCAACCTAATTCCAGCCGGGAACGAGGTTGGGATTTGGGAATGTCAGTTGCGCAGTCGGCACGCCGCGTGGGTGTGGCGGTGGTCGGACTTGGCGGTGCCGTGGCCACGACGGCGGCCGCGGGAATCGAGGTGATCCGTGCCGGCGCGAACCGCCTCGACGGCCTTCCGCTGGGCGATGTCTCGGTTCCCGGCATGGTGGACTACCGGGACATCGTGTTCGGCGGCTGGGACCTGGACGGATCAGACCTGTCCTCCGCCGCGCGCCATCATCGCGTGCTCAGCGACGCGCAGGTCGCTGATACGCAGGACGCGCTCTCCGCCATTCGGCCCTGGCCCGCGGTCGGCAGCGGCGCCTTCTGCCGCGGCGTGGACGGCGCCAACAAGCACGAGGCGCCCGGCCACCGCGCGGCGGTAGACGCCATCGCCGCAGACCTGCGCCGCTTCCGCGACACGAGCGGCGCGGATTCGGTGGTGATGATCAATCTCGCCTCCACCGAGCGCACGCCGGGCGACGATCCGGCACTGCACTCACTCGACGCGTTCGAGCGGGCGCTGGACCGCGACGATCCCTCGATCGGGCCGGCGATGCTCTACGCCTACGCCGCGATCGAGAGCGGCGTGCCCTATGGCAACTTCACGCCCTCCGTCGCGGCGGACGCGCCGGCGCTGAAGGAGCTCGCGAAGAAGCGAAACGTCCCCGTGGCGGGCAAGGACGGCAAGACCGGCCAGACGATGATGAAGACCGTCATCGCCCCGGCGCTGCGGTCCCGCGCGCTGCACGTGGACGGGTGGTTCTCCACCAACATCCTCGGCAACCGGGACGGGGAGGCGCTGCGCGATCCGGACAGCCTCGCCTCGAAGCTCGACACCAAGGGAAGCGTGCTGGACAGCATCCTCGGCTACCGCGTGGAGGACCACGTGGTGGACATCCGCTACTACCGCCCGCGCGGCGACGACAAGGAGGCCTGGGACAACATCGACGTCTCCGGCTTCCTCGGCCACCGCATGCAGATCAAGGTGAACTTCCTCTGCAAGGACAGCGTGCTCGCGGCGCCGCTGGCGATCGAGATCGCCCGCGTCCTTGACCTCGCCCAGCAGCGCGGCGAGGGCGGGGTGCAGGAGCAGCTCTCGCTCTTCTTCAAGGCGCCGATGGTGGCGAACGGCCACGCGCCGGAGCACGCCTTCCACGCGCAGGAGCGGATCCTGATGGATTGGCTCGGAGCGCCCGGCTAGCGAAGGGAGCCGAGGCAGGCATGGACGGGATCGTCGGCGCGGAGTCACCCGCGCCGCCCGCGCGGTTCCTCGATCCCCTGCGGGAGCTGGGCGACCTCAAGCGCGTCCGCTCCGCCCGGCGGGACGGCTCGATCGCGGAGCGGCTTTTCGTCCAGGCGTGGGGCCGCCTGATCGGCGGCGCGCCGGTGGATGGGGTCTGGCGTGCCACGACCGCGGCGGCGCTGGCTGCGACGCGGATGGGGGACATCGACGCGGCCGCGATGGCCGCGGTCGGCCTGTCGCCCACCGCCGCGCATGACGTGCTGGCGCGCGCGCTGGACGAAGCCGTGGCGGAATTCGATCCCGCCCTGCGCGCCGTGCTGCGTCCTGGTCTGGACGCGCCGCCGGCACCGGATGTCACGGCGCCGTCCTTCGTGACGCGCCTCGCAGGGCAGCCGCGGGCCGGCGTGACCTGCCCCGGCAAGCCGCGCCTGCTGCTGGAGCCCCCGGAGAACCACGCCGAGCACTGCCTGATGGTGGCGGTCTACGGCGTCCTCCTGGCCCCGACCTATGGCGCGGAGCCAGGGGTGGTCTTCCTCGCCTCCCTCGCGCATCACCTGCACAACGCGCTGATCCCGGATTCCGGCTTTGCGGGGGAGGTGCTGCTGGGCGAGCATCTGGAGCCCGCCTTCGCCCGCGCCACCGACCTTGCCCTGGGCGAGTTGCCGGACGCTCTCGCGGACCGGGTGCGCGCGGCCCGCCGCATCCTGCCCGATGCCGGAACACCGGAGGGACGCGCCTTCCATGCCGCCGACACGCTCGACCGCGTGCTGCAGATCGAACAGCACCTGCGCGCCGGCCGCGCCACGATGCGCACCGTCCTGCACGACATGGCGCTGGTGCATGAGGGACCGGTGAAGCCCTTCCAGGACCGGCTGCTCGCCGCCATGGGCCTCGCCGCATGACACCCGATACACCGCATTCCCGGCGCGACGCCGCCGGCCGGCGATGGCCCGTGCTGGACGGGATCTTGTTCGCCCGGGCGTCCCGGTCCGAGCTTGCGCGCGAAGCCCTGGCTCGGCTGGACGACGGCGATGCGGAGGGCGCGCTGGTCCTGCTGCTCGCCGATCAGGATGACTGGTGGCGTGGCCCGGCCGCCAACCCACGCGACCTCCGCGCCCTGGTGCGCGACCGCGATCGCCTGACGCTCCGGGGCGCGATGGCGCAGCTCGCCTGGGGTCCGGTGGCCGATTACTTCACGCATCGCTGGAGCGACCCGACCTTCCTGGCCGGCCTCGCGCTCATGGAGGCGCACTGGAATGCGCCCCGCTCGGCCTTCGAGCTCGCCTGCGGCATCGGTCAGCATCTGCGGGCCCTGGCGCAGCGCGGCGTGGCGGTGGCGGGCGCGGACGTGGTCTTCGCGAAGCTCTGGGTGGCCCGCCACTGGGTGGTGCCGGAGGCGGAGCTGGTCTGCCTTGATGCCGCGGCGCAGCCCTGGCCGATCGCCGAGGAGGCGCGCTTCGACCTCGTCGCCTGCCACGATGCCTTCTATTTCCTGGAGCCGAAGGCGCCGATCCTCGCGCGGCTGCGCCAGTTGGCAGGGGAGGCCGGGTGGCTCGCCGTCGGCCATGTGCACAACCGGGACTGGCCGAACCTCTCGGCCGGGGCCGCGGTGACGGCGGCGGAGATCGCGGCGCTCTTCCCGGACGGCACGGTGTACGACGACGCCGAGCTGACCCGCGCCGCGGTGGGACGCCGTGCCCCGCGCGCCGCGCCGGCGCCGGCGCTGACGGGGGTGGAGGCCTTCTCCGTCGCCGCAGGTCCCGGCCTGGTCCCGGCGCGCGCTGTCTCCGGTGCGCTGTCGCTGCCGCCCGAAGGAACGCCGCTTCGCCGCAACCCGCTCTACGAGGAGGGGATCCTCGCCTGGCCTTCCGAGCGCTACGCGCGGGAGTACGGCCCGCGCGCCACCTACCCCGCGCAGAGCGACGCGCCGGCCCAGGCGGTCGCTGGCAGGGCCACCGCTGATTGGGCGCTGCGGCGCGAGCTGCTCGACCTGCCGGAGCGTTGGTGATGCCGGACGGCCTGCTTCCGTCACGCGCCATCGGCTGGGGGATCGCCGGCTACGGCTGGGTGGCGCGCGACTATGCCGCGCCCGCGATCCTGGCCGCGGGCCACGCGGTGCGAACGGTCTGCGATCCCGTGCCGGCCGCGCGGGATGCCGCGCGCCGCGCCCATGCCGGGGCCGCGGTGCAGGACGACCTGGCGCCGCTGCTGGCCGATCCGGCGGTGGACGCGGTGTACGTCGCCACGCCGAACCACCTGCATCGCGCCGCCGTGGAGGCCTGCGCCGCCGCGGGCAAGGCGGTGCTCTGCGAGAAGCCGATGGCCGCGACGCTAGAGGATGCGGAGGCCATGGCGGCGGCGGTCGCGCGCGCCGGCATCCTCTACGGCACCGCCTTCGACCAGCGCCACCACCCCGCCCACGCGGCGATGCGGGACGCGATCGCGGCCGGGCTGATCGGCACGCCCACGGTCATCCGGATCGCCTATGCCTGCTGGCTCGGGCCCGACTGGTCCGTGACGGGAGAGGGCGACAACTGGCGGGCCGATCCCCGCCGCGCCGGCGGCGGCGCCCTGATGGACCTGGCGCCGCACGGGCTGGATCTCTGCGCCTTCCTGCTGGGTGAGCCGGTGGAGGAGATCGCGGCCCTGACGCAGCGGCGCGTGCAGCCCTATGCCGTGGATGACGGGGCCGCGCTGATCGGCCGCACGGCGGGCGGTGCGCTGGTGCAGCTTCACGTCGCCTACAACTGCCCCGACGCCCTGCCGCGCCGCCGGCTGGAGGTGCTGGGCTCGGCCGGCCAGCTGGTCGCGGAGAACACGATGGGCCAGGAGCCCGGTGGCCTCGTGACCCACACCGACGCCAGCGGGGCGTCGCGCCCCCTGCCCGTTGCGGACATGGCGTCGTCGCCCTTCGCGCGGCAGATGGCCGCCTTCGCCCGCGCCCTGTCCACCGGGGACCGCGAGACCTTCAGCGCCGCGCGCGACCTGCACACGATGCGGCTGCTGCACGCCGCCTATGCGGGGGACCCGGCATGCCGCTGACCCCCTGGGCCTGCGCGAATTGCGGCTTCTGGCAGAAGCACTTCCAGCCCCGCGGCTGCCCGGTCTGCGAGGACACGCGCAACGACCTGCCGCATGACGGCTGGGAGTTCCTGCGGGAGGAGGAGGTGGCGTCCCGCCTCACCGGCTCCTGGCGGCGGCTGGACCGGGACATGGTGGCGTTCACCACGTCCCCGCCCTTCGGCCTGAACGGCACGGGCTGGCTGCTGCTGCACCCCGATGGGAACACCGCCTTCGAGGCCGCGCCCTACTACACGCCGGCGATGATCGAGGAGATCCGGCGCCTCGGCGGCATCCGCTATCTCGCGGCCTCGCATGTCCACGGCTACGGCGCGCTCTGGCAGCTGCAGGACGTGTTCCAGCCGGAGGTGATGGCGATCCAGAAGGACGACCTGCGCCTGACGAAGGCGTTCCGCGTCACCTGGCCTTATGACGAGGCGCTGGAGCTGCGGCCCGGCCAGACCCTGATCCATGTCGGCGGCCACTACGAGGGCCAGGCCGTGCTGTATGACGAGGTGCGGCGCACGCTCTTCTGTGGCGACGCCTTCAAGGTGGACCAGGACGCGGCGGGGGAAAATCTGGCGGTCTCCACCCACAAGGCCTTCCACAAGAGCATCCCGCTCTCCCCCGGAGAGGTCCGCCGCTACCGCGAGGTGATCGGCACGCTCGATTTCGACACGGTCTGCACGCCCTTCGAGCACGCGCCCGGCATCACCACCGCGATCGCCCTCGCCGTGCTGGACGACCAGCTCCGCGGCCCGCCGGGCGTGCGGCACATCCCGATGAGCGCGCTGCGCGAGCGCGCCGGAGAGGTTTCATGAGCGACGATCTTCGCGCGGTGGCCGATGCCTTCCGTGCCACGATGCCGGCGGGGGCGCATGTCTCCGTCTTCCGGATCGACCAGCTGGACCGGACCGGCGTGCCGGTGGTGCAGGCGAACCTCATCCTGCCGGACGAGCCGGCGACGGTGGGCTACGGCTACGGCTTCAGCACGGTGGAGGCGGAGGTCGGCGCGCTCGGGGAGTTGTGCGAGGAGGTGCATGTCCACCACCACGTCGCCAAGGCCCCGCGCACCACCGGCAGTTACGCCGGGCTGTCGCGGGACCGGGCGGTGGTGGATCCGCTCACCCTCTGCCTTCCGGCGGGGTCCGACTACACGCCGGACCTGACGTTGCCCTGGATCGAGGCGCGGCGCTGGCCCTCGGGCGAGCCGGTGCTCGTGCCCCGGGAATGGGTCGCGGCCTATCCCTATCAACTGGGAGAGAAGCCGCGGCTGATCACGCCGATCACCAATGGCCTCGGGGCCGGCTTCGACATCGAACACGCGATCGCCCACGGCATCATGGAGGCGCTGCAGCGCGACGGGAACGTCGTGAACTACCGCGCGCTGGACCAGGGGCGGGTGGTGGAGCCGGACGCGGTGGACGACCCGCAGGTGCAGGGGTTGCTGGATCATCTGCGGTCGCTCGGGATCGGCGTCACCGTGAAGCTCGCGGCCGATGATTTCGGCATGGCGAACCTCTATGTGGTGGGTGACGATCGCGGCCAGCCCACCGCGCCGATCCAGGTGACCGCCTGCGGAGAGGCGGTGCATCCCGACCGATCCCGCACGCTGCGCAAGGCGCTGCTCGAGTTCTGCGGCTCCCGCGCGCGCAAGGCGGCCACCCACGGTCCGGTTCCCCTGCTGCGTGGCAGCCTGCCGACCGACTACGTCGAGCGCCAGCTCGCGGTCGCCATGCTGGATGAGGAGGAGCCGCGCGCCCTCGACGCCATGGTGGAGTGGATGGGGCAGGACGCGGCCGCGCTGCGCGGACGTCTCTCGGGGAACGTGTTCTCGGAGCGGGAGCGGCGGCGCCTCTCCGACCTGCCGACCGTGCCGGCGGCGGCGGTTGCCTCTTCGAAGGACCGGCTGGCGCTGCTGGTGGAGCGGCTCGCGGCCGAGGGGCTGGAGGTGCTCTACGTGGACTGCTCCCCGCCCGGCGGCGGCGTGCGCGTGGTGAAGGTCATCGTCCCCGGGCTGGAGAGCGAGACGATGAGCTATCACCGTATCGGCTGGCGCGGCGTGCGGCGCCTGCGCGACCGCGACGACCCTCTGGTTGTCGGCGCACCGAAGGACGGCGCGAAGCGCGTCCTGCTGCGGCCGGAGGACGAGGAGCGCGCCGGCGGCCCGGCCTGGTTCGACGCGGCGCTGGCCGACCGGATCGTCGGCAGCCTCTATCCCATGTATCGGGAGACCGGCACCTTCTCCGCGCAGATGGAGTATGCGCGGCGGCAGGGGCGCGTCGCCGCATGACGCTCCGCTTCGCCTACAACACGAACGGCGCCGCGAACCACCGGCTGGCCGATGCCGTCGCGATCATCGCCGACGCGGGTTACGACGGCGTCGCGCTGACACTCGACCACCACCACCTCGACCCGATGGAAGAGGGGTGGGAGCGGCGCGCCGAGGCCCTGGCCCACGACCTCTCGGCCCGGCGCCTGGGCTGCGTGATCGAGACGGGCGCGCGCTACCTGCTTAACCCCCGTGCAAAGCACGAGCCGACGCTGCTGACCGCGAGCGCGGAGGGGCGCGACCGGCGCGTGGCCTTCCTCAACCGCGCGACCGATATCGGCGCGATCCTGGGGGCGGAGGCGATGTCCTTCTGGGCTGGCGTGCCCCGCCCCGGCGTGGACCGGGAACAGGCGTGGACTTGGCTGCGGGACGGCATCGCGCGCGTGCTGGAGCATGCCGCCGCCCGCGGCGTCACGGCCGCGCTGGAGCCGGAGCCCGGGATGCTGGTGGAGACGGTGGATGATTGGCAGGCCCTGCGCGACGGCCTGCCGGGTCTGACGCTCGCCCTGGACCTCGGCCACCTCATCGTCACCGGGGAGCGCGACCCCGCCGCCGCGGTGCGGGAGTTCGCGCCGGGGATCGGCACCGTGGCGATCGAGGACATGGCGCGCGGCGTCCATGTCCACCTGCCCTTCGGGGAGGGCGACATGGACGTCCCTGGCTGCCTCGACGCGCTGGAGGGGATCGGTTTCCGGCGCCTCGTCTGCGTCGAGCTGTCGCGGGAGAGCCACCGCGCCGACACGATGATCCCGGGGAGCCTGCAATGGCTCCGCGCCTGCCACCCGGCGAAGGCGGCATGAGGGTCCTCTTCCTCTCCCGCCGCTTCTTTCCCGCGATCAGCGGGATGAGCGTCTACGCCCTGAACCTGCTGCGGGAGCTAGTGGCGGCGGGGCATGACGTGACGATGGTCAGCCAGTACCGCGGCGATCCCGCGGGCACGAAGGTCTATGGCGGCGGCCCGCCGCCCGAGGTGCCTGATGTGCGCGTGATCGGCCGCCGCTCCCTGGGCGAGGAGGCCTTCGCCGAGCCCGGCGGCGCCGACTTCGAGCGCGACGTGGACGACATGGTCGAGACCATCCTGGCCGAGCACGCGAAGAAGCCCTTCGATATCCTTCACGCGCAGTACGGCTATCCCAATGGCTGGGCCGTGCTGCTGGCGGCGCAGCGGATCGGCGTGCCGACGGTCGTCTCCATCCAGGGCGGCGACGGCCACTGGGTCGGCTCCTGCTGCGAGACGCACCGCCAGGCGATGCTGCGCGTGCTGGACGGCGCCGACCGCCTGCTCATCGGCTGCGACAGCTTCGCGCAGGAGGTGGTGGAGCGGCTCGGCGTGTCGCGGGACCGCTTCACCATCGTGCCCGGCGCGGTGGACGTGCACCGCTTCCACCCCGCGCCGGGACGCGCGCCGGGGGATGCGGAAGACCCGGTCCGCCTCTTCTACCACGGCCGGGTGGACCGGCGGAAAGGCGCGCTGGACTTCCTCGACGCCCTTGACCTGCTGCGCGGGCAGGGCGTTGCCTTCGACGCTGCGATCTCCGGCATCGGCCCGGACCTTGATGCCTGCCGCGCGCGAGATGCGGAGCTGGGCCTCGGCGTTCGCTTCCTCGGCTACGCCGATTACGACGCGGCGCCGGCCCTGTATCGCGATGCCGACGTCTTCGTCTCCCCGACCTATGCGGAGGGCTTCTCCAACACCGTGCTGGAGGCGATGGCGAGCGGACTGCCGAGTGTGTCCTGCACCGCCGTCGGCGTGGTGGACTGCCTGCGGCACGGGGAGAACGGGCTGCTCTCCACCCCCGGCGACGTGCCGGCGCTGGCCGTCAATCTCCGCGCGGTGATCGAGGACGTGCCGCTGCGGCGGCGTCTGGCCGGAACGGCGCTCGAGGAGTGCCGCCGGACGTATTCCTGGGGAGCCGTCGGCCGGCAGATCATGGACGTATATGAGGAGCTGCGCGGCACCCGCTTCGCCGGCACCGTCGATCCCGTGCTGCCGCGATCCGAGTGCCGCTTCCGCGCGGCGCCGCATCTGCTGTGAGGAGGTGGCTCTGATGCCGCGCGCCCTCGCCCTCTCGCCGCATCTCGACGACGCCGCCTTCTCGGCCGGCGGGTCGATCGCGCGGATGGCGCGGGAGGGGTGGGAGGTGACGGTGGCCACCCTCTTCACTGCCAGCGTGCCGTCGCCCACCGGTTTCGCGCTGGCCTGCCAGACCGATAAGGGGCTGCCGGCGGACACCGACTACATGGCGATCCGTCGCGCGGAAGACCGGGAGGCCTGCGCGGCCCTCGGGGCCCAGGCCATCCACCTGCCGCTGCGCGAGGCGCCGCATCGCGGCTATGGATCGGCGGCCGCGCTGTTCGGCCCTCTGCGCTCCGACGACACGGCGCATCTGGCGGCGGCCGAGGCGATCGCGCCGCTGCTGGACGAACTGCGACCGGACCTTCTCCTCGCGCCGCAGGCGATCGGCGGGCATGTGGACCACGTGCTAACCGTGCGCGCGATTCAGGTGATGGATCTGCGCGTCCCGGTGCTGTGGTGGCGCGACTTCCCCTACACCATCCGCCCCGACACGCCCCGGCGCCCCTTCGAGGCGATGCTGTCGCGTTTTCCCGAAGTCGCGTTGCCCACCGACCCCGCGGCGAAGCGTGCGGCCTGCGCGGCCTATGCCACGCAGCTCGGCTATCAGTTCGGCGGGCTGGACGGGCTGGATCGCGCCCTGGACGTGACGGGAGGCCATGAGTCCGCCCGGTCGCAGGGCGCGATCCCGTCCCTGGCGCGCGCCGCATGACGCCCGGTTTCGCAAGCGAGCCGAAGCCCCGGCGGCCGCCACCGCGCGGGCCCCATGCGGGCCTCCTGTCGGACCCGGCGGAGCTGGCCGCGCGCCACGCCCTGCTCCGCACGGCCGCGCACACGGCTCCGATCCGTGACCTCGCGGCGCGCCTCCGCGCCGCCACCGGCCGCCCCGTGCCGGAACCGGACCCGCTGGATGGCGGCGTGGAGGCGCGCCTGCTCCTGCTGCTGGAAACCCCGGGGCCGCGCGTGCGGGAGGACGCGATCGTTTCCCGCGACAAGCCGGGCGGCACGGGGGCCAACCTGCGCCGCTTCCTCGGGGCCGCGCGCATCGCGCGCCGCGACACGCTCATCTGGAACGCGGTGCCCTGGATTATCCATGCGCCGGGTGCGCTCAACCGCGCCCCCCGGGTGGCGGAGCTGCGCGCCGGGCTGGAATGGCTGCCGCCGCTGCTGGACGTCCTGCCGCGACTGCGCGTCGCCGTTCTGGCCGGCCGCTTCGCCGCGGCGGCGGAGCCGGTCCTGCGCGCGGCCCGCCCCCGCCTGCCCGTGCTGGCGATGCCGCATCCCAGCCCGACCTATGTCTGCACCAGCCCCACTGTCGGGGAGCGGATCGCGGCCGCGCTCGCCGAGGCCGCGACGCTGCTGGCGGAGCGGCCGGCATGACGGCGGTCCTCGTCACCGGCGGGGCCGGCTACATCGGCAGCCAGACCGTGCTGGCGCTGCGGGACGCGGGCTTCGCGCCCGTGGTGCTGGACAATCTCTCGACCGGCGTGCGGGACGCCGTGCCGGCGGGCGTCCCCTTCCTTCTCGGCGAGGCCGGCGACGCCGTGCTGGTGGAGCAGGCGCTGGGCGTCCACCGTGCCGTGGCGGTGCTGCACTTCGCCGCCTCCCTCATCGCGCCGGAGAGCGTCGCGCGACCGCTCGCCTACTGGCGCAACAACCTCGGCACCACGCTCGGCCTGCTGGAGGGGATGGTGGCGGCGGGCGTGCCGCGCCTCGTCCTCTCCTCCACCGCCGCGGTCTATGGCGTGCCGGAGGCGCTGCCGGTGAACGAGGACGCGCCCTGCCGTCCCATCAACCCCTATGGCGCGAGCAAGCTGGCGGCGGAGCGCCTGGCGGCCGACGCGGCGGCCGCGCACGGGCTGTCGGTGGTGACCTTGCGCTACTTCAACGTCGCCGGCGCCGATCCGGAGGGCCGCAGCGGGCGGCGGCGGCCCGGCGCCACGCACCTCGTCGCCGCGGCCTGCGACGCCGCCCTTGGCCGGCGGGACGCCGTGACGGTCTATGGCGCGGACTACGACACGCCGGATGGCACGGGCGTGCGCGACTACATCCACGTGGCCGACCTCGCGGCGGCGCATGTCGCGGCGCTGCGCCACCTGCTGGCGGGCGGCGGCAGCCTGACGCTGAACTGCGGCTATGGCCGCGGCCACTCCGTGCTGGACGTGCTGCGCGCGGCCGGCCGTGCCGCGGGCCATGCCGTGCCGCAGCGCCCGGCCCCGCGACGGGCCGGGGACCCGCCCGCCGTCGTCGCCGCCGCCGACCGCATCCGGCACCAGCTGGGCTGGCGCCCCATGCATGACGACCTGGACCGCATCGTGGCCGACGCGCTGAACTGGGAGCGGGATTCCGCGCCCGCCCGGGCCACGGCATCCCCGCGCGTCATCGCTGCCCCGGCGCCCGCCGCCCTGTCGCCCATCGGGGGTGCGGCCGGCGCGCCGGCGTGAGGCCACCCCCGCGGCCACCCCGCCCGACCGCGCGGCGCCGGTTCTTCGCGGCGCTCGTGATCCTGGCCGCGCTCGGCCTCCTGGCGCTCGGCCTCCGCGTCCTCGCCCCCGGCGGCTGGACGGTGTGGGAAGCGCTGATCCTTCTCTGCCTCATCGCGAACGTGCCCTGGCTCGGCCTCTCCGCCGCGACGGGGCTGGTCGGGCTCGTCCGCCGCCTCCGTGCGGGGGAGGAAGTGCACCCGCCCTTCGCGCCGGCGCTGCGCACGGTCATCGCCGTGCCGGTGCGGGATGAGGCGATGGAGAAGGTGCTGCCGCCGCTCGCCTGTCTGCTGGAGGGGCTGATCGCGGCGGGACACGCAGAGCGATTTGCCGCCGCGATTCTCTCCGACACGGCCGACCGGTCGCGCGCCGCGGTGGAGGAAGCGGCGGTGTCCGGTCTCGCGGCCTGCTTCCCGGAGGGCATGGTGCTCTATCGCCGGCGCGCGGAGAACACCGGCTACAAGGCCGGCAACGTGATGGAGTTCCTCGACCGCCGCGCCGCGGGCTTCGATCTCATGCTCCTGCTGGACGCGGATTCCGAGATGACGCCGGAGGCCGTGCTGCGGCTTCAGCGCGCGATGGAGACCGATCCTGGCCTCGCGCTCGTTCAGTCCACCATCGCCGGCCGTCCCGCGGCCTCGCCCTTTGCCCGGCTGCTCGGCGCCGGGCACCGTCCGGGCTCGCTCACCTGGGCGGTCGGGCAGGACTGGTGGCAGGCCGACGAGGGCCCTTTCTGGGGCCACAACGCGCTGCTCCGCATCCCGCCCTTCCGCGCGCACTGCCGCCTGTCGCCGCTGCCGGACGGCTCGGCGATCCTCTCGCACGACCATGTGGAGGCGGCGCGCCTGCACGCGGCCGGCTGGGGCGTGCGGGTGCTGCCGGAGAATTCTCCGGAGGGGGGCGACTCCTTCGAATCCCATCCGCCGAACCTGCCGGAGTTCCTGACCCGTGACCGGCGCTGGGCGGCGGGAAACCTGCAGTACCGCTTCCTGCTGCGGGACCGGGCGCTCGGCGCGCTCGGGCGGTTCCAGATGCTGCAGGCGATCCTGCACTATCTCCTCGCCCCGCTCTGGTTCGCCCCGCTGCCGCTCGCCGCGATCAATGCCGCGACGGACGGAGAGGGGACGCCGCGCGCAACCCTCGTCGCGCTGCTGCTGCTTGGCTATGGCGCGCTGCACCTGCCGCGGCTGGCCGGCCACGCGGTGGCGCTGGTCCGCGCCGCGCCGGGCACGCGGTGGGCCTATCTCCGATCCGCCGTTGCGGAGAGCTTCTTTCTCCTGCTCTTCGATCCGCTCGCCGCCTTCGACAAGACGCTGACCGTGCTCGCCCACGCGCTCGGCATGCAGCGCGGCGGCTGGGCGGCGCAGCAGCGCGCGGCGCGGCGGGTGGGCTGGGGCGAGGCCGCCGCCCTGCTCTGGCCGCACACGGCGGCGGGCGTCGCGATCCTCGCCCTGCTGATCGCGTCCGGCTCGGGCTTCGCGGTGGCGGCCGGGCTGCCGGCCGTGGCGGGGCTGGTGCTGGCCATCCCCTTCTGCGTCCTGACCGCCGCGCCGGATCCCCGCGCGTGAGGGCGCCGCTGATGCGGGATCCGCGGGCGGGCGGTGCGGTGATCGTCGCGCTCTACGCCTATCAGGGGCTCGTGGCGGGCTTTGCGCTCACGGCGCTGCCGAACCACTACGCCGCGCTCGGCGCGACGGCGGACCAGGTGGGCGCGCACATCGCGACCGTCGGCCTTCCCTGGATCCTGCAGCCGCTCTGGGGACCGGTGGTGGACCGCTTCGGCGGTCTCGCCATGGGGCGGCGGCGCTTCTGGGTCGTGGCGGCGCTGGCGGCGTCCCTCCTCGCCCTGGCGCGGCTGCTGCTGGTCGCGGACGAAGGGCCGGCCGGACTGCCCGCCATCAGCGCGGTCTTTCTCCTGCACAGCGCGCTCGCGGCGCTGACCGACACGGCGACGGACGCGATGGTGATGGACCATGTGCCGCCCGCGCGTCTCGGCACCGCGAATGCCCTGACCCGCGTGGGCTTCGTCACCGGCACCGCGGCCGGGGCGGCGATCTTCGCCTGGGCGCTGCCGGCGTTCGGGCTGCACGCCGCCGCGGCCGGCGTGCTGGCCATGGGAAGCCTTGTCCTGGTCCTCCCGCTGCTCGTGCGGGAGGAGGCCGATGATGCCGTCCTATCGCTGCGTCGCGCACCCGGGAGGCCGGCATCGCGCGGTCTGCTCGCGTTGCTGGCCGACCTGGGGCGGGATCTGCGGGGCGGGACGGCGATCGGCCTCCTCGTCTTCTGCTTCGCGACCGACTTCGCCGCCGCGGCCTTCCGCGTGCCGCTGGGCGTCGAGCTCATCCAGGGCCGGGGCTGGTCGGCGGAGTCGCTCTCCGGCTTCCAGGCGGTCGCGGCGCTGCTGACCGGCACCGCAGGGGCGCTGCTGATCGGCTGGTGGACGGACCGGGCGGGAACGGGGCGGGCGCTCGCGATCCTGCTCCTTCTCTGCGGCCTCGCGCATGCCGGCGCGGGCGTGGCGCTGCTGGCGCAGGATCCGCGCTGGGCCTCCACGGCCGGCGCCGTCGCGCTCGGGCTATCGGCGGTGATGCCGGCGCTGCTCTTCGTGGCGCTGGCGCCGGCGGTGATGCGGGCCAGCCTCGGGCCGACCGCCGCCACGCGGTTCGCGCTGTTCATGGCCTCGCTCAACATGGGGGATGTGGCCGGCTCGGCGCTGGGAGGACGGGCGGCGGAGTGGCTGGGACTGCCGGCGCTCGGCTTGGCGGCGGCCGCGGTGTTCCTTGGGCTCGGGCTGCTGTCGCGCGTCCTGTCCGCCGGGCCGGGGTGGAGCGCATCGGTCTGCGATCGCGCGCTCCGCCTCCTCGGCCGGATCAGGCGGCCGGGCTGAGCGCCGCGCGATAGGCGGCGCCGATCCGACCCATAGGGACGAATCGCTATTTTATCGGACTGGCCGCCGATACGGTCTCTCCATCGGAACGGACCCAGAGGAGAGACCGATGTCAGGCACAAGGACGGCGATCGACGCGAAGGACCTGGAGAAGGTGGTGGGCGGCGCCTTCCAGCAGACCGGGGCGGGGAGCGACGTGGTCACGGGGACGGGGCAGGATGATGTCATCTTCTCCGGCGCCGGGAACGACACGGTCGCGGCCGGGGCCGGCAACGACCAGGCCTATGGCGAGGCCGGGAACGACGTGCTCGCGGGCGGGGCGGGCAACGACCTGCTCTTCGGCGGCGAGGGCCACGACACGCTGAACGGCGGTGCGGGCCAGGACCAGCTGCAGGGCGGGGAAGGCAATGACAGCCTCGACGGCGGTGCGGGCGACAGGGCGGCGGACCTGGCTTTCGGCGGCGCGGGCAATGACAGCTTCATCTGGGCGCCGGGCGACGGCAGCGACCAGTTCCAGGGCGGGGCGGGCACCGACACGCTGCAGCTGGACAATGTCAGCCTGCACCAGCTGCAATCCGCCCTGACGCTGGAGGGCAACACCAACCTGCAGATGCATGTGGGCAGCACCCCGCAGGGGCCGACGGTGACCTTCACCGACGCCGCCGGCAATCCGGCGACCTTCCAGGGCGTGATCAACATCGGCGGCGAGAGCCTGCGCTTCTCCGAGGTCGAGCGCATCCAGCTCGTCTGATCCCTCGGTCCCGCTCCCCATGGGCAACCCCCTTACCCCCGCCCATGGGGGAGCCGGGATCGGCCCGGTGCGGTGCGGGGACGATCCACCGCGCCGCCCGGGTGGCGGGCCATCTCCTGTCCCGGGGACGGCCCGCCGGCCACGCCGGGCGTGAATCCCGCACCATGCGCCCCGTTTCGCTGGCGGCCCCGCAACCCCCTCGTTCCCAAGGCCGCACCGCCCGGGCATGATGGCCGGGTGGGGACGGCCTGACGGCCGCGTCAACCCCGATAGGCTCACCCGAACGCAGATGTCGTCGCCTCCTCTCTTCCGGCAGCAGGCCGTGGCCGAAGCCGCCGCCCCGGACCGGTACGACGAGCCGCTGCGGGTCATGCGCCCCTGGACCTGGGCGGTGGGCGGCGCGCTCTTCGCCCTCGCCGTCATCGGGATCGTCTGGGCCTGCCTCGTGGACGTGCCGATCAAGGTCGCCGGGCGCGGCATCCTGCTGCCTTCGGGCGGCGTGATCGACATCGTCGCCGACACGGATGGCCGCATCGACCGCCTGCTGGCCCGCCCCGGGGAGCGCGTGGAGGCCGGCCGGCCGATCGCCGTGGTGGACCAGTCCGAGGTGCGTCTCCAGCTCGCGCTCGCGGAGGGCCAGGCGGCCGACGCGCTGCGCCACCGCGGGGAGCTGCGCGACTTCCACCGCCGGGAGGAGGCGGCGCAGGACGCCTTCCGCGTCGCGCGCGACGCCGCCCTGGCCGGCAACCTGCGCCTGCTGGACGAGCGCCTGGGCATGATGAGCCAGCGCGAGGACGCGCTGCGCGGGCTGATGCAGCAGAACCTCATCAACCGCGACCGCGCGCTCTTCGCCCGCGTCGAGGTGTTCCAGGTGCGCGAGCAGATCGCGACCTCCCGCAACGAGCGGGAGCAGCTCGCCCTTGACCAAGCGCTGAAGCGCACACAGCGCGAGCGCGAGACGCTGGAGGCCGACCGCCGCGTGGACGAGACCTCCCGCCAGGTCGAGGCGCTGCGCACCCGCCTCGGCCGCCTGGGAGAGGTGGTCGCGCCCTATGGCGGCGTGGTGGTGGAGGTGAAGGCGAATGCCGGGCAGGTGGTGCAGCGCGGCGCGCCGTTGCTGACCATCGAGCGCGATCCGGAGGGCGGCCGCAGCAACCTCGTCGCGGTGATCTACGTCTCCCCGCAGGACGGCAAGCGGCTCTCGCCCGGCCTGCCGGTGGAGGTCTCGCCCTCCTCCACGCGGCGGGAGGAGCACGGCTTCGTCCATGGCCGTATCACTCGCGTGGCGCACGCGCCCTCCTCCTCCGCGGGGCTGACGCGGACGCTGCAGAACGACCAGCTCGTCCGCAACTTCACGGCGGAGCTCGGCGCGCCCTTCGAGGTGGAGGTGGCGCTGGACCGCGATCCCGCGACACGCAGCGGGCTGCGCTGGTCCACCCGCGCCGGGCCGGACTTCGCGGTGGAATCGGGCACGCTGGCGGAGACGGAGATCACCGTCCGCTCCGTGCGCCTGATCGGCCTCGCCTTCCCTGCGATCCGCGGCTGGCTCACCCGCAACGCCGAGGCGTCCGCGCCATGAACGCCGAGGCTCCCGCCCGGCCGCGCCCCACCGGCCGCGTGCGGACGCCGACGCTCCTGCAGATGGAGGCGACGGAGTGCGGCGCCGCCTGCCTCGGCATCGTGCTCGGGCATTTCGGGCGCTGGGTGCCGCTGGAGGAGCTGCGCGCCGCCTGCGGCGTCTCCCGCGACGGCAGCCGCGCGAGCCATGTCGCCGCCGCCGCCGGGCAGTACGGGCTGGAGGTGCAGGCCTTCCGGGTGGAGCCCGGGGACCTGGCCGGGATGCCGAAGCCGCTGATCGCCCATTGGGGCATGAACCACTTCGTGGTGATCGAGGGGGCGGACCGCGGCGGCGCCGATCTCAACGACCCGGCCACCGGCCCGCGCCGCATCGGGATCGACGAACTCGACCGGAACCTCACGGGCATCGTCATCTCCGCCTCGCCGGGGCCGGGCTTCGCACGGGGCGGGGAACGGCCGCGGGCGCTCGGCGGCATCCTCCGGCGGATGCGCGGCAACGGGGCCAGCCTCGGCTTCCTCTTCGGGCTCAGCCTGTTGCTGACCATCCCCTCCCTGCTCGTGCCGGCCTTCTCCCAGGTCTTCGTGGACGACGTGCTCGTCGGCCGCTTCGACGACTGGCTGAAGCCGTTGCTCCTGGGCATGGTCGGCACCGGCGTCCTCATGGCCCTCATCACCTGGCTGCAGCTCGACCTGCTGATGCGGCTGGAGATGCGGTTGGCGGTGTCCGGCTCCGCCGCCTTCCTGGATCGTCTCACACGGCTGCCGGTGGCCTTCTTCGCGCAGCGCCATCCCGGGGACCTCGCGGGGCGCGTGGTGCTGAACGACCGGATCGCGCGGCTCGTCTCCGGCGATGTCGGGCGCGGGCTGCTCGGGCTGGTCACCGCGATCGCCTTCCTCGCGGCCATGGCGCTGTATGATCTCGCCCTGACGGGGGTGGTGGCGCTCGCCGCGCTGGTGAACCTCGCGGCCCTCGTCTGGCTCGGCCGGTCGCTCGCCGACGACAACCAGCGCCTGCTCTCCCGCAGCCTCCGCACGGACGGGCTGGCGCGGCAGGGGCTGCAGATGGTGGACAGCTACCGCGCCTCGGGCAGCGAGGGGCTGCTGCTGGCGCAACTCGCCGGCGCGCGGGCGGGGGTGGCGAACATCACCCAGCGGCTGGCCCTGCGGCGCGGGCTGCTGGAGGGGCTGCCGGGCTTCATCGCCATCGCCGCCTCGGCCGCCGTGCTCGTGCTCGGCGGCATGCGGATCATGGAAGGCGCGATGACGGTCGGGCAGCTCGTCGCCTTCCAGGCGCTGACCGCCGGCTTCATGCGGCCCGTGGCGCAACTCGTCAGCGTCGCGACGCAGATGCAGGACGCGCGCGCCAACCTCACCCTGCTGGAGGACACGCTGCACCACCCGCTGGCGCCGGAGTTCAGCGGATCGCAGGCGCGCGTGGCAGCGGCGCGCTTCGCGGGGCATGTGGAGCTGCGGAACGTCGTCTTCGGCCACAGCCGGCTGGCGGAGCCGCTGCTGGACGGCGTGTCGCTGACCCTCGAGCCGGGGCGGCGGCTGGGGATCGTGGGCGGCTCCGGCTCGGGCAAGTCCACCCTCGCGCTGATCCTGGCCGGGCTCTACCAGCCCTGGTCGGGGGAGGTCCTGATCGACGGCCGCCCGCTGGAGGCGATCCCGCGCGCCGAGCTGCGGCGGGAGGTGGCGGTGGTGGACCAGCGCGGCCACCTCTTCGACGGCACGGTGGGGGACAACATCGCCCTCTGGGACCCGACGCTGGCCGCGGAGCGCCTGGTGGAGTGCGCCCAGGACGCGGTGATCCACGACGAGATCCTCGCCCGCCGCGGCGGCTATGCCGGGCCGGTGGCGGAGGAGGGGCGGAACTGGTCCGGCGGCCAGCGCGCCCGGATGGAGCTGGCCCGCGCCCTGGCCACCGATCCGTCCATCCTGATCCTGGATGAGGCGACGGCGGCGCTGGACAACAAGGCGGAGGCCGCGCTGATGCGCAACCTGCGCCGCCGCGGCTGCACCATGGTCATCATCGCCCACCGCCTAGCCCTCGTGCGGGACTGCGACGAGGTGATCGTCATGGACCGCGGCCGCGTCGTGCAGCGCGGCCATCCCGACGAGCTCGCCGCGGCCGAGGGGCCGTTCCGCACCATGCTGGCGCATGGCTGACCCGGTGCCGGACGATTCCGTCGCGCCGCTGGCGCCGGCCGAGGCGGCCCCGCCTCCGCCGCCCGAGCCGATCGCGCTGCCGGCGCACCGGCCACTGGTGCTGGACGATCCGGCGAAGCGCTGGTTCGTCATGGCCGGCTCGGTCACGCTGTTCGCCACCCGCGCCCCGCGCCCGCCGGCGACCGAGGGGCCGCGGCGCTATCTCGGCACGGTGGTCGCGGGCGGGATGCTCTGCGGCCTCGGCACGGACGACCTCGGCGCGACGCTGATCGCCGTGGGCGGGGCTGAGACGCGCCTGCTGCCCCTGGAGGCGGAGGAGGTGCCGACGCCCGAGGCTGCCCTTCGGATCACCCGCGGCATCAACATCTGGAGCCGCGCGCTGACCGAGGGGCTGGCGCGCCCGCTCTCGCCGCGGCCGCGCGCGGACCTCGCGATCTCCGACGCGTCCGGCCCCGTGCGGCCGCGCGAGGGCACGGTCCTCGCAGCGCGCGGGAAGCCGATCTGGGTGCGGATCACCGGCGGCGCCTGGCTGCTGCTGGGGCTGGAGCCGGTGCGGGGCCTCGTGCCCCTGCCGGCGGGCACCTGGCTGACGGGCGGGGGCGGCGTGGTGGAGCCGATCCCGGCTGCCAGGGCCGCCGCCGATCCCGGCTGGGCGGCCGGGCTGGCCGGCTTCAACGAGGCCTGCCTCGCCGCCCTGCCCTCCGCCCTCGCGCTGGATGCGGCGGACGAGCTGAACCGCCTGCGCCTGCGGGAGGAGCGGGAGGAGGAGGCGGGGACCGACCAGCGCAGCGCCTTCGCCAGCGTGCTCGGCAACGCGACGACCCGGTCGGACGCCGCGGATCGCGACCCGCTGATGCCGGTGTTCCGGGCGGTCGCGTCCTGGCTCGGCGTCCCGGCGCGTCGGCCGGTGCGGGTGCGGCGGATCGACATGGACGCCGCCTCCACGCTCGAGGAGCTGGCGCGCGCCTCCGGCCTGCGGCTGCGGCCCGTGCAGCTGGAGGCGGGGTGGTGGCGCGCCGACCACGGGCCGCTCTTCGCCCGGCGGGACGATGGCGCGACCGTCGGCCTGCTGCCGACAGGGCGCGGCTGGCACGCGGTCACGCCGGAGAACCCGGATGGGGCGCGGCTGCACCCGGACCTCGCGCGCCGCCTGTCGCGCGACGCCCAGGCCCCGATCCTGCCGCTGCCGCGCAAGGCGCTGGGCCTGCTGGACCTGGTGACCACCGGGCTGCGGCGCGGCGGCGGGGATGTCACGGCGATCTTCGTCACCATGCTGCTCGGCGCCCTGCTCGGGCAGGCGGTACCGCTGGCGACGGGGCTCGCCTTCTCCCTTCTCGTGCCGGGCGGGCATCTGTCGGAGCTGGCGCAGCTCGGCGTGGCGCTCGTCATCGTCGCGGCGGTGGGCTGGGCGGTGCAGCTGGGCGGCGAGATCGCGCGCCAGCGCATCGAGGCCCGCGCCGCGCCCGCCCTGCACGCCGCGGTCTGGGACCGGGTGCTGCGGCTGCCGCTGGCCATCCTGAACCGCCAGACGGTGGGCGAGACGGCGGGGCGCGCGGGGGCCACGGTGTCGCTGGCCGTGCAGCTCCGCGCCTTCTCCTTCACCGCCGCGGGCGCGGTCTGCGTGATCCTCTCCTCCGGCGCCATGATGATGCTGTCCCAGCCCCTGGCGGCGGCGATCGGGGTGGGGCTGCTGGTGCTGCAGCTGGTCGCGGCGAATGTCGCGGGGTGGCTGCAGTCCCGCGCCTACGCCACCGGGGAAGCGCTGACAGGGTTGGCGGACGCGATGGTGTTCCAGATCGTCTCCGGCCTCGTGAAGCTCCGGCTTGCCGGGGCGGAGGAGCGGGCCCAATCCGTCTGGGCGAAGCGCTTCGTCGAGATGCGGCGGCGGCTGGCGGCGGCGCGGCGGATCGGCAACGGCTATGACGCCTTCGCGGCCGGTTTCGCCGTGCTCTCCACCGCCGGGACCTTCCTGGCGATCGTGCTGATGCAGCGGGTGGAGCCGGGCAAGGCGCCGCCGAGCCTCGCCTCGGTCATGTCCTTCCTCTCGGCCTATGGGCTGATGGCGGCGTCCGGCGCGCAGGTCGCGAAGCTCGCCTTCTCGCTCTGGTTCCTGTTGCCGACGCGGCGCTTCGCGCAGCCGCTGCTCGATTCCCTCCCCGAGGCAGAGGCGGGCCGCGTGGATCCAGGGCGGCTGAGCGGCACCGTGGAGATGACGAATCTCGGCTTCCGCTACGGCCCGACCGAGCCGCCGATCTTCGCGGGGCTGAACCTGCGGATCGAGGCCGGGGAGTTCGTCGCGATCGTCGGGCGCTCCGGTGCCGGCAAGTCCACCCTGGTCCGCCTGCTGCTGGGCATGGAGGAGCCGGTCGCGGGTGCGATCTACATGGATGGGCACGACGTGCGCGGCCTGGACCTGGCGGTGCTGCGCCGGCAGGTGGCGACGGTGATGCAGTCCGGCCGCGTCCCGCCCGGCAGCATCCGCGACGCCGTGCGCGGGTTGACCGAGGCGAGCGAGGCCGAGGTCTGGGCGGCGCTGGAGCGGGCGGCGCTGGCGGCCGACATCCGGGCGATGCCGATGGGTCTGGACACCGTGCTGACCGACGCGTCCCGCGTGCTGTCCGGCGGGCAGGCGCAGCGGCTGCTGCTGGCGCGCGCCCTGCTGCAGAAGCCGGCGGTGATCATCCTCGACGAAGCCACCAGCGCGCTGGACAACGTGACGCAGCGCGCGACCATGCAGGCCATCCGCACCCTGCCGGCGACGCGCATCGTCATCGCGCACCGGCTGTCCACCATCCGCCACGCGGACCGGATCATCGTGCTGGATGGCGGGCGCATCGCGGAGACCGGGACCTTCGACGGGCTGTTGCGAAACAAAGCCGGGCTCTTCGCCCAGCAATTCGCCGAGGAGGCGCGTTGGCAGGCCGACGCTGTGGAGGGATGAGCGAAGGTCTGGTCGGCCCATCCGCGTGACCCGGGGAGGGAGAATTCCTTCTCCCTCCCCGGGGTAGCCGGCGCAGTGAACCTGAGGGTCATGACCTGCCCGGATGCCCCCGGCCTGTGTCATCCGGGTCACCGCCCAGGACCCTTCCTGTCCTGCACTTGCGACGAATTCGCAATTACGATAACCCGCCCCGGGGTCGCAGGGGGAGTTCTGCATCGTGTCGCGTCGTCGTTCGCCGTCCCGGAGCCAAGCTCCGAAGATCCGCCGGGCTCTCCTTCCCCTCGGCGCGGCGATCTGCGCGGCCACGCCGGCCCTGGCCCAGACGCCCGCGCCTGCCGCCCCGCTCGCGCTGCCGGAGGTGGAGGTGCAGGCCACGGCGTGGCGCGCCTGGGAGCACACGCCGGGCTATGTCGCGCCCGTCACCACCACCGGCTCCAAGACCGACACGCCGCTGATCGAGGCGCCGCAATCCGTCGGCGTCGTCACGCGCGACCAGATCGACGACCAGGCACCGCAGAGCGTCGCCCAGGCACTGCGCTACACCGCCGGCGTGCTGCCGGAGATCCGGCCCTCCGCGCGCTACGACAGCGTCTTCGTGCGAGGCTTCGGGGGGCAGGGGACGGGCGCGGCCTTCGTGAACTTCCTCGATGGGCTGCGCCAGGGCCGCGGCGGCGGCTTCGGCGTGCCGAATGTCGATCCCTGGCTGCTGGAGCGGATCGAGGTGCTGCGCGGCCCGGCCTCCGTCCTCTATGGCCAGACCGGCGTGGGGGGGCTCGTGAACCTCGTCAGCCGTCGGCCCAGCGCGACACCGGTGCACGAGGTGCGGCTGGAGGCGGGCACCGATGGCCTGCTCCAGACGATGTTCGACTTCGGCGGACCGCTGACGGCCGACAACACGGTGCAGTACCGCCTGACCGGCATCGTCCGGCGGGCCGATACGCAGTACGACTACACGCCGGAGGAGCGGATCGCGATCGCGCCGGCCATCACCTGGCGCCCGACCGACAACACGACGCTGACCGTCCTCGCCTCCTACCAGCATGATCCGGAGGGCGGGTTCTACAACTTCGTGCCGGCCACGGGGTCGGTGCTGCCGAACCGCTTCGGCCGCCTTCCCTCCGGCTTCTTCGGGGGCGATCCCGCCTATAACCGGTTCAACCGGACCCAGGCCTCGGTCGGCTATCAGCTGGAGCATCGCTTCGACCAGACGTGGACCGTGCGCCAGAACTTTCGCTACTCGCACATCGATGCGGAGGTGAACGTCCTCTCGATCCAGTCGGTGACGAACGACCGGATCGGCAACCGCTCGGCGACCTATCTTTCGGACCACGCGAACACCTTCGCGCTCGACAACCAGGCGCAGGCGACCTTCACGACCGGGCCGGTGCGGCACACCGCGCTGTTCGGCGTGGACTGGTTCCGCAACTCCTCCCGCACGCGGCAGGCGACGGTCTCGGGCGCGACGATCCCGACGCTCGACCTGTTCCGGCCGGTCTATTACCAGGGAATCCCGCCGATCTCTGCGGGGCTCGCCGGGCTGACGAACCAGGAGCTGGATCAGGTCGGCTTCTATGCCCAGGACCAGATCGCGGTGGACCGCTGGCGCTTCAATATCGGCGTCCGCTATGACAACGCGCGGATCGGCAACACCGCGCATCTCGCGGACGGGCGCAACGGCAGCCAGCGCTCCCAGCTCGACGACGAGGTGACCTGGCGCGTCGGCGCGCTGTATCTCTTCGACTTCGGCCTCGCGCCCTATGCCAGCTACTCCACCTCCTTCCTGCCGAACACCGGCACGCAGGCGTCCGACCGCGGCGGCGGAACCTTCGATCCGACGACGGGCGAGCAGTTCGAGATCGGCGTGAAGTACCAGCCGCCGGGGATGAGTTCCTTCATCCAGCTCGCCGGGTTTCATATTCGCCAAGAAAATGTGCTGACGCAGGATCCGGTCTACACGAACTCGCAGATCGCGGTCGGCGAGATCCGTTCCCGCGGCATCGAGCTGGAGGGGCGGGCGACGATCAACGAGAACCTCGACCTGATCGGCACCTATACCTACATCGACGCCGAGATCACCCGGTCCAACACGGCGGGCGTTTCCGGCAACCGTGTGCCGCAGGTGCCCAACCATATCGCCAGCGGATGGGCAAATTACCGCTTCCGGGAAGGCGCGCTGCGCGGCCTCGAGCTCGGTGGCGGCGTGCGCTACATCGGCTCGACCTTCGGCAACGACACGAACACCTTCAAGGTCGGCGACGTGACGCTGTTCGATGCCGCCATCCGCTACGATGTCGGTGCGCGGTTCGAGAGCCTGCGCGGGCTGGAACTGGCGGTGAACGCGCAGAACCTGGGCGACCGGGACTACGTCTCCTCCTGCTCCTCCGCCACGGCCTGCTACTTCGGCAACCGGCGCTTGGTCATCGGCAGCGTGCGGGTGCGGTGGTAGCGGCCGCCATCCCCGCACCGGCCCCCGCGCCCGTCCGGGCGGCCCCGGCAGAGCCGGTCCGGCTGCCGCGCAGCCGGTGCTGGGACCTTCTGGCGTCGGGCGACCCGGCGCGCGCGCATCGCCTCTTCCTCGCCTGGCCGGAGGAGCCGCCGCCCGCCGGCGGTTATCCGCTGATCGTCCTGCTGGACGCCAACGCGGCCTTCGCCACGGCGGTGGAGTCGCTGCGGTCCCAGGCGCGCCGCCCCGAGGCGACCGGCGTCACGCCCGCGATCCTGCTGGGCATCGGCTACCCGACCGAGGCGCCGACCGACCGTGCGGGGCGGACGCGGGACTACACGCCCGCCGTCACCGGGGCGCCGGCCGGGACCGGCGGGGCCGACGCCTTCCTGGACTTCGTGGAGCGCGAGCTGCTGCCGGCCGTTGAGACGGAGTTCCCGGTGGACCGGGCGCGCCGTGCGGTCTTCGGGCACTCGCTCGGCGGGCTGCTCGTGCTGCACACGCTCTTCACCCGCCCCGGCCTGTTCCGCCGCCACGCCGCGGCCAGCCCCTCCATCTGGTGGGAGGACCGCGCGGTGCTGCGCGCGGCCGAGCGCTTCGTCGCGCATCCGCCGCCCGGCGCCGCGCGCCTCGGCCTGCTGCTGACGGTGGGGGAGCTGGAGAACGGCATCGTCGGTGCCGATCCCGCGCGCCTCGCGCGGCAGCGGGAGCGGCGGATGGGGGCGAACGCCCGCAACCTCGCGGCGTGGCTGCTCACCCTCGGCTCCCGTGGGCCGCAGGTGAGCTTCGTGGAGTTTGCCGGGGAGAACCACGCCTCGGTCGTGCCCGCCGCCCTCTCCCGCGCCCTGCGATTTTCTCTGGAGCCCTCCGTTTGACCCCTGATGCCGATCCGCCCTGGAAGGCCCGCTGGCGCGGGATCCGCAGGCTGGAGGTGCTGCGCGCGGCGTCCGTGACGCCGCTCATGCGCCGGATCACGATGGGCGGGCCGGAGTTCGCGGGGCTGCATGGCGGGCCGAACCTGAAGCTCATCCTGCCGCCGCGCCCCGGCGCGGAGCTGGAGCTGCCGCCGCGCGCGCCCGATGGCAAGGCGCTCTGGGCCGAGGGCGAGCGCCGCCCGGTCGTCCGCACCTACACCGTCAGCCGGATCGACGCGGCGGCGGGGGAACTGGACGTGGACTTCGTCCTGCACGGCGACCACGGCGAAGAGGGTGTCGCCTCCGGCTGGGCACGGCGCGCGCGACCCGGCGACCCGATCGGGGCGGCGGCGCTGGGCGGCCGGACGGTGCGTCCGGCCGCGCGGTACATCATCGCCGGCGACCACACGGCACTGCCGGGCATCGCGAACATCCTGGCGGCGCTGCCCGACACCGCGCGCGGCGAGGCTTTCATCGAGGTGCCGGGGGCGGAGGAGGAATGGCCGCTCCGCCGCCCGCCCGGCGTGGCCGTCACCTGGCTGCACCACGGCCCGGAGGGCGCGGGCCGGACGGACGGGCTGGCGCGCGCGGTGCAGGCCCTGGACGTCGCGCCCGGGGAGGACGTCTTCGGATGGGTCGGCTGCGAGTCCATCGCCGCCCGCGCCATCCGCGTCCATCTGCGCGATGTCTGGCGGCTTGACCGGCGGCAGATGCTCGTCATCGGCTACTGGAAGCTCGGCATGAGCGAGACGGAGTACGGCCAGCGCCTCGATCACGACCGCGACGAGGACTACCACGCGACCGCGCGGGAGGAGGAGGCGCAGGCCCACGCCCCGGCGCAGGACGATCATCCCCACCCTCACCGGCACGTCCCAGCCCAATGACCCAACCCGAGATCGGCCGGCGCAGCCTCCTTCGCGCCGCGCTGGTGCCCGCCCTGGCCCCCCTCCCGGTCCTATCCCGGCCTGCCAGGGCGCAGGCGCCGCTCCGCATCACCGACCTGGCCGGGCGGACGGTGACCCTGCCGCGCCCGGCGCGGCGCATCGTGCTGCAGCAGGCCCGGCATGTGCTGGCGCTGTCTCTGCTGCACCCGGATCCCGTGTCCCTGATCGTCGGCTGGGGCGGCGACCTGCGCCAGATGAACCCGCCGGACTACGCCTCGGTGCGCGCCCGCTTCCCGGCGGCGGACGCCGTGCCGCTGGTCGGGCGGAACACGCTCGACACCCTGTCCATCGAGATGGTGGTTGCGTCCCGCCCGGATGCGGTGGTGCTCAGCCGCGGCGGCGGCGGAGGGGGCGACGCGGCCGCCCTGGCCGACCGCCTGAGCGGCTACGGCATCCCGACCGTCGTGGTGGACTTCTTCGTCAACCCGCTGCGCGACACGCCGCGCAGCATCGAGGTCCTCGGCACCCTGCTCGGGCAGGAGGAGCGGGCGCGGGCCTTCGGCGCCTTCCACGCGGAACGGCTGGCCCGGATCACGGAGCGCCTCGCGGGCGTCACGGTGCGTCCGAGCCTCTTCATGCACGCCCATGCCGGCGGCACGACCTGCTGCGCCTCCCCGGGGCGCGGGGCGTTCGATTCCTTCATCCGGGCCGCGGGCGGGACGAACATCGGCGCGGAGATCCTGCCCGGCCTGATGGGCGAGGTGTCGCTGGAGCAGGTGCTGACCCGCAACCCCGACGTCTATGTCGCGACCGGCGGCCCCTTCGCCGGCCGTGGCGGCATTGCCATGGGCGCCGGCGTCGCGCCGGACACCGCGCTGCGCGACCTGCGCGCCGTGCTGACGAAGGACCGGCTGGTCGGGCTGCCGGCCGTGACGGGCGGCCGGGCCCACGCCATGTGGCACGGCTTCAACGACACCCCCGCCCATATCATGGTGGTGGAGGCGCTGGCGCGCGCCCTGCACCCGACGATCTTCGCGGATCTGGACCCGGCGGCGACCCAGGCGGAGCTGAACCGGCGCTTCCTGTCGATCCCGATGGAGGGGACCTACTGGGCGAATCTGCCGGGCGGGCGGGGTTGAAGAGAAAGGGCCGGGGGAAGGTATCCCCCCGGACCCCCCTCTATTCTTGTCTGGCTGCCGCGGGAGGCTGAGAAGGGGACGATCCCGTGTCAGGGTTCCGCGGCAGCCTGATGGAAGGAGATGGGGGGGCTCGGGGGGAATGCTTTCCCCCCGCTCTTTTTCAGGCGTCGAGACCCAGCTCCTCCCGCACCAGGCTCACCCAATAGGCCGAGCCGAGCGCGAGCGCCTCGTCGTTGAAGTCGTAGACCGGGGTGTGGAGGTTGCCGCTCGCCTCGCCATTGCCGATGCGCATGAAGACGCCGGGCTTCTCCCGCAGCATGAAGGCGAAGTCCTCGCCGCCCGTGCTCAGCTCCACCTCGCCGACGGCGGCCTCGCCCACCACGGCCGCGGCGGCGGCCTTCGCGACGGGGATCTTCTCCGCCGTGTTCACCGTGGGCGGGCAGAGCACGTCATAGGCGAACTCGGCGGTGCAGCCCTGGGCGCCCGCGAGGGCTTCGGCCAATTCCTTGAGGCGGCGGCGAATGGTGGCCTGGGTCTCCGGGCTGAAGGAGCGGGCGGTGCCGCGCACCACCACCTCCGACGGCATCACGTTGGGGGAGTTGAAGGCGCCGCCCGAGACATGGCCGACGCTGAGGGCCGCGCTCTCGGTCGGGTGCAGGTTGCGCGGCAGGATCGTGTGCACGGCCAGCAGGAACTGGCCCAGCACGACCGTGGCGTCGGTCGCCAGGTGCGGCGCCGCGCCGCCATGGCCGCCGGTGCCGCGGAAGGTCACGCCCCAGAAGTCCGACCCCGCCAGGACCGGGCCGGGGCGCGTCGCGAACCGGCCCACCGCCAAGCCCGGGGAGTTGTGCAGCCCGTAGACCGAATCCACGGGGAAGCGCTCGAACAGCCCGTCCCGGATCATGGCCGGGGCGCCGGTGCCGGCCTCCTCGGCAGGCTGGAAGATGAAGTGGACGGTCCCGGCGAAGTCGCGGTTCTCCGAGAGGTAGCGGGCGGCCCCCAGTAGCATGGCCGTGTGCCCGTCATGGCCGCAGGCGTGCATCTTCCCCGGCACGGTGGAGCGGTGGGGGACGTCGTTCGCCTCCTCGATGAACAGGGCGTCCATGTCGGCGCGAAGGCCGATGGCGCGCTGGCCCGGGCGGCGGCCCTGCACCGTGGCCACCACGCCGGTCACGCCGACCTTCTCCGTCACCTCCAGGCCCCAGGCGCGGAGCTTCTCGGCCACGATGCCGGCGGTGCGGACCTCCTCGAAGCGCGTCTCGGGGTGGGCGTGGATGTCGCGGCGGATGGCGATCAGCTCGTCGGCATAGGTCTGGATCTCGTCCAGGATGGCCTGTCGCGACATGCGCGTCCTCTCTCGATGGGGCGGCCCGAGGCATCCGGCGATCCGCCTGGCTGGAACCGGCCGAGTATGGCGGGTGGTCGCGCGTTCCGGAATCCGGGGCCGCGCGAGGGCAGGCGCCCCGCTGTTCCGCCCGAAGGGCCGATCGGCGGGCGGCCCTCTGTCAAGGCGCCGCCGCGCCGCGCGTTGCTTTTTCCCCTCCGCCGTGCCGCTATGCACCGGGAATCACCGGTGACAAGGGAGATCCCGGGCAGGACGCCGCCTCTGCAGGAACTGATGGAGACACGCATGGGCCGACTGAAGGGCCGGGTGGCACGCCGTGCCCTCCTCTCCCTGCCGGGCGCAGCCATGCTGCCCCGCGGTGCCGCGCAGTCCCAGACGGCGGCCGATACCCTCAGCCTGGCGGTCGCCGCGCCCCCGACATCGCTCGACCCGCACTACTACACGCTGGTCCCCAACAGCATGGTGGCGGAGCACTTCTTCGACCGGCTGGTCGGGCGGGATGCCCAGGCCCGGCTTCAGCCCGAGCTGGCGGAATCCTGGCGGCCGCTGGACGACACCACCTGGGAGTTCCGGCTCCGCCGGGGCGTGACGTTCAGCAACGGCGACGCCTTCACCGCCGAGGATGTGGTCTTCACCCTCCGTCGCATCCCGAACGTGGTGAACAGTCCCGGCTCCTTCGCCGTCTATACCCGCGGGATCGCGGCGTGGGAGGTGGTGGATCCCCACACCATCCGGTTCCGGACCCACGGCATCCACCCCCTGCTGCCGCACGACCTCAGCCAGATCTGCATCATCCCGAAATGCCTGGGCGACGCTGTCAGCACCGGCGACTTCAACAACGGCCGGGCCATGATCGGCACGGGGCCCTTTCGCTTCGTCTCCTACACCCCGGACGACCGGGTGGTGATGGTGCGGAACGAGGATTACTGGGGCGAGAAGCCGGACTGGTCCCGCGTCACCTACCGCTTCATCGTGAATGACGGCGTGCGCGTCGCCGCGCTGCTGTCGGGCGACGTGCAGATGATCGACGTCGTGCCGCCGGCCGACATGCCACGGCTCCGCAGCGTGCAGGGGATCGGCTTCTCGGAGATCCCGAGCCTGCGCTGCATCTACGTCAGGCTCGACACGGGGCATGACAGCTCCCCCTACATCACCGGGCCGGACGGGCAGCGGCTGGACCGCAACCCGCTGCGGGACCGGCGGGTGCGGCGGGCCCTGTCCATCGCCATCAATCGGCAGGCGATCGTGGACCGGCTGATGCAGGGGGCCGCGACGCCGATCGGCCAGATGATGCCGCCAGGGGCCAACGGATATGTCCCCGACCTGCCGGCACCGCCCTTCGACCCCGACGGCGCCCGCCGCCTGCTGGCCGAGGCCGGCTATCCCAACGGCTTCGGGATCACGCTCATCGGGCCGAACAACCGATACGTGAACGATGCGCAGATCGTCCAGGCGATCGGCCAGATGTGGCAGCGCATCGGGGTGCGGACCCGGGTGGAGGCGATTCCCTTCGCCGTGCTCGCGCAGCGCCAGGCGCGCAACGACATGTCGGCCCTGCTGATCGGCTGGGCGACCATCGGCGAGCCCTCCACCGCGCTGCGCGGCATCCTGACGACCCGCGCGCCCGACAAGGGCTTCGGCACGGCGAACTTCTCCGGCTACTCCCATCCCGGCGTGGACGCGCTGGTCGACGAGGGACTGCGCACCGCCGACGACGCGCGGCGCGAGGAGGCGTTCAAGCACGCGATGCGCCTGGCCATGGAGGACGTGGCCCTGGTTCCCCTGCACATGCAGAAGAACGTCTGGGCGCTCCGCGCCGGCCTGACCTATGAGGCCCGGGCGGACGAGTACACGGTCGCGATGGGGGTGAAGCGGTCGCGGTAGCCGCAGGTCCGAGCCGCGCCGCTCCTCAACGCCCCGCGAACGCCGCCGTGGCCGCAAGACAGCCCGACGCGACGGCTCCGGTCCGGCGGGCACCGCCGGTGTTTCCGAAGGCCTCTTACCGCCGGCCAGTCCGGCCAGCCGGGCCATAGTCCTCCTGCCTTCATTCAATCTTCATGCCGGGTTCCGGCCCCCGTGCCTAAGGACGGCGGGCGGATCGGAACAGGGGTCGCATGCGGCACGTCGAGGCGGAGCGTCGGAACCCCAGCTCCTTTCAGCCCGGGGACATCACCGCCCTGCGCGCCCATCCCGCCGAGCTGGCCCTGCCCGGCACCGACCTCTCCGGGAGCGCGACGCCGGTGCGGGACCTGGCGCCGGGGGCGCGCATCCTGATCGTCTCCGACGCGTGGCACCCGCAGGTGAACGGCGTCGTCCGCACGCTCTCGACCGTGGCGGAGCATCTGCGCCGCTGCGGCGACGCGGTGGAGGTGATCGGGCCGGACCGCTTCCGCACGGTTCCGCTGCCCTTCTACCCCGAGATCCGGCTCGCCCTCGGCCAGCGCCGGAGCCTGGCCGCCCTGGTGGACCGCTTTGCGCCGGATGCCCTGCACATCGCGACCGAGGGGCCGCTCGGCTGGGCCGCCCGCGCCCTCTGCCGGGCGCGGGGCTGGCCCTTCACGACCTCCTTCCACACGATGTTCCCGGACTACCTGCATGTGCGGGCCCGGGTGCCACGGTCCCTGTCCTGGTCGGTGCTGCGTCGCTTCCACGCGCCGGCCACCGCAACGCTGGCCGCCACCACCTCCCTTCTCCGCGAGCTGGACGCGCGGGGGTTCCGGCGGCTGAGGCGATGGTCCCGCGGGGTGGACCTCGATCGCTTCCGGCCGGCGCCGAGGGAACCCTGGGCGGACCTGCCGCGACCGGTCTTCCTCTATGCCGGTCGCGTGGCGGTGGAGAAGAACCTGGAAGCCTTCCTCTCGCTCGACCTTCCTGGCTCGAAGGTCGTGGTGGGGGACGGGCCACACCGCGCGGCGCTGGAGGCGCGCTTCCCCGCCGCCCGCTTCACCGGCTTCCGCAGCAACGGCAGCCTCTCCGCCGCTTATGCCGGCGCCGACGTCTTCGTCTTCCCGTCCCGCACCGACACCTTCGGCCTTGTCCTGCTGGAGGCGCTGGCCTGCGGCACCCCTGTGGCCGCCCACCCCGTGACCGGTCCGCTGGACGTGCTGGGCGGGGCGGCGGAGCGGGTGGGCATGCTCGACGAGGACCTGCGCGCCGCCTGCCTCTCCGCCCTCGACGCCGATCGCGAGGCCTGCCGGCGCCACGCCGCGACCTGGTCCTGGGACGCCTGCGCGGCCCAGTTCCGCGACACCCTCGCCCCGATCCACGCCTCCTAGCCGGCCGCGCAGGGGCGGTGCGGGTGACTCCGGGGGAGAGAAAGAATTCTCTCCCCGGACCCCCACTCATCTTTTTCCTCAAGGCTGCCGCGGAAGGCGGAAGCGGCGATCCCGTCTCAACCTTCCGCGGCAGCCTGACAAAAGAAGATGAGAGGGTGGGGTCTGGGGAGGGGGAGAATTCTTTCTCCCCCTCCCCGGAGTCACGGGGACGCATCGGTCAGGACCGTTCCCGCGGTCAAGACTGTCTGGCCGCAGGACATTCCACCGTCCATTCTACGGCTCCGCGGACTGTGCGGGAGGAGGAACCCATGGCGACCGAGACCCCGAAGGGCGTGGTCCTGTATCCCGACACGATGAAGGCCTATGAGCGCGGCGGCGGTGCGAAGACGATCCCGCTCGTCGGCCCACGGATCGGGGCGAAGAGCTTCCTGAACGGGATGACGATCTTCGGCCCGGGCGCCGCGATCCCGCTGCACACCCACAACTGCGAGGAGAGCGTCCTGCTGCTGGAGGGCAGCGCGATCGCCGAGATCGACGGGGAGCGGCACCACATCAAGGCCGGCGACATCAGCTGGATTCCCGCCGAGGTTCCGCATCGCTTCATCAACGCCTCCCAGACGGAGGGGATGAAGATCCTGTGGATCTACGCGCGAACGGATGCGACGCGGACGCTGGTCGAGACGGGCGAGACCCGTCCCGTGCTGGCGGAGCACGTGGATTGAGATCGGGGGAGGGCCGCCTTACCGAACGCTCTCCGTTCGAGCCCTCCATCCCTGTCGGACGACCGCTCCCACTTCCGCCAGGGCTCGCCGGCAGCCTTGAAAATGAAGACAGGGCCGAACGTATAGGGTTGGCGGGGAACTCCTTCCCCCGGCCTTTACCGTTCCCGCAACCGCGTCGCCCCGGTCTCCTCGGCCAGCCGGTCAAGCTGGGCCATCAGTGCCTCCGGGATCGGCACGCCCTTCGCCGCGCGGTCGCGGCGGCGGGCGGCTCGCATCTCGCCAGGCAGGCGGATGCGCTCCACCCCGGGCAGGCGGGCGGAGGCGCGGAGGTCGTCCAGGTGCCGCGTCACCTCCCGCGTGAAGTCGGCGGGGTCGAGGAAGCGCGAGACGTCGAGCGCGATCAGCACGTGCCCGGTTTCCGTCACCGTGCGGTCGTCGGCGTTGAAGTCCACTACGTCGCGCCCGAAGGCGGCGCGGTTCAGCGGGCCGGCGAGCAGCCCGAGCATCATGGCGAGACCGCTGCCCTTGTAGCCGCCGATGGGCAGCAGGATGCCGTCCTTCGCGCGGCGCGGGTCCGTCAGCGGCTCGCCGGTCTTGGCGTCCACCATCCAGCCCTCCGGCATCGGCGTGCCGAGCAGGGCGTGGCCCTTCACGGTGCCGTAGGAGACGACGGTCGTCGCCATGTCGAGCACGACGGGGTCTGCATCCACCATCGGGATCGCGATCGCGAGCGGGTTGGTGCCGAGCAGCGAATCCGTGCCGCCCCAGGGCGCCATGTGGTTCGCGCTGGCGACGACGGTGTAGATGCCGACCATCCTCGCGGGCAGCGGCAGCGCCGCATAGACCGCGCCCGATCCCGCGTGGTTGGAGCGGCGCGCGCCCACCCAGGCGATGCCCGTCTCCCGCGCGATCTCCACCGCGGCCTCGCCGGCGCGGGACATCACGAGGTGACCCATGCCGTTGTCGCCCTCCACCACCGCGACGGCCGGGCCGCGGCGGGAGAGGGCGATATCGGGCCGCGGATTCATCCCGCCGGCGCGGAGGCGCCGAACATACTGGGGCAGACGGAAGATGCCGTGCGCGTCGGCGCCGGTCAGGTCGGCCTCCACCATGAGCTCGCCCACGCGGCGCGCGTGGGCGTCCTGCAATCCAGTCGCGACCAGCACGTCGGCGATGAAGCCGATCATCGCCGATGCGGGGTGGCGCGCCGCGGCGGCCTCGGTCTCCTGGTCCAGCGCCATGGCGTCAGGCCGCGGCCGTCGTGCCGAGCAGCCGCTCGGCGTTTCCGCGCAGGATCGCCTCGCGCGCGGCGGGATCGGGGACCGCCTCCTCGATCTCCTCCACGCCGCGCGTGGTGCCCATGTCGAAGGGGTAGTCGGTGCCGAAGAGGATCCGCTCCGCCCCGACCTCGGAGAGCAGAAAGCGCAGCGCGCCGGGCGCGTGGGTGATGCTGTCGTAGAGCAGACGATCCAGGCTCTCCGCCGGGTCGCCCTTCAGCCGCGCCTTCGGTTCCGCGCGGACGTTCCAGCCATGGCGGAAGCGCCCGGCCTGGAAGGGCACGAAGCCGCCCGCGTGGGAGAGGAGGAAGTGGATGGAGGGATGCCGCTCGATCACGCCGCCGAAGATGAGGGAGGCGGCGGCGATCGTCGTCTCCAGCGGGTTCCCGATCAGGTTCGTGAGATAGTAGGACTTCATCCGCTCCGCCGCGACGACCTTGTGCGGGTGGACGAGGACCAGGAGCCGGTGCCGGTCCGCCACCTCCCACACCGCGTCCAGCGCGGGATCGTCGAGGTTGCGCCCCGCGATGTTGCTGCCGAGGTGCAGGCCACGCAGCCCGTGCCTCGTCACGGCCCGTTCCAGCGTCGCCGCCGCGCCGGCCGGGTCCTGTATCGCGGCGGTCGCCAGGCCGATGAAGCGGTCGGAATTCTGGCGGCACAGCGCGCCGATGGCCTCGTTCTGGATCTCCGAGACGGCGGCGGCCGCGCCCGGATCGGCTTCGTACAGGAAGGTGTGCGGGATGTTGCAGACCACGTGCATGTCCACGCGCTGCGCGGCCATGTCGGCGAAGCGGCGCTCCAGGTCCCAGGCGGCGCGGGGGAAGGGGTTCTGGCGGACGTCGAGGATCTCCAGCACCGCCGCGTCGTCGCTCACGCGCGTCAGCTTCGGGGCCAGCGCGGGCACGTCGCGCGCGATGGCCGCGATCATCGCCTCGGTCAGGACATGCGTGTGGGCGTCGATGACGGTCACTCTGGCTTCCCCCATGGCCCCGGCCCACGGCGCTTGCGGGGCGGCTCATATTGGCCCCATCCTCCGCGCAGAGAGGGCCGCAAGGCAAGCTGGCGGGTCAACGCGCCGGCCGCATCGGGGGAAACAGATGACGCGTCGCGGCCTCCTGTCCGCGGGACTTCTCGCGGCGACCGGGCCGGTGGGCCGGTTGCGCGCGCAGGAAGCCTATCCGAATCGCCCGATCCGCGTGATCATGCCGCTGGCCGCGGGCAGCGCGGTGGACGTGATGATCCGCATCGTCGCGGACCGCATGGGCGATCTGCTGGGGCAACGTCTGGCCATCGAGAACCAGACCGGCGCATCGGGCATGATCGGGATGCGCGCGGCGGCGCGCGCGCCGGCGGACGGGCACACGCTGCTGGCGGTGAACGACGCCGTCATGACGATGCTGCCGAACATGAACCCGGCGGCCGGCTACGACCCGCTGCGCGACTTCGCGCCGATCGGGCAGGTCGCGCGCATCCGCTGGGGGCTGGCCGTCGCGTCGTCCTTTCCCGCCGGGGATGTGGCGGGGCTGGTCGCCGCGGCGCGTGCGCGGCCCGGCACGATCGACTACGCCTCCGGCGGTCCCGGCAGCCCGCAGCACGTCGCGATGGAGATGTTCCAGCAGGCGGCGGGCATCCGCCTGAACCATGTCAGCTACCGCGGCGCGACGCCCGCGCTGAACGCGGTGGCGGCGGGGGAGGTGCCGGTCGGCTTCTTCGGCCTGCCCACGCCCGTACCCTTCGCGGAGACGGGGCGGCTGAAGCTCGTCGCCACCGCCGGTCCACGGCGCGTGGAGACGCTGCCCGACGTGCCGACGCTCGCGGAATCCGGCTTTCCCGGCTTCGCCTTCTTCACCTGGGGCGCGTTGCTCGCCCCGGCGGGCACGCCCGCGCCGGTGGTCGCGCGCGTGAACGCCGCGCTGCGCGAGAGCCTCGCGACGCCGGCGGTGCGGGAGCGGCTGGAGGGGCTGGCCTACGAGATCGTGGGCAACGGGCCGGAGGAGTTCGCCGGGGCGCTGGCGCGCGACCACGCCGCCATGGGCGCGCTCGTCCGGACCGCGAATATCCGCGCGGAGTAGTCGTTCCGGCCGGCGTGGTCCGGCCCCTCTCTGCGCGGCGACACGGAAGGGGAGGAACAAGAATGGCCTGGATCAGCCGCCGCGCCGCGCTCGGCGCCGCCGCGCTCGGACTCGGGGCGCGGGGCGCCCGGGCGCAGGCCTGGCCCTCGCGCCCGGTGCGGCTCGTCGTGCCACTCGTTCCCGGCGGCACCACCGACCTCATCGCCCGCGTGATCGCCGAGCCGCTGGGGCGCGCCATCGGCCAGACAGCGGTGGTGGAGAACCGCCCCGGCGCCAATGGATGGATCGCCAACGACGCGGTCATGCGGGAACGGCCGGACGGGCACACGCTGATCGTCAACAACGTCTCGACCCACGCGATCAACTCCGCCGCGGCCCCGCCGGACCGCCCGCTGACGCCGGCGCGCGGACTTCTACCGGTGACGAACCTCGTGGAGACGCCGCAGGTCATGCTCGTGCCCGGCGAGTTCCCCGTGCGCACGCTCGCGGAGTTCGTGGAGCGCGCGCGGGCGGCGCCGGCGCCGCTGATCTATGCCTCGGCGGGCGTGGGCTCCTACCAGCACATCGACATGGAGCTCTTCGCGCGGCGCGCCGGGATCACGCTCACCCATCTGCCGCTGCGCGGCGCGGGCGAGATGGTCACCTCCGCCCTGCGGGGGGAGGCGCAGATCGCCGAGTTCAACGTCGTGACCGCCCTGCAGCACCTCCAGTCCGGGCGGCTGCGCGCCCTGGCCGTCGTCTCCGGGGAGCGGCTGCCGCAACTGCCGGACGTCCCCACCACGGCCGAGGTTGGCTTTCCCGAACTGCGGACGGCGCTGTGGAACGGCCTCTTCGCCCCGGCCGGCACGCCGGCCGCGATCGTCGAGGCGCTGCACGGCCATGTCGCGCGCATCCTGTCGGACAGCGAGGTGGCGGGCGGGCTGGAGCGCCAGGGCGTGCGCATCGTGACGAGCGAGAGCCCCGCCGCCTTCCGCGCCTATGCCGAGGCCGAGGTGGCACGCTGGACCGCCCTGGTCCGCGAGCTCGGCATCACGATCGGCTAGGGCGGGTCCTGCGGGCGGCCACGCGCCCGACCGCCGCTGTGTGGGGGAGGGATTCCGATCAGCGCGGAAGCCGCTGCCTCTCCAGGTGGCGGCGCAGCAGCGCCATGTTCCGCAGGTTGGCCCGGAAGAACACGTCGCCGACCGAGCCGGCGACCGGCACCGCGCTGATCAGGGCGTCCAGCCCGACATTCCCGATCATCCGCAGCAGGGTTCCGACGGAAACACCCTGCCGGCGCGCCTCCCAGATGAGATAGGCGGAGAGCGCGGTCGAGACGACCGGCCCGACGCCGGGCAGGAGGCTGAGCAGGGCGTCGGCCCCGAAGCGGATCCCCGTGCCGGGCACCCGCCACCGGCTGTCGAGAAGGAAGGCGAGCGCTTCCAGGCGGGACCGGCCGGCGCCGAGGTCCGGGGTGGCGCGTGCGGTGGTCACCGATGTCGTTCGGCTCTGCATGGCGCTTCGTCGTCTCTGGGCGGAATGGGACGGGTGCGTCCATCAACGGCCTTCTCCCCCGCAAGTTGGGTCCATCCGCACGGCCGACCTTCGCCGCGCCCAGGAAACGTGGTGCTTCACCGGACCCCTGGCTGGCGGTCGGCTGGCCCATGTGGCGCGGGAGGGTATAGGTTGAACGGAGCACGCCGGTGGGAACGCGGTCTTCGGTGAGCGCCCGGGCAAACTGCACCAGGGAACCTGCGCGAGAAGGAGGACACCTTGGTCCATCGCCGTCCGGGACCGTGCGCCCGGTTCCTCACGAGGGATCCTTCCATCGCGATATCGGCTCTTCGGGCGATCCCGGAGGCCCGCCCGGTGCCAGCCGGGAGCGGCGCAGCCGTTGCTGAGGACCGCGATGGCCGGCCCTGACGCCGCGCTGCTCGACCGCTTCGGGCGGCGCGAGGCGACGATCGGCGTCATCGGCCTCGGCTATATCGGGCTGCCCCTCGCGAAGGCGTTCTGCGCGGCCGGCTTCCGCGTGATCGGCTTCGACATCGATCCGGAGAAGAGCCGCAAGCTGCGCGCGGGAACGTCCTATATCCAGCACGTCGGGCTGGGCGACCTGCCGGCGGCGCTGGCGGCCGGCCGCTTCGTGCCGACCGCGGATTTCGGCCTGCTGCCCGAGGCGGATGCGGTCGTCATCTGCGTGCCCACGCCGTTGAACCGCCACCGGGAGCCCGACCTCTCGGCCGTGATCTCCACCACCCGGACCATCGCCGCCCATCTCCGGCCCGGGCAGCTGGTGGTCCTGGAATCCACGACCTATCCCGGCACGACCACCGACGTCGTGCTTCCCCTCCTGCAGGAAACCGGGCTCGCATCCGGGTCCGACTTCTTCGTCGCCTTCAGCCCGGAGCGCGAGGACCCGGGCAACGCGCAGTTCGACACCACCACCATCCCCAAGGTCGTGGGCGCGGATGACGATGCGGCGCTGCGCCTGGCCGTGGCGCTGTACGGGGCGATCGTCCGGTCGGTGGTCCCTGTCAGCTCCCTGCGCGCGGCAGAGGCCGTGAAGATCACGGAGAACATCTTCCGTGCCGTCAATATCGCCTTGGTCAACGAGCTGAAGGTGATCTACGCCGCCATGGACATCAGCGTCTGGGAGGTGATCGAGGCGGCCAAGACGAAGCCCTTCGGCTACATGCCCTTCTATCCCGGGCCAGGATTGGGCGGGCACTGCATCCCGATCGACCCCTTCTACCTGACGTGGAAGGCGCGCGAGTTCGGCCTGCACACGAAGTTCATCGAGCTGGCCGGCGAGATCAACACCTCCATGCCGCGCTACGTCGTCGGCCGGCTCTCGGACGAGCTGAACCGGCGGTTCCGGAAGAGTCTGAACGGGTCCCGCATCCTGATGATCGGCCTGTCCTACAAGCGCGACATCGACGATGTGCGGGAAAGCCCAGCCTTCGCCGTGCTGGAGATGCTGGAGGCAGCGGGGGCGGAGGTGGCGTTCTTCGACCCGCACGTATCGGTCATCCCGCCCACGCGGGAACACGCGCCGCTGACCGGGCGCCGTTCCGTCACCCTCTCCCCGGAGACGACCGGCACTTACGACGCCGCGGTCATCGTCACCGACCACACGCGGGTGGACTACCCGGCGCTGGTCGAGGCGTCGCGGCTGGTGGTGGACACGCGCGGCGTGCTGCGCCGGCTGGGACTGGCGCCGCGGTCCAACGTGGCGGAGGCCTGACGGCGTGGCCGGGCTCCGCAGCTATCAGACATTCAGCCAGGGATTGGGATCGAGCGGGGAGATGGGGCGCCGGACCTTCGTATAGGGGATGCGCGCCGGATCGGGCGGATAGGGACCGCCGCAATCCACGTAGATCACCCCGGCCGCGATCGGCGCGAAGGCGGCGTGGAAGTGGTTGGAGGACTTCACCACCACGATCCGCTTCTCCGCGAGGTCCAGGCCCAGCGCGGTGAACACGACCGGCGAGAAGGTCTGCGCCCGTCCCGTGGCGAGCACCACGTCGAGCGTCCCGATCGTCACGCAGGCCGCGGGGCCGAGCGAGACGAGGGACTGCTCGAAGGGGATCAGCAGGTCGTCGGTCACCGCCCGCACCCGGACCGTGGCGTCCACCGGCCGGCCTGATCCGGCCGTGGCCTTGCCGCCGAAGCGCAGGGGCAGGACGGCGCCTGCGCCTGCCGCGCGGCAGAAGGCGACGGCCTGCGGGTCCCAGAGCGCCCCTGCCGCGCTCGGCACGTCGGGGTGGCGCAGCAACTCCTCGATCAGGAAGGTGGAATCGCCCGCCACGCCGCCACCCGGATTATCCCAGCGATCCGCCAGGATGACGGGGCCGGGCGGCATCGCCAGGGCCTGCGCCACGGCCTCGGCGGGCTTCGGGTGGGGTGGGTTGCCGCTGCGGCCCCAGGACAGGATCTCCCGCCCCAGCCGCTCCGCCAGCGCGCCGGCCGGGGCCGGATCGCCATCCGCGTAGACGAGCACCTTCGTGCCGACATCCGCCACGTCGGCCGCCTGGAAGCCGTGGATGACGGAGACAGAGAGAATGCCGTCTCGCCCTTCCAGCGCGAAGAGCCGGTCGGTGAAGGACCGCCCCGGTTCACGGGAGGTCATGTAGCCACCGATATGCCGCAGGTCCCAGATCGCAGGACGGGGCCGCACCTCTCCGCGCGCTGTGCGGAGGCAGAGCGCGGTCAAGTCCCGCGCCCGCGCGAGGAAATCGGTGTGCGGGAATTCCTTGAACGCCACGATCACGTCGGCCGACCGAACCATGAGGTCTGTCAGATGCGCGTGCAGGTCCAACTCGGCGCCGATCACGCAGCGCGGCCCCGCGATCTCCCGCGCGCGGGCCAGCAGGTCGCCCTCGGGATCGTCATAGCCGTCCGCGACCATGGCTCCGTGCAGGCCGAACAGGGCCACGTCCACCGGCAGGGCCGCCCGAAGCTGGTCCAGGATCTCGTCGCGCAGGGCTTCGTAGGTGGCGCGGCCGACCATCCCCGCCGGCTCGGCCCAGGTGGCGGTGCCCTCGATCAGCGTGTGCCCTTCCGCTTCGGCAGCCTCCCGCGCCGCGACCACGGGCGCGGAGCAGAGGGTGGGCGTGGGCGGGTGCCGGCCGGGCGGCGCGTAGAAGGACGTCTCGAACGCGGTGCGGTCGGTCGGGAGCGGCGCGAAGGTGTTCGTCTCGGTCGCGAGGGAGGCGGCGAAGAGCCTCATCGCGGCGGACCCGGGGAGGGGGAGAAGGAATTCTCCCCCTCCCCCGACCCCACCCCCTCATCTTTTTTTCCAAGGCTGCCGCGGAAGGCGGATACGGGGCCGCATTCCGCGGCAGTCCGGCAAGAATAGATGAGAGGGGGTCTGGGGGAGAGAATACCTTCTCTCCCCCGGGGCCAACGTGCTGTCATCACCCGCGCTTCGCCACGTTCCAGAACACCACCGTCTCCGGCACGGAGAGCAGCCCGTCCAGGCTGTCCCGCCACGCGGCTGGCAGGATGAACTGGCCGAACGGGAGATAGACGGTGATCTCCATGCCGCGGCGCTGGATGTCCTCGGCCAGGGCGCGGGCGCGGGTGGGATCGGTTTCCCGCACCCAGGCGGCGCGGAGGCGCTCCAGTTGTTCGTCGCAGGGCCAGCCGAACCAGGCGCGGTCGCAGGCGGCGGACATCGGGATGTGGAAGGCGGCGTTGGACGGGCCCATGGGGCCGCCCGTGGTCATGAAGGTGTGCCAGCCCCGCGCGCCGGGCTCGCGGGAGGCGCGGCGGGTGACAAGCGTGGCCCAGTCCATGGCCTGCACGTCCACGTTCATCCCGGCGCGGCGCAGCGCATCGGCGAAGACGAGGGTGGCGGCGGTGCCAGGGACCTGATCGGTCGGCTGCAGGACGATGATCGGTTCGCCGCGGTAGCCGGCGGCTTGCAGCGCCTCGCGTCCCCGGCGGATGCGGACCTCCGCGGGATCGCGGGAGGTCAGGGCCTCGGCGCCGTGCTCGCTGCCGCTGGGCGAGCCGCAGATGAGGAGGGCGCCGCAGATCTGGCCCTGGGCGGGATCGCCCAGCACCGCCTGGATCATGTCGGGCTGCAGGACGAGGTGCTGGATGGCCCGGCGGATCGCCGGGTTGTCGAAAGGCGGGTTCAGGTGGTTCAGCCGCAGGATGCCCTGGGTGCCGGTCGGCCAGACCGGGCGCACCACGACCCCCGGCGCGCGGCGCAGGAGGGGCACCAGGTCGAGCGGTGCGGTCTCGACGAAGTCGATCTCGTTCCGTTGCAGCGCAGCGGCCTGGGTGGCGGGATCGGGCAGGGTGAGCCACTCCACCCGCTCCACCCGCACCCGCTTGCCGCCGGCATTGCCGGACGCGGGTTCCGCGCGCGGCACGTAGTCGGGGTTGCGCGCATAGGTCACGCGCGATCCCGGCACCCACTGGTCCCGCAGCAGCCGGAAGGGGCCGCTGCCGGTCGCGTCCGGCACCTGCTGCTGGCCGGTCAGGTCGCGGATCAGCCGCGCGGGCATGATGAACATCGGCATCGCCATGGGCTTGGCGAGCGCGAAGAGAAGCTGCCCCATCGGCTCCTTCAGCGTGGCGCGGAAGGTGCGGGCATCCACCGCCTCCAGCGCGCTGAGGAAGCCGTTGATGGATTGCCCCGCCGCGTCGGTCAGCGCCCAGCGACGCCAGGAGGCGACCACGTCCTCCGCCGTCACCGCCGCGCCGTCGTGGAAGCGCAGACCGTCGCGGAGGGTGAAGGTGTAGATCAGGTTGTCGGGCGAGACCTCATAGCGCTCGACCATCTGCGGCTGGACGCGCAGCTCGGAATCCAGTCCGAACAGCGTGTCGTAGACCATGAAGGCGTGGTAGCGCGTCTGCGTCGCCGTGGTCCAAACGGGGTCGAGCGAGCGCAGCTCGCCGTTCAGCACGGCACGCAACGTGCCGCGCGGTTCCTGCGCGGTGGCGGGTGCCGCGAGGAGGAGCGCGGCCGCCGCCGCGAGAAGGACGCGCCGGATCGCCATGCTCAGGCCCTCTTGGTGATGTTCCAGAACACCATCGTCTCCGGCACGCGCACGATACCCTCTACGCTGTCGCGGAAGGCGGTCGGCATGGGGAAGGTGCCGTAGGGGATGAAGGTGGTGATCTCCATCCCGCGCCGCTGGATCGCTTCCAGCAGGGTGCGTTGCTTCGCGGGGTCGGTCTCTCGCACCCAGTCGAAGCGCAGGCGCTCCATCTCCGCGTCGCAGGGCCACCCGAACCAGGAGTTCTCGCAGGCCGCCGACATCTGGATGTGATAGGCGGGGTTGGCCGCGAGCAGCGACCCGCCGATGTTGAAGAAGAGGTGCCAGCCGCGCGGTCCCTGCTCCTTGCTGACGCGCGCCGAAACGATGCCCGCCCAGTCGGAGGAGCGGATCTCCGGGTTCAGCCCCGCGCGCCGCATGGCATCCGCCAGGACCAGGGTGGGCGGCCCCTGGATGGGCTGGTCGGTCGGGTGGAGCATGACGATGGGGCGGCCGTCATAGCCGGCGGCGCGGAACATCTCCGCGGCACGGCGGATGCGGACCTCCATCGGGTCGCGGGAGAGGACGAGCTCGGTTCCCATCTCCACCCGCGTCTCCGGGAAGGAGCAGCCCGTGAGGGAGCCGCATTCCGTCCCGCCGCCCATCTCCCCCACCACGGCGTCGAGAATGTCGCGCTGGTTCACGAGGAGCTGGAGGGCGCGCCGCGCCTCCGGCTTGTCGAAGGGCGGGTTGAGATGGTTGAGGCGGAGCGTGCCGAGGTTGCCGCCCGGCCGCATCTCCACCGTCACGCCGCGGGCGCGGCGCAGGCGCGGGACGATGTCGTAGGGAACCGCCTCCAGCATGTCGATCTCGCCCGCCGTGAGCGCCGCGACGGCGGCGGAGGAATCGGGCAGCACCACCCATTCCAGCCGGTCCACGTTCACGCGCTTGCCGCCGGCAAGGCCGGAGGCGGGTTCGTCCCGCGGGACGTAGTGGGGGTTGCGGAGATAGACGGAGCGGTCGCCCGCGACGCGCTCCCGCGGCTGGAAGATGAAGGGGCCGCTGCCGGTGGCGTCCCGCACCTGCTCGGTCGGCGGCGTCGCGGCCAGCCGCGCCGGCATGACGTAGAGCGGCATGGCCGAGGCCTTGGCGAGCGCCGGGATAAGGCCGCCGAAGGGCTCCTTCAGCCGGGCGCGCACGGTCCTCGGTCCGTCGGCGCGCAGGCTGTCCAGGAAGCGCGCGACCATCTGGCCGGCGGCGTCCCGCGTCTCCCAGCGGCGCCAGGAGGCGACCACGTCCTCCGCCGTGACGGGGCTGCCATCATGGAAGGACAGGCCGTCGCGCAGGGTGAAGTCGTGCGAGAGGCCGTCCGCGGAGGCCTCGTGGCGCCCGATCATCTGCGGCTGCGGCCGGTTCTCCGCGTCGATTCCGAACAGCGTGTCGTAGACGAGGAAGGCGTGGTAGCGCGTCTGGACCGCGGTGGTCCAAACCGGATCGAGCGAGGCGAGGTCCCCGGAGATGGCGACGCGCAGGGTGCGACGGGCATCCTGCGCCGTGGCGGGCCGGGCCAGGGCCGCGGCACCGAGGCCGGCCAGGACGGCGCGACGGGAAACGGCGTTCATGATCGTGGAACGTCCTCGGCCTGCCTGCCCGGGAGCGTAGCGGAGCCGAGCATCACCCTGTCAAGCGGCTTGCGCGCCGCGCGTCCACCGTGCCTGATGGCGCCCGGGACGGACGGGGCCGACTTTCCAGATGGCGGAACACTGGCGGATCGCGATCGGGCAGCTCTCCCAGGAGACGAACCACTTCAACCCGGTGCCGACGACGGAGGCGGATTTCGCGGCCAGCGGCATCCTGCGCGGCGACGCGGTGCTGCACGGCTGGGGCGAGGCGCGGCGGGAGGTGCCGGGCTTCCTGGAAGTGCTGCGCGCGGCTGGGCACGAGGCGGTGCCGACGCTGGCCGCCTGGTGCCCCGCGGCGGGCGGCCCCGTCTCCCGCGCGGCCTTCGAGGCGCTGCTGGGCGGGCTGCTCGACCGCCTGCGCGCGGCGGGGCCGGTGGATGGCGTGCTGCTGGCGCTGCACGGCGCGATGATGCTGGAGGATTCCGACGACGCGGAGAGCGAGATCATCGCCCGTGTCCGCGCGGAGCTCCCGCCCGGCACGCCGGTCGGCGTCTCGCTGGACCTGCACGGCCACGTCACGCCCGCGATGCTGCAGCCGGACGTCTTCTTCGTCGCCTACCGCGAATACCCCCACATCGACATGCAGGAGACAGGCGAGCGCGTGGCGCGGCTGATGCTGGACCGGCTGGCCGGGCGACGGCGGCCCGTGATGGCGCTGGCAAAGCGGCCGATGGTGGTGTCCCCGGTCGGGGCGCGCACGCCGGACCCGCCGCTCTCGGACCTCGTCGCCCTCGCCCGCGCGGCAGAGGCGGCGGGAGAGGCGCTGCATGTCGGACTGTTTCCCGTGCAGCCCTGGCTGGACGTGCCGGATCTCGGCTTTGCCGTGCTCGTCACGGCGGATGGGGATGCAGGCCGGGCGCAGGCGGTCGCGGACCGGATCGCGGAGGCCGCCTGGGCCATGCGGAACCGCTTCGGCCACGGGCTGATCCCGCTGGAGGAGGCCATCCGGATCGGGCTGGCCGGCCCCGGCACGACGGTGATCGGCGATGGCGGCGACGCACCCACCGGCGGATCGCCCGCCGACAACCCCTCCGTCCTGCGGGCTCTGCTGGCGGCCGGAGCCGATCGCCACGACAGGCCGATCTTGCTGACGATGAGCGACCCGCAGGCCGCAGCCGAGGCCCATGCGGCCGGGATCGGCGCATGCCGCGGCTTTCGTCTGGGACATGCCCATACGCCGGGCGAACCCGTGGTGGCGGAGGCAGAAGTCGTCACCTTGCACGATGGCCGCTTCGCCCTGCGCGACGGCGGCGCCACCGGCAGCGTCATTGACCACGGCCCCTCCGCCGTGCTGCGGATCGGCGCGCTACGGATCGCGCTGCGCTCGGCGCCGGGGAATGAGTGGGACACGAATGTCTATCGCTCCCTCGGCCTGGAGCCGTCGGAGGCGGCGGCCGTCTTCGTGAAGTCGCCCGCCCATTTCCGCGTGGCCTATGGACCGCTGGCCGCGCGGGTGGTCGCGGCGGACACGCCCGGCCCCTGCGCCGGCAACACCGCCCGCGTGCCCTGGACGCGCGTGACGCGGCCGCTCTGGCCGCTGGACGACGTATGATGGAGGCGCGCATCCAGTCCGTCGGCCGCGCCGCGGCGCTGCTGGACGGCATGGCCGATGGCGGCTGGCACGCGCTGGGTGCCCTGGCGGCGCTGACGCGGCTGCCGAAGGGCACGGCGCACAACCTGATCGGCGCGCTGCAGGATTGCGGGCTGGTGGAGCACGACCCGGCGCGCGGCGCCTATCGCCTCGGCCTGCGGTTCCTGGCCCTCGGACGCGCGGTGGAGCGACGGCTGGACCTCGTGCCGATGCTGCGCCCCCTGCTTTTGCGGCTCTCGGCGGAGACCGGCGAGACAGTGAACCTCGCCGTGCCGCGACCGACGGACGCGATGATCGTCGAGAGCCTCGAGGGCACGCGCCACGGCGTGCGCGTCTCCTCCTACGCCGGCACCGCCGCCGCCTACCACTCCACCGCCTGCGGGCGCGCCCTGCTGGCGCACCGGCCGGAGGCGGAGCGGCAGGCCCTCTACGCCCTTGGCCCGCTGCGGGCCGAAACCCCGGGCACCGTCACCGATCCCGCACGGCTGGAAGCCATCCTGGCCGAATGCCGCCGTCGCGGCTGGACCGAGGAGCGGGAGGAGAACGAGCCCGGCGCCTGCTGCGTCGCCGCGCCCGTCATGGGGCCGGGCGGCGCGGTCGCCGCCATCTCCGTCGCGGGTCCCGCCGCACGCATGGACCCCCGCACCACGGCCCGGCTGGGGCGGATGCTGCGCGACGCGCTGCGCCCCATCGAGAGCCACCTCGCCGCCTAGGATACCGCATCATGGACCACGCCGCCCCCGACCGCTTCGCCACCTCCCGCGCGCTGATGGAGCGGTCGCGCCGCGTCCTGGCGGGCGGCATCTCCTCGCAGTTCCGGGCCTACACGGCCTTCCACCCGATGTTCTACGACCGGGCGCAGGGCGCGCGGGTCTGGGACGTGGACGGGAACGCGCTGCTGGACTTCACCCTCTCTCAAGGACCGATGATCGTCGGGCACTCGAACCCCGAGGTGATCGCGCGGGTGACGGAGGCGGTCTCCCGTGCCCAGCTTTTCGCCGGGCAGCACGAGGCGGAGCTGGCGCTGGCGGAGACGCTGCAGCGCCTGATCCCCTGCGCGGAGCGCATCCGCTTCGCCTCCTCCGGCTCCGAGGCCGCGCATGCCTGCCTGCGGCTGGCGCGCCACGTCACCGGCAAGCCGAAGTGGATCAAGTTCGAGGGCCATTATCACGGCTGGCTGGACCAGGTGTCCTGGAACGTCACCCCGCCCCCGCCGGGCGCGAACGACACGGGCGACGCGCTGGACCCGGTGCCCTGGTGCGGCGGGGTCGCGGAATCCACCGCCGCCGACGTGGTCGTCCTGCCCTGGAACGACCTGGACCGCGTGGCGCGCGTGCTGGAGAAGCAGGGGCACGAGATCGGCGCGCTCATTACCGAGCCGGTGATGTGCAACCAGGGCTGCAACGAGCCGCTGCCCGGATTCCTCCAGGGCCTGCGGGATCTCTGTAACAAGCATGGCGTGGCGCTGATCTTCGACGAGATCATCACGGGCTTCCGCATCGACCTCGGCGGCGCGCAGTCGCATTACGGCGTGACGCCGGACCTTGCCCTGTTCGGCAAGGCGCTGGGGTCGGGCTTCCCCATCGCGGCCATCGCGGGGCGCCACCGCTTCATGGCCCCGCTGGAAGAAGGCGGCGCCTACCACGCCGGAACCATGAACGGGAACAATGCCTGCGTCGCCGCCGCGCAGGCCACGTTGGACGTGCTGGAGCGCGACGACCGCGCGGCGCATCGCCGGATCGTGGCGCTGGGCACGCGGCTGCGCGATGGGCTCGCGGAGGCCGGCGCGGCCAGCGGCCTGAACTTCCGCACGCAGGGGCCGGGACCGATGTTCTGGGCCGGCTTCTCCGACGTGCCGCGGCTGCTGAACGCCCGGCATGTCGGCGCGACGGACAAGGCGCTGGGCGGCGACTTCGCGGCCCGCCTGCTGCTGGAGAGCGTGCGGATCATCGAGCGCGGCCTGTGGTACGTCTCCGCCGCGCACACCGAGGAGGATGTGGAGGCGGCGCTCGCCGCCGCGCGCCGCGTCCTGACGGCCATGGCCGCCGCGCGATGAGGCGCGTCTTCGTCGCCGGCCTGTTCCACGAGACGCACGGCTTCGTGGAGGATGTCACGCGCATGTCCGACTTCCGTCGCCTGCGCGGGGCGGAGGTGACGGCGCGGCTGGGCGACGGATCGGTGATGGATGGCATCCTGGCCGTGGCACGGGAGGAGGGGTGGGAGGTGGTCGCCGGCCCCGACTGGTCCGCCATGCCGTCGGGTCCCGTGGACCATGCCGTGCTCGTCGCCTTCCTGGCGGATCTGACGGCGGACCTGCGCGCGGCGGGGCCGCTGGACGGCATCGTCCTCGCCCTGCACGGCGCGATGACGACGACGGAGGAGGAGGATGCGGAGGGCGCGCTCCTCGGGGCGATCCGGGCGGTGCCGGGCGCGGGGGCGCTGCCGCTCTACGCCGCCTTCGACCTGCACGCCACCTTCACCGACCGCATGGCGCGGCTGGCCGACGGTCTGGTCGGCTACCGCGAGAACCCGCATATCGACGCGCGGGAGACGGGTGTGCGCGCCGCGCGGCTTCTCGCCCGCTGCTTCCGGGAAGGGCCGTCACGCCAGTCCTGGCGCCCGACCCAGGTCATGTGGCCGCCGACCGGCACGGGCACGGCCGATGATCCGATGCGCAGCCTGGAAGCCGGCGCGCGGGAGATCGAGGCGCGCTTCCCCTATAGCGTCCGGGCCGTGACCGTGACCGGCGGCTTCGCCTTCGCGGATGCGCGGGATGCGGGTGTCGCGGTCTCCATGGTGCTGGGCCGCGAAGACCCGGAGGCCGAAGCGGCGCTGGACACGCTCGCGGCGAGGGCGTGGGAGATGCGTGCCGCGGGCCTGCCGCGGGAGCACGGGCTGGACGAGGCCGTGCAGGCGGCACTCCGCGCCCCGCGCGGCCCGGTGCTGCTCGTCGAGCCGGCCGACAACATCGGGGGCGGCGCGCCGGGCGACTGCACGCCGATCCTGCGGGCGCTGCTGCGGCACGGCGCGCCCTCCGCGGGCGTGGTGCTGAACGATGCCGCGGCGGTCGCGGCGCTGCAGGGGATCGAGATCGGCGGGACGGCCGCCCTGCCGCTCGGCGGCCGGGGCTGGAGCGGTGACAGGGGCCCGGTCACGCTGCCCGTCACGCTCCTCTCCCGCTCCGACGGCCGCTTCACGCTGGAGGATCGGAACTCCCACCTCGTCGCGTCGGGTGGCGTGGACATTCGCATGGGCGATTGCGCGGTGGTGCGGCACGCCGGGATCACGATCCTGCTGACGTCCCGCAAGACGCCGCCCTTCGACCTGGGGCAGTGGCGCAGCCAGGGGGTGGAACCGACGGCGCTCGGGATCATCGCGGTGAAGGCGGCGGTGGCGCATCGCCGGGCCTATGACCCGATCGCGGCCGCGTCCTTCACCGTCGCGACGCGCGGGCCCTGCGCGTCGGACCTGTCCCTCGTGCCGTTCCGGCGGCTGCGGCCGGGGGTGTTCCCGCTGAGCGAACCCGCTCCGCCTTCCGCGGCAGCCTGACAAAAAGAGAAGAGAGGGGGCCGGGGAGAGAATTCCTTCTCTCCCCCGGAAGCTACCCGTGTCACGGGTCAGACCCGCCGTTCCAGCCGCGGGTGCGGCCCGTCACGCAGGACGTGATCGGCCAGCAGCACTTCCCGGATGCGTCGGCGCACGATCTTGCCCTGCACGTTGCGCGGAAGCTCGGCCAGGCTGACATGCAGGCGCGGCTGCTTGGCACGCGCCAGACCGGAGACGGCGGCGCGGGCGCGATCGGGCCAGCCCTCATCCGCGCCTTCCGCCACGGCAACGACGATCTCGCCCCAATACTCCGAGGGCAGGGAGGCGACCGTCACAGCAAAGGGCTCGCCGCCCGCGGCCAGGACGCGCTCCACCTCGTCCGGATGCACCTTATAGCCGCCGGACTTCATCACGTCGGCCATGCGGCCGACCAGGTGCAGGCGGCCCTGGGCGTCGAAGCGGCCGAGGTCGCCGGTCTCGTGGAAGGCGCCGCGCGGCAGGGGGTGGAAGCCCGCCGTGTCGAAATGGCCGGCGCAGATGTGCTGGCCGCGCAGCAGCACCTCGCCATCCTCGCCGGGGGCGACCGGCGCGCCGTCCTCGCCGCGCAGCATCACCTCCACGCCCGGCCCGGGCCAGCCGACGCAGACGCCGTCATGATGCTCGCCCTCCGCGTAATAGGCGTCGGTCTGGGAGGCGGAGAGGACGCAGATCGGGTTGGTCAGCTCCGTCTTGCCGTAGGTCACGCGGATGACCGGCCCGAACATCGCGCGCGCCTTGGCGTAGAGGGCCGGGGCCAGCGGCGCGGTGCCGCAGAACACGGCGCGCATGCCGGGGAAGCTCCGGCCCGGGAAGGCGGTGACCAGCTTGGCCAGCACGGTGGGCGGGGCGAAGAGGTGGTCCACCGTGCCGGCCTCCATCAGCGCGCCCATGGCCGCCGTGTCCGCGCCGTCCAGCAGTGTCACGCTGCCGCCCCGCTCCAGGAAGGCCATGGTGAGGACGGAGGCGCCGTGCATGTAGGGGGTGACGAGCAGGATGTTGCTGCCCGGCCCCACGGCGCTCGGCGCCGTCGCGCGCTGGAGCAGGTTGCCGATCCAGCGCGCGCCATGGGTCTGCACGATCGCCTTCGGCCGCCCGGTGGTGCCGGAGGTGAAGCCGATCCGGCCATGCGCGTCCCGGGGCACCGGCGGCAGGGCGGACAGGTCGCCGCGCGCATCCGCGAAATCCTCCACCAGCACGGGCGTGCAGCCGAGCGCCGCGAAGCCGTCCGCCGCCGCGCGGGTGGTCACGACGCGGCGGAGGCCGGTGATCGCCAGGTTGTGGCGCAGTTCGTCCGCGCCGAGAGCCGGGTTCAGCGGCGTCTCCGCCGCGCCCGACAGCCGCACGCCGAAGGCGCCCCAGACCGCCGCGTGGCCGTTGCGGAGGGAGGTACCGACCGGTTCGCCCGGAGCCACCCCGGCCGCTCGCAGCGCCTGTGCCAGGGCCGCGGCCCGCCCGCCGAGCTCGCGGTAGGTCATGCCGCTCCGGCCGTCCGAGACCGCCACCCCGTCGCCATGGGCGTCGCAGACCGAGCGCAGGTCGCTCGCCCAGGTCACGCCGTCCTGCATCATGCCGTCACCGTCGGGAAGCCGTAGAGCTCCCAGGCGTTGCGCGAGAGGATGCGGTTGCGCGCGGCCTCGTCCGGCACCCATTCGAGCATGAGGTCGAGCAGGTCGCCGTCATTCGGCATGCCGCGTTCCGGCGCCATGTTCGCGTGCGGCCAGTCGGAGGCCCAGACCAGCCGCTCCGGCGCGTGGCGCACCAGTTCCCGGGCGAAGGGTGTCATGGCGGCATAGGGATAATCCTCCGCCATGCAGCGCATGGGGCCGGACATCTTCACCCAGACCCGCCCGGTCTCCAGCATCTTCAGGATGGTGCGAAAGGCCGGCTGATCGGTGCCGCCCGCCGCCGGCACGGCCCCGAAATGGTCCAGCACGATCGTGTTCCGCAGCGCCATGAGCTGATCCACGTGCTCGAGGATGTCGGCGCCGCTCGGATAGAACTGCACGTGCCAGCCGAATTCCGCGATCCGCGCAGCCAGGTCCGGCAGGATTTGCGGGAAATGCGACCCGCGCTTGCGGCTGACGAAGCGCACGCCGCGCACGCCCAGCGCATCCATCTTCGCGATCTCCGGGGAGGAGAGGTCATCGCGCGGCACGATCACGCCGCGGAAGCGGTCGGGATAGTCTCGCAGGGTGTCCAGCAGGAGTTCCGGGTTGCGGCCATAGCCGCCGGCATTGACCATCACCGCGTAGCGCAGGCGAAGCGTCTCCTGCAGAGCCATGTAGGTCTCGGCCAGCGCGTCCTCCGCGTGATAGGGCGTGCCGGCATCGAAAGGGTAGCGGCTGACCGGGCCGAAGAAGTGGCAATGCGCGTCCACCGCGCCCGGCGGGCAGACGAGCTTCGGCGTCTTCGGGTTCGGGTCGGGCGGCTGGCTCTGCAGGACCATGTTCAGCGTTCCTCCATGGGCAGGGCGGTGAAGCAGTCGGTGACCGCACCGTCTTCCTGCGGGTGCGGCGGGGCCTCGGTGGCCAAGTGGAGCAGCGTGCTCCCGCCCGCGGCCTCCTCCGCCAGCAACAGGACGCGGGATGTGCCGGGATGCGAGGCGATCCTGGCGGCGCGGTCAGCGGTGGTTTCTCTTGTGGTCCAGCGGTGGCGCAGCAGCACGGCCGGCGCGCGGCCATGGGCCGGGCCGGACAGGTCCTGGACGACCGCGTAGAAGCGCACCTCCAGCACCTCCCGCGCCGGGACGATGCGGGCCTTCCAGGGCGTGTTGACGGCGGCGTCGTGGCTGGCGGCACGGAAGCGCTCCGTGCTGTCCACCTCCCAAAGGTTCAGGAAGCGGCGGGGGATCATGTCCGACCGGAAGCGGGTGACGGCGCGGTATCCCGGCAGGCCGAGCAGCAGGGGGATGTGCTCCTCCGCCTGCCAGCGCAGAAACTCCTCCTCCCAGCCGGGCGCGAGGCCGCTCTCGACCGTGTAGACGGCGCCGCTCATCGGCCCTTCCACTGCGGGGCGCGCTTCTCGTTGAAGGCCAGCACGCCCTCCCGCCGGTCCTCGCTGGCGACGAGGCGGTTGTAGCACTCGATCTCGAATTCCAGGCCCTGGTGCAGCTCCACCTCCATGCCGTTGGCGATGGAGCGCTTCGCCTCCCGCACCGCGAGAGGGGCGTTGCCGGCGATGGCGGCCGCCGTTTCCAGCACGTCCCGCATGAGGGATTCGCGGTCGCAGAGCCGGTTCACCAAGCCCCATTCATGGCCTTCCTCCGCGGTGAAGGGCCGGCCGGTGAGGATGATCTCCTTCGCCCGGCGCTCCCCTACGGCGCGCGGCAGCATCTGTGTGCCGCCGGAACCCGGCAGGATGCCGCGCGTGACCTCCGGCAGGGCGAAGCGGGCGCCGCGCACGGCGTAGATGAAGTCGCAGAGCAGCGCCGCCTCGCAGCCGCCGCCATAGGCGTGGCCGTTCACCGCGGCGATGACGGGGATCTTGCTCGCCAGCAGCCTGTCGCGGCCCTGCTCGAAGATGTGGTGCTGGGCCTGCCAAGCCTCGTCCGTCATCCCCTGGCGTTCCTTCAGGTCGCCGCCGCCGCTGAACAGCTTCTCCCCGGCGCCGGTGAAGACGGCGCAGCGCAGGTCGCCGGGCGCCTCGGCCAGCCGCGTCCAGACCTCCAGCAGTTCCCGGGCCATGCGCGTGTTGCGCGCATTGCCCACCTCCGGGCGGTTCATGGTGACGACGAGGATGTGCTCCCCCTCCAGCCGCGTCAGCAGCGTCTCGAAGGCGGGAAAGGGGCTGGGCGCTGGGGTCACGGTGACGGTCCTCCGGAGGGGAGGATAGGCGGGCGCCGCCTCCCTGCCTGCGTCCGGGACTCGGCCAGTTTGATGCAGGCGGTGCATCTTCCTCGGCCGGACCGATGATCGGTACGCATCAAATCGGGTCCGCTTTGCGGGCATCCCGGATGCGCGGCCTGTGGCAGGCTGCGCCGCAAAGGCCGCCCCGGGCGGCCAGGGGACGGAACGGCATGACGGGTCTGGCGAAGCTCACATGGTCCCGGCGCGGGCTGCTCGGCGCCGCGGCGCTGCTGACGACCGCGGCGGACGAGCCCTATCCCAGCCGTCCCGTCCGCATCCTGCTGGGCCTCAGCGCCGGCGGGCTGGCGGACATCTCAGCCCGCCTCGTCGCGCAATCCCTGGCGGAGCGGCTGGGGAAGCCCTTCGTGGTGGAGAACCGGCCGAGCGCGGGCGGGATCGTCGCTGCCCAGGCCGCGGCCCGCAGCGCGCCGGACGGGCACACGCTGATCTTTCTCTCCTCCACGGCGGCGATCAGCCGGGCGCTGTTCCGCAACCTGCCCTACGACCCCGTCGCGGACTTCACCCCGATCATCTCGGTCATCCACTTCGACCTGATCCTGATGACGAAGCCGGATTCGCCCATCCGCACGCTGGCGGACATGCGCGCCCCGCGGGACCGCCCGCTCCTGCTCGGGACCCATCCCAGCGGCACCACGCAGTACCTTCTGGCGGAGAGCTTCCGCCTGCAATCCGGCGTGCCCGTCACCCTCGTCTCCTATCGCAGCACGCCGGAGCTGTTCACGGCGCTGCAGCGCGGCGACGTGGACATGACGATCGACGGCTATGCCGCCCTCAGCGGTCCGTTCGAGGCGGGGCAGATCCGACCAGTCGCCTGCTCCGGCCAGCGCCGCTCCTCCTTGCTGCCCGAGGTGCCGACCCTGGCCGAGATCGGCATCCCGAACTGCGAGCTGCTCGGCTGGAACGCCCTCTTCGCGCCGGCCGGAACCCCGGCGCCGATCGTCGCCACCCTGCACCGCGAGGTGCTGGCGACGCTGCGCCTGCCCGCGACCCTCGCTCGCATCCGGCAACTCGGGGTGGAGGTGGGGGCGCTCGGTCCCGAGGAGCTCGCGGCGCGGCTGCGGGACGACATCGCGGCCTACAACGCGGTGATCGATCGCGCGGGGCTGGAGCGGCAGTAGCGGCCCTGGACGGCCACGCCACATCTTCCAGGAATCCCATTTTGTTCGACAGTTATGTCCTACAATCTTGCCCTTCAACAGAAGTCGTGGCAGCGTCCGGCGATCGAGGAAGCGATCGCATGGCGACAGCGGACGAAGGGCGGAAGGGCATGGCGGCCCGGCGGGGCGGGGTGGTGGATCACATCGCCGCCGAGATGCGCCGCGCCATCGGCTCGGGCCGCCTCTCCCTCGGCCAGCGCTTGATCGAAGGCGACATGGCCCGCGAGTTCGGCGTCAGCCGCGGCCCGGTGCGCGAGGCCTTCGGGCGCCTCTCGGCCGAGGGTCTGATCGAGCTGGTGCCCCACCGCGGCGCCGTGGTGCGGCGCCTGACCCGCACCGAGGTCGCCGACCGCTTCCAGATCCGCGCGCAGCTGGAGGGACTCGCGGCCCGGCTGGCGGCCGGACGCGTCGCCGATCCCGCCCAGCGCGACCGCTTCCTGGAGGCGCTGCGCCCCGGGGAGGAGGACGCCGGCACCATCGCGGGGCTGCGGCGCGACAATTACCGCCTGCACGGCGCCATCGCGGAGATCGCGGGCAACCCGCTGCTGGCCACGATGGTCCGCCAGCTCTGGCTGCCCGCCGCGATGCTCGACCTGCGCGGGGCGCTGGACCAGCAGCACTGGCGGGAATCGACATGCGAGCACGACCGGATCGCGGAGGCCATCCTGTCGGGCGACGGCGACGCGGCGGAGGCGCTGATGCGCGCCCATCTGCTGCGCGCCCTGGGCACCATTCTGGCGCTGCCGGTCCGCGTCTTCGGACCCTGACCGGCCGCGCCGCGAGGGGCCGAGAAGGCCCCGGCGGAGGAGACGGGACATGAGCCAGGCGAAGCGGCTCCGCGAGATGCTGCGGGGACAGGGGATGGTCATCGCGCCCGGCGCCTATGACGGGATCACCGCGCGGCTCATCGACCAGGCGGGCTTTCCCGCCGTGTACATGACCGGCGCGGGCACGGCCGCGGCGGCCGGCTACCCGGACCTCGGCCTCGTCACCATGACCGAGATGGTGGAGAACGCGGGCCGGATCGCGGCGGTGGTCGGCGTGCCCGTCATCGCCGATGCCGACACGGGCTTCGGCACGGAGCTCCACGCCTACCGCGCGGTGCGGGAGTTCGAGCGGCGGGGCGTCGCCGCGATCCATATCGAGGACCAGGAATTCCCCAAGCGCTGCGGTCACCTCGACGGGAAGCAGGTGGTTCCGGCCGAGGAGTTCGTCGCGAAGATCCGCGCCGCCGCCGCCGCGCGGCTCTCGCCCGACTTCACGATCATCGCGCGCACGGATGCCCGGGCCACGCACGGCCTGGACGAGGCGATCGCCCGCGCCAACGCGGCGCTCGACGCCGGGGCGGACATGGCCTTCGTCGAGGCGCCGCAATCCGCCGAGGAGATGGAGGCCATCCCGCGGCGGGTGCGCGGCCCCTGCCTCCTGAACGTGCACCGTGGCGGCAAGACGCCGAACCTCGACCTGAGATGGGCCGAGGAGATCGGCTACAAGGTCGCGATCGTGCCCGGGCTGCTGCTGCGCAGCGTGGTCGGGATCTGCGAGCGGATGCTGGACGAGCTGAAGACGACGAACCGCCACCCCCTCCCCGTGCGGGAGTTCACCACCCCGGAGCTGCACGACCGCCTCGGCCGGGCCGAGTGGGACGCGCTGCGGGACCGGTTCAAGAGCGGGGAAGCCGGTCGGGCCGCGGCCGAATAGGCCGGGACCGGCCGGGCGCCAGGAGGGGAGGGGGAAGCGATGCCGGGTCCGCGGACGATGCTGGACAAGATCTGGGACGATCACCTCGTCCTGGAGGAGGACGGGCAATGCCTCATGATGGTGGGCCGCCATCTCGCGCATGACGGCTCCTATCACGGCTTCGGCGTGCTGGAGGGACGCGGGATGCCGCTGCGCCATCCCGACCAGGTCTTCGCCACCCCGGACCACGGCGTCTCGACCATCTCCCGCCGCGTGGAGGATATCGCGGACCCGATGCAGCGCCGCGTCGTGGACGTGCTTCACCGCAACGCGCAGCGCCACGGGTTCACCCTGTTCGGCCTGGACGACCCGCGGCAGGGCATCGTCCATGTCGTGGGACCGGAGCAGGGGATCACGCAGCCCGGCCTGCTGATCATCTGCGGCGACAGCCACACCTCCACCCATGGCGCGCTCGGCGCGCTCGCCTTCGGCGTCGGCGGCTCGGAGGTGGCGCATGCCCTCGCCACCCAGACGATCTGGCGCGCCCGGCCGAGGGCGATGCGCATCCTCGTGGAGGGGGAGCGGCCGCGCGGCGTCTCCGCCAAGGACGTGATCCTCGCCATCATCGCGAAGATCGGCGCGAACGGGGCGGTCGGCCACGTGGTCGAGTATGCCGGCGCCGCGATCCGCGCCATGAGCGTCGAGGAGCGCCTGACCGTCTGCAACATGTCCATCGAGGCGGGCGCGCGGGCCGGCATGGTAGCGCCCGATGAGACGACCTTCGCCTACCTCGAGGGCCGGCCCTACGCGCCGTCCGGCGCGGACTGGGACCTGGCCCTGGCTCACTGGAAGAGCCTGCCGAGCGACCCGGGCGCGTCCTTCGACACGGAGGTCCAGCTCGACGTCACCGCGCTCGCGCCCATGGTGACCTGGGGGAACAGCCCGGAGGACGCCGTGCCGGTGACGGCCCGCATCCCCGATCCGCGGCAGGCCTCTTCGGTGGGCCAGCGCGCCGCCATCACCGAGACGCTCGACTACATGGGCCTGTCCCCGGGCATGGCGCTGACCGATGTGCCGATCGATCAGGTCTTCATCGGCTCCTGCACCAACGCGCGGCTGGAGGACCTGCGCGCCGCCGCCGCCGTCGCGCGGCTCGGGCGGGCCGTGGTGCCGGCCATGGTCTCGCCCGGCTCCACCCAGGTGAAGCGCCAGGCCGAGGCCGAAGGTCTGGACCGCATCTTCCGCACGGCCGGCTTCGAGTGGCGGGAATCCGGCTGCTCCATGTGCGTCGGCATGAATGGCGATCTCGTGGGGTCCGGCAAGCGCTGCGCCTCCACCTCCAACCGCAACTTCCGGGGGCGCCAGGGCCAGGGCAGCCGCACCCACCTGATGAGCCCGGCCATGGCGGCGGCGGCGGCGCTGCGAGGGCGGATCACCGATGTCCGCGACCTCGTCCCGGAGATGGCGTGACATGGAGCCCTTCACGCAGCTGACCGCCATCGCCGCGCCGCTCGCGCTGCCGAACGTGGACACGGACCAGATCATCCCCGCCCGCTTCCTCCGCCGTCCGCGGGACGAGGGGTTCGGCGAGATGCTGTTCAACGACCTGCGATTCCGCTCGCCGGGCGAGGAAGACCCGGCGTTCGTGCTCAACCAGGCGCCCTATCGCGCGGCGAAGATCATCGTGGCGGACCATAATTTCGGCGGCGGTTCCAGCCGGGAGCACGCCGTCTGGGCGCTGGTGGATCACGGCATCCGCTGCGTCGTCGCGATCAGCTTCGGCGACATCTTCCACGAGAACTCCGTCAAGAACGGCCTGCTGCTGATCCGGCTCCCCGAGGAGAGGGTCGTCTCGCTCCGAGAAGCACTTCTCGCGTCGCCCGGTGCTACCGTCTCGGCCGATCTGGAGCGCCAGATCCTGACCGGCCCCGATGGCATCGCGACCCGCTTCGAGGTCGAGCCAGGGCGACGGAAGCGCCTGCTGCTCGGGCTGGACGATATCGGGATCACGCTGCGGCACGAGGCGGAGATCACCGCGGCCGAGAAGGCCTATCGCGCGCGGCGGCCCTGGCTGTTCCGGCACGCTCCGACGAGGGCTCAACAGGGCTGATGCAGCAAGGCTGTCCGCCTTCCCCGAGGGAAGCAGCGGGAGAGACAAGGAACGGGGCCGGTCATCGCGGACTGCTGAGACAGAGTTGGCTGCTGAAGCTTAATCAAGATCAACGTTCCAGGGTTCTACGACTGCTGGGTGCCGGTCATAGGACCAGATGAAACAAGGGGAGGATGGGTCGACATGGTCGTCGCGAAACGTCGCTCGGTTCTGACGACGCTCATGGCTGCGGCGGTCCCCCGCGTGGCGTTTTCCCAGCCGAACTGGCCGCAGCGCCCCATCCGCGTGATCGTGCCGTACACGGCAGGCGGCATTGCCGATACAGTGATGCGCATCCTGCAGCCGGCGCTGACCGAACGGCTGGGCCAGCCGGTCGTGATCGAGAACCGGACCGGAGCGTCCGGCGCGATCGCGGCCCAGCTGGTGGCAAGCTCTCCCGCGGATGGATACACCTTGCTGTTCGAGGGACCGAGCTTCGCGACGCTTCCTGCCGTCCGCCGTGACATGCCGTTCGATTACGAGAGGGCGTTCATGCCGGTGGCTCAGGCGACCACCATGCCATACGTTGTTGGCGTTCGCGCCGGCTTCCCGGCGCAGGATGTTGCGGGTCTGATCGCCGAGGCACGAAGGCGCCCGGGCGAGATCACCTATGGGACAACCGGCATGGCGACCCTTGGCCACTTCATGGGCGAGAACCTGCAACTCTCAACGGGCGTCAAATTGGAGATGATCGCCTTCCGCGGCGGCGCCGATGTCGCACGCGAGCTTCTGGGCGGGCGCATCGACATCGGGCTCCTATCCTATTCAAGCCTGCTGCCCGCCGTCGAACGGGGCGTGCGCGTCATCGCGAGCACCGCGGGACGGCCCATGGAGACCGCGCCAGGACTGCCGCTCATCGCCGATGTCGTGCCGGGCTTCGACATGACGTCGTGGATCGGCTTCTTTGCTCCCACGGGAACGTCCGCGGATGTGGTGGGACGAATCTCCGAGGCAACACGGCAGGCCCTCTCGGACCCGGAGATCCGCCGCCGCTTGTTCGCGGCAGGCTCGGAGCCGGTCGAGTCCGGTCCCGAGGACTTCGCGGCCCTCGTCCAGCGGGAACGCGAGACGGCGCGCCGCATCGTCGCTGCCACGGGCCTGCAGATCTGACAGGCCGGGGCATGGGATGTCGCGCCCACGCGCCGGTTGTCGCGCTGCCGGACGCCGTTCCGGCCCATTCGGCCTGAAGCCGCCCGGTAGACCCAGGAAGCGGAGGAAATGATGAACGAGAACCACGTCCGGCGTCGCGGGGTCCTGACCGGCGCCGCCGCGCTCCTGGCCACGCCGGCCCTCGCGCAGCGCCGCTGGCCGGAGCGGCCGGTGCGCTTCATCTTCCCCTTCACGGCGGGGTCGGCGGTGGATGTCGCGATCCGCATCGTCGCGTCCGACCTGTCGGAGCGGCTGGGCCAGCAATTCGTGGTGGACAACCGCGTCGGCGGCGCGGGCAATGTGGGCACGGAAGCCGCGGCGCGCAGCCGGCCGGACGGCGACACCTTCCTCGTGGGCACGCCGGGCAACATGGCGATCAATCCCGCCATGACGCGCAACCTGCCCTATGACGCGGCGCGCGATTTCGTCGCGGTCACGCATATCCTCTCCTTCCCGCAGGTCCTCGTCGTCTCGCCGGACCTGCCGGTGCGGACGCTGCCGGAGCTGACGGCCTACACGCGCGAGCGACCGGGACGGCTGAACTATGCCTCCTCCGGGATCGGCTCGACGAACCATCTGGCCATGGAGATGATCCGGGCCGCCACCGGGCTGGACGCCGTCCACGTCCCCTATCGCGGCGGCAACCTCACGGTGCAGGCCATCCTGAGCGGTGACGTGCAGATGTGCATCGAGGGGATCGTCTCCCTGCCACCCCTCCTGGCCGACAACAAGCTGCGCGCGATCGCCGTGACGACGCCTGTGCGCGCCCCGATGCTGCCCGACGTGCCGGCGGTCGCGGAGACGGTGCCGGGCTTCGATGCCAGCGCCTGGATCATCCTCTTCGCACCCGCCGGGACGCCGACGCCGATCCAGGAGCGGCTCGCGGAGGAGGTCCGCACTTCCCTGTCCCGCCCCGCCGTGCGCGACCGGCTGGTGGAGCGGGGCGGCACGGTGCTCGGCAACACGCCGGCCGAGGCGGCGGCCTTCCACACGAACGAACTGGCCAAGTGGCGCCGCGCGGTCGACGCCCTGGGGATCGCGGGCTGAATGACCGAACACCTGTTCCGGCCGATCACCCTGGCCGGCCGGACGCTGCCGAACCGGATCGCCTTCGCCGCGCTGACCACGCGGCTCCCGCGCGACGGGGCGGTCAGCGACGCCCTGATCGACCACCTGGAGGCCCGCGCGGCCGGCGGCGCGGCGATGGTCGTGACGGAGGCGCTCGCCGCCTGCCGGAGCTCGGCCCTGCCGGTCCGCGTCTCCGTCTTTGACGAGGACAAGCTTCCGGGCCTCGTGCGCCTCGCGGAGGCGGTGGGGCGTCACGGGGCCGCCCTGATCGGCCAGCTCTGGCACTCCGGCAACGCGCATCTCCGCGGCCGCCCTTCGGTGTCCGTCGGGCCCTCCGCCGTGGCCGACGCCTCCTCCTGGACGGTGCCGCGGGCGCTGACGGATGGCGAGGTGGAGGGCCTGGTCGAGGAATACGCCGATAGCGCCGCCCGATTGCAGCGCGCCGGATTCGCCGGGGTGGAGCTCTCCGCCGCCCACGGCTTCCTGCCGCTCCAGTTCCTCTCCCCTGTCACGAACAAGCGCGCGGATCGCTGGGGCGGCGATGTGATGGGCCGCAGCGCCTTCACCCGGGCGATCCTCCGCGCCATCCGCGAACGATGCGGCGCTGGCTTCATCCTCGGGCTGAAGCTGCCCGCGGATGACGGGGTTCCCGGTTCCATCACGCCGGCGGAAGCGGCGCGCCTGACCGCCCTGATCGTGGCCGACACCCCGCCGGACCTGATCTGCTACAGCCAGGGCAGCCACGGGCCGAGCCTGTGGATGCACTCCCCCGACATGCACGAGCCGCCGATGCCGTTCCGCGCGGCCTGGGCGCCGCTGCGGCAGGCGGCCGGGGCGGTGCCCATGGCGGCGATCGGCCGGATCACCTCGCCCGCCATGGCGGAGGCGACCCTCTCCTCGGGCGATGCGGACCTCGTGATGCTCGGTCGTCCGCTCTTCGCGGATCCGGAATGGCCGGCCAAGGTCCGTGCCGGAAGGGCCGCGGCGATCCGGCCCTGCATCTACTGCAACGCCTGCTGGGGCGAGATCCACCGCGGCGGCGCCGTCGCGTGCAGCATCAACCCGCGCGGCGGGACGGGCACCGATGTGCGGCCCGCGCCGCCCCGCGTCGCCGCGCCGCGTCGGGTCGTGGTGGTGGGGGCCGGCGTCGCGGGGCTGCACGCCTCGGCGGTCGCGGCCGAGCGCGGGCACCGGGTCACCCTCGTCACCGGGGGTCGGACCGGTGGTGCCGCGCGGCTGCATGCCCAGTTGCCGGGCTGCGGCGATATCGCGCCCTACCTCAAGCATCTGGACGCCCGTGCCGCCGCGGCCGGGGTGGAGCGCCGGGATGGGCCCTCCGCGACCGCCGATGCCGTCCTGGCGGACCTGGTGATCCTGGCCACCGGCGCGACCATGGTGCGGCCGCGGGGCGCCGGCCCCGACGCGCCGGACCTCCGCCGCGCCGTGGCGGAGCTCTCCCTGAACGGGCTGGTCCAGGACGGAACGGCGGTCCTGTTCGACCAGGACCACACGGCCGCGACCTATGCCGCGGCCGAGCTGCTGCTGGCCCGCTTCGCGCGCGTGGTCCTGCTCACCCCGCGCGAGACCATCGCCTCCGAAGTTCCACTGATCTCCGCCCAGGGCATCTTCCGGCGCTTCGCCCGGGCCGGGAAGCGCTTCACGCTGCTGCCCCATTCGGAACTCGCCGGCGCGGGCGACGGCACGGTGGCCGTGCGGAACGTCCTGACGGGCGAGGAGAGCGGGATCGACGACGTCGCGCTGGTCACCTTCTCCACGCCTCGGGAGCCGCGCCTCGCCCTGCGCGCCGGGATCGAGGCGCGCGGGATCCCGGTTCAGGTCGTCGGGGATGCGGTGATGCCGCGGTCCATGCTGTGGACGGTCCGCGACGCCCAGGCCGTGGGGGAGCAGGCCTGAGGCCCGCCCCGGGGAAGGCGTCGCCTTCCCCGGACCCCATTCACCAGGGGGCGAGCGCGCCCCCTGGACCCGCGTCGAACCAGATCGCGGGGTCCGGGGAGCACGCGCGGAAGCAGTGCTTCCGCCCCCCCGACGGAGGGTCTGGGGTCGAAGGCACTGCCTTCGACGAGCCTCCCGGTCTGGCCATCACCCGGCTATACCCCGCCGGCGCTCGATGGAGACACGTTGCCCTTGGCGGACATGAGCCTGCGTCCCGGCGATCCGGTCCTCGTCACCGGCGCGTCGGGTTTCCTCGGCTCGGCCGTGGCGCGGGCGCTGGTGGCCCGTGGGGCTCGGGTGCGTGCGTTGGTCCGCCCGACCAGCCCGCCGGGCAATCTGGCGGGCCTGGATGTCGAGCCGGTGCGGGGAGACCTCAGCGACCCGGCCTCGCTGGCGGCGGCGCTGCAAGGGGCGCGTTACCTCTTCCACGTCGCGGCCGATTACCGGCTCTGGGCACCCGATCCCGGCGTGATCCTGCGCATCAACGTGGAGGGGACGCGCGCCCTGATGGCGGCGGCGCTGGCCGCGGGGGTCGAGCGCATCGTCTACACCAGCAGCGTCGCCACTCTGCGGGTGGCCGGCGCCACCACGCCGGTGGACGAGACGGCGGCGATGGCGCCCGCGGAGGCGATCGGGACCTACAAGCGCAGCAAGACCATGGCCGAGCGCGTGGTGGAGGAGATGGTGGCCCGGGACGGGCTGCCGGCGGTGATCGTGAATCCCTCCACGCCCATCGGCCCGCGCGACATCCGGCCGACGCCGACAGGGCGCATGATCCTCGACGCCGCGCGGGGGAAGATCCCGGCGTTCGTGGAGACGGGGCTGAACTTCGCCCATGTGGACGACGTGGCGGAGGGCCATCTCCTCGCCTTCGAGCGGGGCCGGATCGGGGAGCGCTACATCCTCGGCGGCCAGGACGTGCCGTTGCAGGCGCTGCTGGCCGAGGTGGCACGGCAGACCGGGCGGAAGGCGCCGCGCATCCGCCTGCCGCGCGCACCGCTCTACCCGCTGGCCTGGGGGGCGGAGGCGGTGGCCCGGCTGACGGGGAAGGAGCCGCTGCTGACGGCGGATGCGCTGCGCATGTCGCGCTACCGGATGTTCTTCACCTCGGCCAAGGCGGAGCGGGAGCTGGGCTACCGCGCCCGACCCTTCGAGGAGGGCGTGACCGATGCCCTGGCCTGGTTCTGCGGGGCGGGGTATCTGCCCTGACCATGGGGGCGATACTCGGCCTGATGGCGCTGGCGGTCTGGCTCGTTCTCCTGCTGGGCCGGGGCGGGTTCTGGCTGGCGCGGGACCGGGACGATCGGGAGACGTTGCCGATGCCCTCCGCCTGGCCTGCCGTGGTGGCCGTGGTCCCGGCGCGCAACGAGGCGGACGTGATCGCCCGCTCCATCGGCAGCCTGCTGGCGCAGGATTATCCCGGCCCCTTCCGCGTGATCCTGGTGGATGACGGCAGCGACGACGGCACGGCCGAGGCCGCGCGCGGGGCCGCGGCGGCCTCCCCGAACGGGGACCGGCTGGAGATCCTGCCGGGCACGCCCCTGCCGGCGGGCTGGACCGGCAAGCTCTGGGCGCTGGAGAACGGCGTCCGGCGGGCCGGCGCCGAGGGCCCCGATTACGTCCTGTTGACGGACGCCGATATCGGCCACGCGCCCGACAACCTGCGCGCCCTCGTCGCCCGGGCCGAGCACGGCCGTCTCGCCCTGACCTCGCTGATGGCGGAGCTGTCCTGCGTCACGCCGGCGGAGCGCTTCCTCATCCCGGCCTTCGTCTTCTTCTTCGGGATGCTCTACCCCTTCGCCTGGGTGAACCGGGCGGACCGGCGCATGGCCGCGGGCGCGGGCGGCTGCATGCTGGTGCGGCGCGAAGCCCTGGAGAGGGCCGGGGGCATCGCCGCCATCCGCACGGAGATCATCGACGACTGCGCCCTGGCGCGGCGCCTAAAGGCACAGGGGCCGATCTGGCTCGGCCTCACCCGCCGGGCGCGGAGCCTGCGGCCCTATGGCGGCGTGGGCGAGATCGGGCGAATGATCTCGCGCTCCGCCTACGCGCAGCTCGGCTACTCGCCGCTGCTGCTCGCGGGGACCCTGGCCGGGATGGCGTTCACCTATCTCCTCCCGCCGGCGCTGGCGATTTTCGGGGCCGGGATCGCGCAGGTGGCCGGATTGGTGACCTGGCTGCTCATGACGGTCGCCTTCCAGCCAATGCTTCGCTTCTACCGGGTGTCGCCGCTCTGGGGTGTCGCGCTGCCGGTCATCGGGGCGGCCTACGCGCTCTTCACGCTGCAATCCGCCGTGCAGGTCTGGCTGGGACGGGGCGGGATGTGGAAGGGCCGGGCCCAGGCCCTGGCGGGGCGCGCGTGACGGGCGCCGCGGACCTCGCCTCGGGCAAGGGGCATCGGGACGAGAACTTTCCGGTTGCCTCGCGCCTCGTGCGGCCGGAGCTGCGTGGGCCGATCCTTGCCTTCTACCGCTTCGCCCGCGCCGCGGACGACGTGGCAGACCACCCCACCGCCCCGCCCGCCGAGAAGCTGGAGCAACTCGCCCGGATGGAGGCCGGCCTGCGCGGTGACGCCGGTGCCAGTCCCGCGGGGGAGGCGCTCCGTGCCGTGCTGCGGGAACGCGGGCTGACGGACGCGCACGCCCTCGACCTGCTGGAGGCCTTCCGCCGCGACGTGACGAAGCTGCGCTACGCGGACTGGGCGGAGCTGATGGACTACTGCCGCTACTCCGCCTCGCCGGTGGGCCGCTTCGTGCTCGATCTGCACGGCGAGCCCCGCGCCCTCTGGCCCCTGAACGACGCGCTCTGCACCGCTCTCCAGGTGATCAACCACCTGCAGGATTGCGGGAAGGATTTCGGCGCCCTCGACCGGGTCTATGTGCCCCTCGACGTCCTCGAAGCCGAGGGGATCGGTGTGGAAGCGATTGGGGCCGGGCAGGGATCGCCCGCCCTGCTCCGCGTGATCGCGGACCTGGCGCGGCGGACGCAGGGGTTGCTGGATCAGGCCCGGCCCTTCGCGGCCGGCATCGCCGACCGGCGGTTGGCACTGGAAGTGGGCGTGATCCAGGCCCTGGCCGAGAGCCTCGCCGCGCGGCTGACCCGGCGCGATCCACTGTCCCAGCGGGTGCATCACCGCCCCGTGGAGGCCGTCGGCCTCGCCCTGCGCGGTGCCCTGGGCGTCGCGGCCGGCCGGCTGGGGCGGCGCCTATCCGGCGGTCGCCTCCGCCCCTATGGCGGGCCGGGATGACCACCGAAACCCTCTCCGCGCCCGATCCCGCTGCCCTGCAAGCGAAGCTGTCCGGCAGCTCCTTCTACGCGGCGATGCGGCTCATGCCGCCGGCCGAGCGGGCCGCCATGTTCGCCATCTACGCCTTCTGCCGGATGGTGGACGACATCGCCGACGACGGAACCCGGCCGCGCGCGGCCCGGGCCACGGAACTGGATGGCTGGCGCGCCGACCTCGCCGATCTCTATGCCGGCCGCCCGGCCGGACGGGCGGCCTTCCTGGCCGGCCCGGTGCAGGATTTCGGGCTGCGCCAGGCGGATTTCCTGGCCGTGGTGGACGGGATGGCGATGGATGTTGACGCCGATCTCCGCGCCCCCGACCTGGAGACGCTCGACCTCTACTGCGACCGCGTGGCCAGCGCGGTGGGCCGGCTCTCCACCCGCGTCTTCGGGATGGCGGCGGAGCCCGGCCTCGCTCTGGCGCACGATCTCGGCCGGGCGCTGCAGCTGACCAACATCCTCCGGGACCTGGACGAGGACGCGGCGATCGGCCGGCTCTACCTGCCGCGGGAGCTGCTGTCGGCCGCCGGGATCGCGACCGACGATCCGGAGGAGGCCATCGCCGACCCGCGGGTCGACGCCGCCTGTCGCGCCCTCGCCGGGCGGGCCATCGCCCATTTCGAGGCGTCCGAGCGCCTGCTCCGGTCCCGGCCGGGCGGCCGGCTCCTCGCCCCTCGGTTGATGGGCGCGGTGTATCACGCGATCCTGAAGCGCATGCTGCGGCAGGGCTGGGCGCCGCCGCGGCAGCGGGTGCGCATCGGAAAGCCTCGGCTGCTATGGATGATCGCCCGGCACGCGGCGCTGGGGTGAGGTCCTGGCCCGGTCCGGCATGGCAGGCCCGTGCAGGCCTCGGCTGGACCGTCACCACCGCACGCGTCACCATGCCGGGACACGCCATCCCCGAGGAGACCACCGCAGGCCGGCATGACTGCCGCCGGACGGGCTGTTGAGACGATGCCGATATGACCGATGCACCGAGCGACGTCCTTCTGCCCCGCCGCTCCGTGCTGGAGGGGCTCGAGGCCGACATCGGCCGGGCGGCCCAGGCTCTGCACGGCCAGCAACGGCCGGACGGCCACTGGGTCTTCGAGCTGGAGGCCGACGCCACCATTCCCGCCGAATACGTCCTGCTCCGCCACCACCTGGCAGAGCCGGACGACCTCGAGCTCGAGCGCAAGATCGGCGTCTATCTCCGCCGCATCCAGGGCGAGCATGGCGGCTGGCCGCTCTTCCACGGTGGCGCCTTCGACATCAGCGCGTCGGTGAAGGCGTATTTCTGCCTCAAGATGATCGGCGACGATCCGGACGCGCCGCACATGGCGCGGGCGCGGGCGGCGATCCTGGCCCATGGCGGCGCGGGCCGGGCGAATGTCTTCACCCGCATCCTGCTGGCGATCTACGGCGAGCTGTCCTGGCGGCGCGTGCCGAGCATCCCGGTGGAGATGGCGCTACTGCCGCGCTGGTTCCCCGTCCACCTCTCCCGCATGTCCTACTGGGCACGCACGGTGCTGGTGCCGCTGCTGGTGTTGCAGGCGCTTCGCGTGCGGGCGCGCAATCCCCGCGGCGTGCACATCCCGGAGCTGTTCACCACGGAGCGCCGCCCGCGCAAGCGCGCCCGCACGCACCAGCACCCCGGCTGGGCGCTGTTCTTCAACGGGCTGGACGGCGTGCTGAAGGGGGTCGATCCCTTCTGGCCCCGCCGCCTGCGCCGCCGCGCTATCGACCGCTGTGTGGCCTTCGTGACGGAGCGGCTGAACGGGGAGGACGGGCTCGGCGCCATTTACCCCGCCATGGCGAACGCCGTGATGATGTACGACGCCCTCGGCTATGCGCCGGATCATCCGGACCGGGCCCTGGCCCGCCGTGCGATCGAGAAGCTGCTCGTCATCCGGGACGACGAAGCCTATTGCCAGCCCTGCGTCTCCCCGGTCTGGGACACCGCGCTGGCCGCGCACGCCATGCTGGAGGTGGGCGGCGAGGCCGCGGCGTCCGTCCCGGCCGCGCTCGACTGGCTGAAGCCCTTGCAGGAGCTGGAGGTGCGCGGGGACTGGGCGGAACAGCGCCCGCATGTCCGCCCCGGCGGCTGGGCCTTCCAGTACCGCAACGCGCATTACCCCGACCTGGACGACACCGCCGTCGTCGTCATGGCGATGGACCGCGCCCGCCGGCAGCTCGGCCTGGACGAGCGCTACGAGGAGGCGATCGCGCGCGGCGCCGAATGGACCGTTGGGCTGCAGAGCCGCAACGGCGGCTGGGGCGCTTTCGACGCCGACAACACCCACCACTACCTCAACAACATCCCCTTCGCCGACCATGGCGCGCTGCTCGACCCGCCCACGGCCGATGTCAGCGCGCGCTGCGTCAGCATGCTCGCCCAGCTCGGCGAGCCCGGGGACAGCCCGCGCATGCTCGCGGCCCTTCGCTACCTGGAGGGGGAGCAGGAGGCGGACGGAAGCTGGTTCGGCCGCTGGGGCGTGAACTACGTCTACGGCACCTGGTCGGCGCTCTGCGCGCTGAACGCGGCCGGCTTCGACGGAACGCGGCCGAGCGTCCGGCGCGGGGCCGACTGGCTCCTCTCCATCCAGAACCCGGATGGCGGCTGGGGCGAGGATTGCGCGAGCTACAGCCTGGACTACCGCGGCTACGAGCCCGCGCCGTCCACCGCCTCCCAGACGGCCTGGGCGCTGCTGGGCCTGATGGCCGCCGGCGAGGTGGACCATCCGGCGGTGGCGCGGGGCATCGAGCATCTCCGCCAGACGCAGGACGAGACCGGGCTCTGGCCGCAGGAAGCCTACACCGGCGGCGGCTTCCCGCGCGTCTTCTACCTTCGCTACCACGGCTATCCGAAGTTCTTCCCGCTCTGGGCCCTGGCGCGCTACCGCAATCTCCGGCGCGCCAACGACCCGCGCGTGGCGCACGGGATGTGACGGTGTTGCGCGGGCAGCCCCGGGGGAGAGAAGGAATTCTCTCCCCCGGACCCCCACTCATCTCTTTCTATCGGGCTGCCGCGGACGGCGGAGCCCGCCCGCGCAGCGGACAGATGACCTCAGATCAGCCCGCACGGACAACTGCCTCGCCTCGAGTTCAAGACCCGAGGCGTGACACCGTGTCCGCCTTCCGCGGCAGCCCGATAGAAAGAGATGAGGGTGAGGGGTCTGGGGAGAGGGAGAATTCCTTCTCTCTCTCCCCAGGGCCGCGAAAGCCGACTGGCCAGAACCGTCGAGCACCGGCGTGACGATCGTCGCCGTCACCGGCCTGCAAAGGGAGGCGCGGATCGTCGCCGCGCCCGGCATCCGGGTGGTCATCGGCGGCGGCGACGCGACCCGGCTGGCGGCCGAGCTCGACCGGGCGATGGAGGGCGCACGCGGGGTGGTCAGCATCGGGATTGCCGGGGCGCTCGGGCCGGGTTGGCGGCCGGGCGACTGGGCGGTGGCCCGGGCCGTGCTGGACGGGGGAGAGGCGTTCCCGGCCGATCCGGCCTGGGCGGCGCGGCTGCTGTCCGGCCTGCCCGGGGCGCGCGCGGCGCTCTTCCTCGGATCGGATGCGATGGTGGCGGAGGCGGCCGCGAAGGCGGCGCTGCACCGGGACACCGGCGCGGAGGCGGTGGACATGGAATCCCATGTCGCGGCCCGCGTGGCACGGCGGCACGGGCTGCCCTTTGTGGCGGCGCGGGTGATATCGGACGCCGCGGACCGGACGCTGCCGCCGGCCGCCCGCGTGGGGATGCGGCCGGACGGGGGAATGGACCTGGGTGCGGTGCTGCGGTCCCTGCTGAGTGACCCGCGCCAGATTCCCGCCCTGATCAGGACGGGGTGGGAGGCGGAGCGGGGCTTCCGGGCGCTACTCCGCGGCCACCATCGGCTCGGGCCCGGACTCGCCGCCCCCTGAGCGGGTGATCTTCACGCGCGGGCCGTGCTTCGCGTTGGCGGCCTTGGTGGCGCGGATCTCGGTCAGCTTCTTCTCAACATGGCCGGAGAAGACGTATTCGGCCGGGCGCTGGTGATCGAGCGGGATGTCCTCGGCCATCGGCCCCTCGGTCCGGACGCCGCGCAGCGTGACGGAGAGCGCCTTGAGCGGGCTGGTGACCATGTCCTTCACGGCCGAGGCCTCGAAGCCCGAGTGGACCATGCAGTCGGCGCACTTCTCGTAATTGCCGACGCCGTACTTGTCCCACTCCGTGTCGTCCATCAGCTCCTGGAAGGTCTTCGCGTAGCCTTCACCGAGGAGGTAGCAGGGCTTCTGCCAGCCGAAGACCGTGCGCGTCGGATTGCCCCAGGGCGTGCAGTGATAGGACTCGTTCCCGGCCAGGAAGTTCAGGAACATGCGGGACTGTGTGAAGGGCCAGGCCTTGCCGCCCCGTCCGCGCGAGAGAATGCCGCGGAACAGCTCTTTCGTCTTCGTGCGGTTCAGGAAGTGCTGCTGGTCCGGCGCGCGCTCATAGGCGTAGCCGGGGGAGACGGTGATGCCGTCGAGTCCAATCGCCTTCATCTCGTCGAAGAAGGCGGCGGTCTGGGCGGGGTCGGCGTCGTTGAACAGGGTGCAGTTGATGCTGACCTGGAAGCCCTTGGACTTGGCCAGCTTGATGGCCTCGACCGCCTTCTCGTAGACGCCGGTCTGGCAGACGGACTTGTCGTGCATCGCCTCGTTGCCATCCAGGTGGATGGACCAGGTGAAGGCGGGGCTGGGCTTGTAGTCGTCGATCTTCTTCGCCAGCAGGAGCGCGTTGGTGCAGAGGATGACGAACTTCTTCCGCTTCAGGAAGCCGCGCACGATCTCCGGCATGTCCCGGTGCAGCAGCGGTTCCCCGCCGGCGATCGAGACGACGGGCGCGCCGCACTCGTCGATCGCCTCCATGCACTGATCCACGCTCAGGCGCTGGTTCAGGATCTCGTTGGGATAGTCGATCTTGCCGCAGCCGGCGCAGGCCAGGTTGCAGCGGAACAACGGTTCCAGCATCAGGACGAGCGGGTAGCGCTTGCGCCCGCTCAGATGCTGCTTGACGAGGTAGCCGCCGATCCTGGCGGCCTGTAGCAGGGGAATGCCCAAGTCGGCGCTCCTACTCGGCGGGGGCGGCTGCCGTCGCGGCGGCCGGGCTCCGGAGTTCAGGGGGAAGGCGGAATTCCACAGTTTCCTTGATCCCCGCCATCGGCGCAACCTGCAGGTCCCGATGGCGGCGCAGGGCAGCGATGACGTCCAGGACCAGCTCCTCCGGCGCCGAGGCTCCCGCGGTCAGCCCCACGCTCTTCACACCCTCGAGCCAGGCGGGATCGAGTTCGCGGCCATTCGCGATCAGATGGCTCGGCACCCCGTGCTCCAGCCCGATCTCCCGCAGCCGGTTGGAGTTGGAACTGTTCCGGCTCCCCACGACGAGGAGAAGATCCACCTCCGCGCAGAGGTCCCGCACCGCCGCCTGCCGATGCTGGGTCGCGTAGCAGATGTCCGAGACGTCGGGTCCCTCGAGATCCGGGAAGCGCGCCTCCAGCGCCGCGATGATGGAGCGCGTGTCATCGACGCTCAGCGTGGTCTGCGTGACATAAGCGACCGGCGCGTCCGCCGGCAGGTCCAGCCGCGCCACGTCCTCCACGCTGGAGACGAGGTGGACCGGCGCGCCGACCTGACCAATCGTCCCCTCCACCTCCGGATGGCCGGCATGGCCGACGAGGATCAGCGTCCGGCCCCGCGCGACGTAGCGTTTGCCCTGCATGTGGACCTTGGCGACGAGGGGACAGGTGGCGTCCAGCACCGGCAGCCCGCGGGATGCCGCCTGATCCACCACGGATTGCGCCACGCCGTGTGCGCTGAAGATCGTCACCGCCCCGTCCGGGACCTCCGACAGCTCCTCGACGAAGACGGCGCCCTTGTCCCTCAGCGTCTCGACGACGTGGCGGTTGTGCACGATCTCGTGCCGGACATAGACGGGAGCCCCGAACCGCTCGATGGACCGCTCCACGATCTCGATCGCGCGCACCACGCCCGCGCAGAAGCCCCGGGGCTGCGCCAGAAGAACCCGCATGCAGGTCGATCTCCCCCTCGAACGGCCGCCGCCGGGCATGGCGCCAACGCAACGACCACTCTAGCCAGGCTTCCCCGATCCCGGCCAGCGACACGCCCATACCCGCGGGGAGGTAGGGCGGCGTGGCCCGATCACAAGGCGCTCCCGCAGCGTGAGCCTGGTCCGAATGGGAAGCATCTCGCCCCGTGTGCATTCCGCTCACAGGGACCGCCTTCTGGGGTGCAACGCCCGTGCCAGCCCCGCCACTCGGCCCCGTCGGGTTGCGGCCTTCGGCCAGGAGGCCCATTACATCCCTCTCCGGCGGGGACTCCATCCGCCCAATTCGTCAGAGATCCCTGCATGTCGTCCAGCCCTGCCGAGACCGTCCCGCTCGACAGCCCGAAGGTCGCCGCGGCCGACCACACCGCCCGCCACTGGACCTTCGACGTGCCGGGACCCGTGCGGATCGGCAGCCGCGAGCACATGCAGATGTTCGCCCGCATGCTGCTGGAGACCCACAACCCCTACAAGCCGCGGGTGCTGGACTGGCCGAAGCTGGACCCGGAGGCGCATGCCCGCCTGACCGGCCTGCCGATCTGGGACATCGCCGTCCAGACCGAGGGCCGCGCCTCGCTCCGCGTGCTGGACTACGCGAGGACCATCACCGACCCGCTGCTGAACGAGGCGATGGTGATGGACGGCAACGAGGAGGCCCGCCACAAGAAGGTGCTCTCCAACCTCGTCGAGGCCTATGGCGTCGTGCTGGAGCCGGAGCCGGAATACACGGGCTTCCGCGATGTCGAGTGGGGATGGATGCGCACCGGCTACTCCGAGTGCATCGACAGCTTCTTCGCCTTCGGCCTGTTCGAGGCGGCGCGCCGCTCCGGCTTCTTCCCGCCCGACCTCGTCGGCACCTTCGAGCCGGTGATCCAGGAGGAGGCGCGCCATATTCTCTTCTTCGCCAACTGGATCGCCTGGCGCCGGCGGCAGGAGCCCTGGTGGCGCCGCCCCTGGTTCCGCCTGAAGACGACCGCGATCTGGGCCGTGCTGGGCTGGGAGCGCTTCGTCATGGCGCGCAGCCTCGGCGGCAGCGCGCAGCAGCAGCAGACGAACTTCACCGCCTCCTCCGAATCGATCGGCGTGAGCATGAGCGCGGCGGCACTGATCGACATCTGCCTCGCGGAGAACACCCGCCGCATGGCCGGCTACGACCCGCGCCTGCTGCGCCCCAACACCGTGCCCTTCCTCATCCGGATCGCCCGGCGCTTCATGCGCGCCCCCGCGGCGGCGTGACGTGAGCGCGGACACCGTCATCCACCGCATCGTGCGCCCGGCGGTGCGGGCAGTGGCCCCCAGCGGCATCACCCCGAACCAGATCACCACCGTCCGCATCGCCACCGGCATCGCCGCGGCGCTCGCCTTCGCCTGGGATGCGGGCGCGTGGCAGGCGGTGGGCGGCGGGATCTTTCTCTTCTCGATGCTGCTCGACCGCGCGGACGGCGAGCTGGCGCGGCAGACCGGCCAGTCCAGCCCGGGCGGGCACCTCTACGACCTGTGCGGCGACTGCTTCTCGAACATCATCGCCTTCCTCGGGATCGGCATCGGGCAGGCCGCGCATCTCGGCGCCCTCGGCCCGCTTCTCGGCAGCGTGGCCGGGGCGGGCATCGGGGTGCTCTTCTGGCAGCTCAACGTGCTGCGGCTGGGGAGCCTGCGCGGCTACACCCTGGCGCCCGGTATCCTCGTGGACCCGGACGATCTCCTCGTCTTCGTTCCCCTGCTGATCTGGTGCGGCGCGGCCGTGCCGATGCTGTGGGCCGCGGCGATCATCACGCCGCTCGCGGCCCTGTGGCTCGCGGTCGCGGGGGCGCGCCGGTCCAGGGCCGGGTAGGACGGCGGAAGGGCAGGGGCTTCCGCACTCCCACGTGCACCTCAGAGATGCAGCACGTCCTGGCCCGTTCGGGCGCAGATCAGTCCCGCGACGATGCTGCGGTGGCAGAGCCGGTGATCCGCCTCGAAGCACAGCAGGCAGGCGCGGCGGGTGCGGGCGAGCTCCGTTGCCCGGTCTAGCGCCGCCCGGGCCGGGGCCGTCTCCATATGCGCGCCGAAGATGCGGGCCAGCCCGGCCGCGTCCCCCGACCGCGCCGCCTCCCGCCCCGGCTTCGGCGTGCCGAGGTCCTTCAGGTGCAGGTAGCCGATGCCCCGCGCCTCCAGCGACGCGCCGAGGAGGCGCTTGGATAAGCCGGGCTTGCGGGATTGCGGAATGGCACGGACGTCGATCAGCAAGGAGACGCCCGCACCCTCCAGCCGGGCGAGGACCGCGTCCTGCGTCTCGCCCTCATAGCCCGCGGTGAGCAGCGGTTCCGCCATCCCCGCTAGTCCACCCGCACCTCGCGGATCTGGAACTGGTTGTCGGCGCGGTGGTTGACGTGCACGCCGGCCCGCACGGCCCAGGGGATCATGACGTGGTACAGCGGCACGTGCCCGACCTGGTCGTTGTGCAGGGCGTGCGCCTCCCGGATCATCGCGCGGCGGCGCTCGGCGTCCGGCTCCACCTCGATCCGCAGCACCAGCGCGTCGAACGCGGGATTGCTCCAGCCGCCGGCATTCCAGGACGCCACGCCGGCCGCGGCGCGCGACATCATGATGGAGCGCAGGGTGTAGAGCGCGTCGAAGGTCGGCACGCCCCAGGACAGGCCGTAGAAGGGCGGCTCGCGCCGCTGGATGCGGGCGCTGAAGATCGTGTTGGGCTGCAGGTTGAGCTGCGCGCGGATGCCGACCTGCGCGAGCATGGCGGTGACGGCCTGGCAGGCCTCGTCATAGGTGCCGACGGGGCAGTCGAGCGGCACGGTGAAGCCGTTGGGATAGCCGGCCTCGGCCAGCAGGCGGCGGGCGGCGTCGCGGTCATAGGGCAGGCGGCGGTCGGTGTCCTCGGACCAGCCGTTGACGAACTGGGTCCACATGCTGCCGGTCGGCACCGCCTGGCCGCGCAGCGTGCGGGCCCGGATCGCGTTCATGTCGATCGCGTGGTAGATCGCCTGCCGTACGCGCAGGTCCTTGAAGGGGTTGCGGCCCCGCACGTCCGAGCCGGGAAGCTCGTCCAGCTCCTGGTTCATGCCGAGGAAGACGGTGCGGTTCTCCTGCCCCTCCAGCACGCGCAGATTGGGCTGACGGCGGATACGCTCCACGTCCTGGGCCGGCACGACATGGACCATGTCCACCTCCCCCGAGAGCAGCGCCGCCACCCGCGTCGCGTCCGAGGAGAGGATGATGTGGTGGTATTCCGAGACGTTGCCGCGCGCCGCGTTGGCGGCGATGCCCCACCACGCGTCGTTGCGGCCGAAGACGGTGCGCTGGTCCACCTCCCGCCGGCGGATGACGTAGGGACCGGTGCCGTTCGTGTTGCGGACGGTGTGCGTCTCCTCCCGCTGGCCGAAGTTCTGGGGCTGGGTGGCGCGGTTCGCCTCGGACCAGGGGCGGGACATGATGAGCACCCGCGTCAGCTTGTCCGGGATCGAGGCGTCCGGCGTGCGGGTGATGATGTCCACCACCAGGGGTCCGGCCACCTCCGCCCGCTCCACCGTGTCCACGTAGATGCCGTAGTTGGAGGTCGGCGCCTTGGCGCGGGCGATGGAGAAGGCCGCGTCCTCCGCTGTGAAGGGCTCGCCGCCGTGGAAGCGCACGCCGTCCCGCAGGTGGAAGCGCCAGCGCGTCGGCTCCACCTGCTCCCAGCGGGTCGCGAGGCCGGGCTGCAGGCGCAGGTCGTCGCCGCGGTGCACCAGCGGCTCGTAGATCTGTGAGACAACGGCGAAGGTGAACAGCGCGTTCGTCGCGTGCGGGTCCAGGGTCGCCGCGTCCACGCTCGTCGCCAGGCGGAAGGTCCGGCCCGGGGCGGGCGCGGCGTTCGCAGACTGGGCCGAAGCGGGTTCGGCCCAGGCTGCCAGGGCCGTCAGGGCAGCCCCGGCAAGGAGCCGGCGCAGGAGCGGGAAGGGGGCCATGGTGGGACCTTTGCGACAGCGGCAGGAAATCAGCGTGCCGGCCTTGCAACCCCCGTGCAACGGCGAACCTTTCCACTATATTACACGCCTGTGAGGAACACCCACCGGAGACCCACCACCATGCGTCGTCGCGCCCGTATCCTGGCCGCCGTCGCCGCCCTGACCCTCGCGCTCGGCCCCGCCATTGCCGAGGCGCGTCCGGGTGGCGGCTCGTCGAGCGGTAGCCGGGGGAGCCGCACCTACAGCGCGCCGCCCTCCACCAACACTGCCCCCAGTGGCGGAACCCGGTTCGACCGGACCGAGACGCCGAACACCCCGGCGAATCCCGGCTACGGCGCGCCGCGCCCGGCGCCGACCTATACGCCCCAGGCCGCGAATCGCGGCGGGATGTTCGGCGGCGGCTTCATGGCCGGCCTCGCCGGCGGGCTGCTGGGCGCCGGCATCGCCGGGATGCTGTTCGGCGGCGGCGCCTTCGGCGGCCTGTCGGGCCTGTCCGGCTTCCTGGGCTTCCTGTTGCAGATCGGCCTCATCGCGGGGCTCGTCTACCTGATCGTGCGGTTGGTCCGTGGCCGCCGCGCGGCCGAGCCGGCCCTGGCCGGCGCCGGCGGGCGCATGCCCCCGGTCGGCCCCGCCGCCGGCAATGCCTACGCACGGGAGATGGCCGGCGAGGGGCGGAGCGGGGCGGCTCAGGCCGCCACCCGCGCCCTGCAGCTGGACGCCACCGACTTCGCCTCCTTCGAGCACGCGCTGGTGCAGATGAACGCCGCCTGGTCCCGCCAGGACATGGACACACTACGCCGGATCTCCACGCCGGAGATGGCCCGCTACTTCGAGGGCGACCTGCGCGATCTCGCGGCCCGGGGCTGGAAGAACGAGACCCGGGACGTGCGCCTGGAGTCCGGCGACCTGTCGGAAGCCTGGGCCGAGGGTGGGCTGGAATACGCCACCGTCGCGATGCGCTTCTCGCTCATCGACGTGACGCGGGACTCGATCGGCCAGGTGGTCGAGGGCAACCCTGACACCCGCCAGACCGCGACCGAGCTCTGGACCTTCGTCCGCCAGCCCGGCCGCGCCTGGACCCTCTCGGCCATCCAGCAGACCGGCCGCTGAACTCGCCGGGGGGGCAGCCGCCCCCCGGACCGTGACCGGGGCGCCCGGCCGTGCTAGCGCGGCCGGGCGCATGCTTTTGTCCGGATGCCTTCGCGGGTGAGTCCCGCCCCCGCCGCCTGGGCCTGGCGGGCCGCGGCCACCGCCCTGGCACCGCTGCTTCCCCTCTGGCTCGCCCGCCGCGTCCGCCTGGGGAAGGAGGACCCGTCCCGCCTGGGCGAGCGCCGGGGGGAAGGCGCCGATCGCCCGCCCGGGGAACTTCTGTGGCTGCACGGGGCAAGCGTCGGGGAGAGCCAGTCCCTCCTGCCGCTGATGGGGTCGCTGGCGTCCCGCCGGCCGGGGCTGCGCTTCCTCGTCACGACCGGCACGGTGACCTCCGCCCGGCTCTTCGCGGACCGGTTGCCGGCGGACCTCGCGGCACGCACGGTGCACCGCTACGTTCCGCTCGACATCCCCTCCCATGTCGCGCGCTTCCTCGATGGCTGGCGGCCGGATGCCGGCGTCCTCGTCGAGAGCGAGCTGTGGCCGAACCTGCTGGCCGCCGCGAAGGCCCGGAACATCCCGCTGGCACTCCTGAACGCGCGCATGTCGGCCCGCTCGGCGCGCGGCTGGGCGATGGCGCCGGGGCTGGCGCGCCGGGTGCTGGGCAGCTTCCGGCTCGTCGTCGCCCAGACCGAGGAGGATGCCGCCCGCCTGCGGACGCTGGGCGCCCCCGGGGCGGAGGCCTGGGGCAACCTGAAGTTCGCGGCCGATCCCCTGCCCGCCGATCCGGTGGCGCTGGTGGCCCTGCGAGACGCCGCGGCCGGCCGGCCGGTGCTCCTGGCCGCCCAGACCCATCCCGGGGAGGAGCTTCAGGTCGCCGCCGCCCACCTCCTGTTGCGGGAGCGGCTGCCGAATCCCCTGACGGTCATCGTGCCCCGCCACCCCGAGCGCGGCCCGACCATCGCGGCCGAGATCGGGCCGCTTCCTCTCGCCCGCCGGGCGGCCGGGGAGATGCCGGGGCCGGACACCGCGATCTACCTGGCGGACACGCTCGGGGAGCTCGGCCTCTTCTACCGGCTGGCCGGGGCCGCCTTCATCGGGGGCTCCCTGATCCCGCATGGTGGGCAGAACCCGCTGGAGCCGGCGCGGCTGGGCTGCCCCATCCTGCTGGGGCCCCACACCCACAATTTTACGGCTATCGTCGACGCGTTGCTGGAGGCTGGCGGCGCCATCCGCGTCGGGGACTCCGCCGCGCTGGCCGAGCAAGCCGCCGCCGTGCTAACGAGTCGCAACCGGGCGCGGCGCCTGACCGACGCCGCCGCCCGCATCGCGGCCCAGTCCGGCACCTTGCCGGACCGGCTGGCCGCCGCGATTGAGACCCTCCTCGCCCCCGCTGGGGACGCGGCCTGAAAGGATGACCGACGGCACCATGCGTGCCCCCGATTTCTGGACCGGGGGTGGGGGAATCTTGCCCCGCCTCCTCGCCCCGGCGGCCGCGATCTACGCGGCGGCCACGGCGCGTCGCGTCGCCCAGCCCGGCTGGCGCGCGCCGGTGCCGGTCATCTGCTGCGGCAATGCGACCGCGGGCGGGGCCGGCAAGACGACCCTCGCGCTCGACATCGGCAGGCGCCTCGCGAACCGCGGCGTGTCCGTGCATTTCCTGACCCGCGGCTATGGCGGCAAGACGCGCGGCCCGACCCGCGTGGACCCCGCCCGCCACGACAGCACCGCCGTCGGCGACGAGGCGCTGCTGCTCGCGGCCGAGCGCCCGACCTGGGTCGCCGCCGACCGCGCCGCCGGCGCCCGCGCCGCGGTGGAGGCCGGGGCCCAGGCCATCGTCATGGATGACGGCCTGCAGAACCCGACGCTGGAGAAGGACCTCGCCCTTCTCACGATCGACGGCTCCTACGGCTTCGGCAACAACCGCGTCATCCCCGCCGGGCCGCTGCGCGAGCCGGTGGCAGCCTGCGCTGCCCGGTCCAGCGCCGCCGTGCTGTTCGGGGACGACGAGACGGGGGCCCTGGCCCTGCTGCCGCCGAACCTGCCCGTTCTGCGGGGGCGTACCGTGCCGGGGGCGGAGGTGGCGCAGCTGAAGGGCCAGCCGATCTACGCCTTCTGCGGCATCGCCAATCCCCGGAAGTTCTTCACCACCCTGGCCGAATCCGGCGCGATCCTGGCGGGACGCGCGCCCTATGCGGACCACTATCCCTACGATGCCGGCGACCTGCGGGAGATCCTGGCCGAGGCCGACCGCCTGCGCGCCATCCCCGTCACGACGAAGAAAGACTTCGTCCGCGTCCCCGCGGCCTTCCGGTCCCGCGTGACCGTGGTGGGCGTGACCATGGCGTGGGAGGAGCCGGCGCGGCTGGAGGCAATGCTCGATCCGCTGGCGGCGCGGGTACCGGTGCCGGCGTAGGAAGAAGGCCGGGGGAAGGTATTCCCCCGGACCCCCTTCTATATTTTCCAGGCTGCCGCGGAATTCGGAGGTGGGCGCGCCCGTATCCGCATTCCGCAGCAGCCTGAGAAAAATAGAAGGGGGGCGTGGGGGGATACTTCCCCCCAGCCTTAATCCGCCATCGCGCTGGCCAGGGGCACGCCCGGGGCGCGCCCCCCGGACGCCGAGAACACATGCCCCCGCCGCGGCGTCAGCGTGCAACTCTCCCCCCGCGCCATCGCGTCGCCCGTGGCGTCCAGCACGACCTCCCCCGCCTGGACGACGAGGCGCGCCGGCCCCTCCGCCTCCTCCCGCACCAGGCGCACCCGCGCCTCGCCGCCACGCCGGGCGGCCACGTCGCCCGGACGGAGGAAGGCGGTGGCGGGGCCGTCGGGCAGCGCGACGCGCAGCGGCTCCAGCGGCAGGGGGTCGAAGCGGGCCACGCCGTCCCGCACGGTGCAGGGCAGCCGCGTCGCCTCCCCCACGAAGCCGGCGACGAAGGTGCTGGCGGGCTCTCGCAGCAGGGCGGCCGCCGTGTCGAACTGGGCGATCCGGCCGCGCTCCAGGACCGCGATCCGGTCCGCCATCTCCATCGCCTCCTCCTGGTCGTGCGTCACCAGGAGCGTCGTGATGCCGAGCCCGTCATGCAGGCCGCGCAGCCAGCGCCGCACGTCCTTGCGCACGCGGGCGTCGAGCGCGCCGAAGGGCTCGTCCAGCAGCAGCAGGTGCGGCTCGATGGCGAGCGCACGGGCAAGCGCCACGCGCTGCCGCTGGCCGCCGGAGACCTGGTCCGGCAGGCGCCGCTCCAGCTCCGGGATCTGCACCAGCTCCAGCAGGCTTCGCACCTTCGCCGCGATGTCGGCGCGGGAGCGGCCGCCGCGGACGCGCAGGCCGAAGGCGACGTTCTCGAAGACCGTCATGTGCCGGAACAGGGCGTAGTTCTGGAAGACGACGCCGATGCCGCGCGCGCGGGCCGGCACGCCCGTCATGTCGCGGCCGCCGATCGCCACGCTGCCGGAATCCGTGCCCTCCAGCCCCGCCAGGATGCGCAGCAAGGTCGTCTTGCCGGAGCCCGAGGGGCCGAGCAGGGCGACGAACTCTCCCTCCCGCACCGAGAGCGAGACGCCTTCGAGCGCCGCGGTGGCGCCGAAGCGGCGGACGACGTCGCGGACCTCGACGGTCATGCGGGGCCCGCTGCGCGGCCGGACAGGCGCTCCAGCGCCGTCTTCGCCGCGAGGGTCACGAGGCCGAGCAGGGCGAGCAGCGCGGCCACCGCGAAGGCGCCGGCGAACTGGTACTCGTTGTAGAGGATCTCCACGTGCAGCGGCATGGTGTTGGTCTCTCCCCGGACATGGCCCGACACCACGGATACCGCCCCGAACTCGCCCATGGCGCGGGCGTTGCACAGCAGAACGCCGGCCAGCAGCGCCCAGCGCACGTTCGGCAGCGTGACCCGCAGGAAGGTCTGCAACCCGCTGGCGCCGAGGGTGGCGGCGGCCTCCTCCTCCTCCCGCCCCTGTTCCTGCATCAGCGGTAGCACGGTGCGGGCGACGAAGGGAAAGGTGACGAAGATCGTCGCCAGCACGAGTCCGGGAAGGGCGAAGATGATCTGGATGTCGCGCGCCTGGAGCCAGGGCCCGAGCCAGCCCTGCGCCCCGAAGATAAGCACGAAGACGAGGCCGGCGATCACGGGCGAGACGGAGAAGGGCAGGTCGATCACCGTGGTGAGCAGCCGCTTGCCCGGGAAGTCGTGCTTGGCGATGCACCAGGCCGCCGCGAGGCCGCCGATCAGGTTCACCGGCACGGTGACCGCCGCGACGACCAGCGTCAGCCGGATGGCCGCGAGGGTATCGGGCTCCCGGAGCGCCTCGAGCGCGACGGGCAGGCCGCGGCGCAGCGCCTCCGTGAAGACGGCGGCGAGCGGGAGGCCGAGCATGAGGACGGCCACGAGGATCGCGGTGGCGGCGACCGCGCGGCGCGCCCAGGGGCCGTCCTGCCAGGCCGGGCGGAACCGCATCACAGCCGGCCCCGCCGCAGCGCGCGGCCGGCCAGGTTGATCGCCAGCAGGATGGCGAAGGCGATCAGCAGCATCGCCAGCCCCACCGCCGCGGCGCCCGCGTAGTCGAAGGCCTCCAGCCGGATCACGATCAGCAGCGGCGCGATCTCCGTCACCATGGGCAGGTTGCCGGCGATGAAGATGACGCTGCCGTATTCCCCCACCGCGCGGGCGAAGGCGAGGCCGAAGCCGGTCAGCAGCGCCGGCAGCAGGGCCGGCAGCACCACGCGGCGAAGCGTCTGCCCGCGCGTGGCGCCGAGCGTGGCCGCCGCCTCCTCCGCGTCCAGCGGCAGGTCGCGGAGCACTGGCTCGACGGTGCGGACGATGAAGGGCAGGCCGACGAACATGAGCGCGTAGACGACGCCCGCCTGGGCGAAGGCGATCTTCCAGCCGAAGAGCGCGGCCAGCGGCGCGCCGATCCAGCCATTCGGCGCGGTCAGCGCGGTCAGCGCGATGCCGGCCACCGCCGTGGGCAGGGCGAAGGGAAGATCGAGGGCCGCGTCCAGCGCGGCGCGGCCGGGAAAGCGGAGCCGCACGATCGCCCAGGCGAGCAGCAGCCCGAGCGGCAGGTCGATCGCCGCCGCCAGCAGCGCGGCCCCGAAGGAGAGCCGCAGCGCCGCGAGGACGCGCTCATCCGACAGCGAGGCCAGCACCCCCGTCAGGCCCAGTTCCCAGGGCCGCAGCGCGAGGGCCGCGAGCGGGATCGCGACGATCGCGCCGACCCAGAGAAGGGTGATGCCGAGGGAGAGGCCGAAGCCCGGGATGGCGCGCGCCCGGGTCGGCCGTGCGGTGCCGCCGAGGAGCGCCGCGCTCAACGCCCCGCCCGTGCGATTCGGTCGAACACGCCGCCATCGGCGAAGTGGGTGCGCTGCGCATCGGTCCAGCCGCCGAAGCTGTCATCCACGGTGACGAGGGTCATGGTCGGGAACCGCGCGGCATTTGCCGCGAGGATGGCGGCATCGCGCGGGCGATAGAAGTGCTTCGCGGCCAGCTCCTGCCCCTCCCGCGCGTAGAGGCCGCGGAGATAGGCCTCGGCGGCCGCGCGGGTGCCGCGCCGGTCCACGTTCCGGTCCACCACCGCCACGGAGGGCTCCGCCAGGATCGAGAGGGAGGGATAGACGATCTCGAACTTGTCCGCCCCGAATTCCTGGCGGGCGAGATGCGCCTCGTTCTCCCAGGCGAGGAGCACGTCGCCCTGCTCCCGCTGCGCGAAGGACGTCAGCGACCCGCGCGCGCCGGTGTCGAGCACCGGAACGGCCCGGTAGAGGCGGGTCAGTGTCTCCTCCGCCGTCGCGTCCGAGCCGCCGGGCTGCCGCTTCGCCCAGGCCCAGGCGGCGAGGTAGTTCCAGCGCGCCCCGCCAGAGGTCTTCGGATTGGGCGTGATGATCGACACGCCGCCCCTGAGCAGGTCGCCCCAGTCCCGCACGTTCTTCGGGTTCCCCTTGCGCGTGAGGAAGACGATCGTGCTGGTGTAGGGCGCGCTGTTGTTCGGCAGGCGCCCGATCCAGTCCGGGGCGATCAGGCCGCGCTGCGCGATCTCATCCACGTCATAGGCGAGGGCGAGGGTGACGACATCCGCCTGCAGCCCGTCGATGACGGCGCGCGCCTGGCGGCCGGAGCCGCCATGAGAGGTGTTCACCCGTACCGCCTGCCCGGACTGCGCGCGCCAGGCGGTGGCGAAGGCGGTGTTGTACTCCCGGTAGAATTCCCGCGTCGGATCGTAGGAGACGTTGAGCAGCGCCGACGGGGACTGCGCCCGGGCCGGCAGGGCCGGGATCAGCAGCGCGGCCGCGGCGAGGGAGCGGCGGCCGAAGCCGGAGTTCTGCGTGGACACGGTCGCTCGCCCCTTTCTACGGATGGACCAACGCGGGGCACGCCCCAGGGTCTTGGATCGGAGTAGCCCACCGCGCTAGGAAATTCAACGTTAAAGAATTGGGCAATTCTTGAATTCAACAGGATGAAATTGGTGATTGTGGGAGCGCCTCTCCGTGCTGGGCCGGCCGGCGCGCTCGCGGTTTCATCGCATGCCCCGGGGTCGATCTCGATGATGGCTCGCTCGGGCGGGACAAGGCTGGAAGGACGGTGCGGGTGACTCCGGGGGAGAGAAGGAATTCCCTCCCCCGCACCCCCTCTCATCGTTCTTTATCGGGCTGCCGCGGAAGGCGGGCCCGTTCCGCGGTGGCCCGCCACGATGGAGGCGAGAAGCGACGTCTTCTCATCCCGCGGGCAGCTTCGGCCGATCGGGGTTTATCCCCTGCTGGGGCTGCTCGCCGGCGGCGTCGAGCGCCATGCTCCCCAGGTCAGCCGCAGCAGCCCCGGCAGGTCCGCGGCGTAGCGCGATCCCAGGCGCCGCGGCTCCGTCGCGGCGCGGTGCAGCCATTCGAGCCCGCTGCGGCGCATCCAGGCGGGCGCGCGCGCCGTCAGCCCGGCGGCGAAGAGCAGCCCGCTGCCGACCGCGATGCCCGTGCCGGTGGCGCGGCCGCGCTCGGCCACCGCCTGCATCAGCCGCTCGCTGCGCGGCGCGCCGGTCGCGACGAAGAGGATGCGGGCCGGGTGCTCCTCGATGAAGCGGATCGCCGTCTCCCACGCCTCGGGCTGGTCCATGTAGCCCATGGGCGGATCGTGCTGGGCGATGCGCTGCAACCCGAAGCGGGCGCGCAGCGCGCCGGCCAGCATCGGCCCGCCGCCGATGATCGTGACCGGATCGGTCTTCTGCAGGAAGGAGGTGAGGAGCAGCAGGCAAACGTCGCTGCCGGCCGCCACGGGAAGGTCCTCGCCCCGGACGGCCCGGTGCAGGCGGGAGAGGACGCGGCTGTCGTTCAGCCGCAGCCAGGCCCGCTCCAGCGCCGGCCCAAGGCCGGTCTCCGGCCGCTCGGCCAGGAGCAGGAGTTGGGCGTTGATCGTCACGACATAGGCGAAGGGCGCGTCCGGCCGGCGGTCCGCGATGGCGATGGCGGCCGCCGTACGATCCAACCGCGCCACGGGCAGGCGATCGAGCACGCGGCTTTCCCGCAGGGCCGGGGCGGGGGCCGGCTTTGGGGCGCCCCGGATCGCGGCCAGCGCGGCGGCCATCCGCTCCCGGCTTGGCGGGCGTGGCGGGCCTGGCATGTCAGCGGGCACGGGCTGCGCTCAGAAGATCACGCCAGGCTGGCTCTGGAGGGCGTAGCTGAAGGATCGGCTGAACGGGACGATGCGGGTGATCGCCTGATCCACCCAGAGCCCGACCTCGGCGAGGCGGGAGCGGGGCACGTAGACGATGTCCCCGGCGACCAGCGGCACGTCCGCGTCCAGGTCGCGGCCGGCGATGAAGCCTTGCAGGTTCACGGTCCGCATCATCGGGCGGTTGTCCGGGGAGCGGCGGATGAGAACCACCTGGTCCATGCGGGCGGAGTCGTCCAGCCCGCCGGCGAGCGTCACCATCTCCGCGATGCCGCGGCGACCGGAAACCGGATAGGCGCCGGCCCGGCGCACCGAGCCGCCCACATAGGCTACGGCCGCCCCCGCCTCCTCCAGCCCCACCGTCACGATCGGGTTGTTGAGGGTGCGGCGCGAGGCGGTGGCGATGGCGCGCTCCAGCTCGCCCCCGGTGCGACCGACGGCATCCACCCGCCCCGCCACCCGCAGCACGATCGTGCCGTCCGGGGCGACGAGCGTCGTCTCGCCCGCCTCCGGCGTCAGCAGGAACTGCACCCGCACGCGGTCGCCCGGGCCGAAGCGATAAGGCGAGGGGGCGTCGGTCCAGGGGGCGAAGCGGCCGGGGTCGTCCTGTTCCCGGATGGCAATGGACTGGGTGGTGGAGAAGTTGCTCGTCCCCGGCGCGCAGGCGGGCAGGGCGAGGAGAAGAGCGAGGACGAGGAAGCGCATCAGGGCGTGGCCGCGGGGTCCGATGAAGGGGCGGACGCGGGCCGCGTCCGCCGGGATGGTGCCGCCGGACCGTCCGTGGCGCCAGCAGGGGGGGCGGGCTGCCCTGGGCGTCCGGGCCGCCAGAGGCGCCCGGGTCGCCGAAGGCGCCCAGATCAATGCGCCTCGCGGCCCGACAGGCAGACGAAGAGCGTGCGGAGGATGATGCGGATGTCGAACCAGATGGACCAGTTCTCGATGTAGTGCAGGTCCATCTCGATGCCGCGCCGTGCCTTCTCCAGCGAGTACATCCGGCCGCGGGCGCCGTTGATCTGGGCCCAGCCCGTCAGGCCCGGCTTCATGCGGTAGCGCGCGGCGTAGTCCCGCACCGCCGTCTTGAACTTCTCGTTCTCCACCTGCATCCCCAGCACGTAGGGACGCGGACCGACGACCGACATCTCGCCGCGCAGCACGTTGATGAACTGCGGCAGTTCGTCCACCGAGTAGCGGCGCAGGATGCGGCCCACCCGGGTGATCCGCGCGTCGCCCTTCCGCACGCCGACGACGCCCTGGTCCCGGGGGTCCACCGTCATGGTGCGGAACTTCAGAATGGTGAAGGGCTTCCCGTTGAAGCCTTCCCGCCGCTGGCGAAAGAGGATGGGCCCCGGACTGTCCAGCCGGACCGCCAGGGCCGCCACGGCCATGACGGGCGCGAGGAGCATGAGCGCCACCAGCGCCACCAGATAGTCCTCGATCGTCTTGGTGATGAAGCCGCTGCCCTGCAGGGGCTGGTGCATAACCTCCAGCGCCGGGGCGCCGCCGACCGAGGCGATCCGCGCCGAGCGCGGGTTGAAGGTGTCGGGGTCCAGAGGCACCGTGACGTCGGCCGCGATCCACTGCACCCGCTCGATCGTGGAGAAGATCTGCACGGCCCGGTGCCAGGGCAGGGCGATGACGATGAGGTCGATCCGCTGCTCCTGCGCCGTGTGGCAGAGGTCGGCAACGTTGCCCCGCAACGCGTGCCCGAGGATGTTCGGCTGGACGCGGGTGCCGGCCCGGTCGTCATAGATGCCGACGATGTGGACGGGCCGCGGCTCGTCGTCCCGCGTGAGGTTCTCGATCACCGTCTCGGCGATGTGGGTGGCGCCGATGATGGCGACCTGGCGCCGGAGGCGGCCGCTGGCGAGTCCGGCCTTCACGATCGGGCGGAGGGCGAGGCGGGAGGCGAGGGTGGAGGCGACCAGCAGGCCGACCCAGGTGCCGATCAGGGCGCGGTCGTTCCAGTCTGGGTGGTCGATCACCTCCACCCCAAGGAGCAGGAGAAGGCCGCCGACGATCGCGACCGCGGTCGTGTCGAGCATCGTCGATTCCGGTCTTCGGTAGCGCCGGAGTGCGTAGATCTCGAACTGGCGGAGCACGACGACCCAGAGGGCCGGCAGGAGCACCATGGCCGCCACGACTGCGGCGGTGCTGGGCAGCAGCCGGGAAGGGACGAGGGCATGGGCCACGAGAACGCAGAGAGCGCAGAGGGTCGCATCGCCCCAGCGGACGAGGCTGTCCAGCAGGCCGGAATGCCAGCGCAACAACCCGACCGGCTGAGGGCGCCGGCCGGACGTGAGGGCGGGGGGGCCCGGTTCGTCCCTCAGGATGAATACCCCATCCAAAGGAGTAGTCTCCCTTCACTCATATCGTCCCAAATAACGAGACTTGTCCCAAGATGGCCCATGTTTGCCCTGGACTGTCAAGGTTTTCTCTCCACACAATCCCGAAATCATTGATGAGTGGGATCGATCCGGACGAGACGTACAGCGAGCGTCATCCCGTCACGGCACGGGAGCGATTAAACTTGGGAGTGAGAGACGGTTCCTGTGATGGGCCGGAAAAACCTGCCCAGGCGGCATTTTTATGCCGAGCGGCTTGCCCATAGGAACAGAGCGGCGGGTGCTTGAGCTAAGGCGCCCTTGAATGCTTGGCCTGCGGCCGGCGCATGGCCGCCCTGCTCGGCCCATGAGCGAGCGGCGCCGTCGGCCGACCGCCACTCGCTCGGCCATGAGGCGTGAGGCAGGATTCCTCTGGCCGCAGCGCGGGCGGGACCGCGTGGGCCCCCTCGCCTCAGCGCTCGGCGATGGTGAAGCGGAACGCGCGCTCCCCGACCCGCCCCGTCGCGTCCGCCACCCGCAGGGTGATCCGGTGCGTTCCGGCCGGGATCGCCACGTTCTCGAGGACGAGACCGTTCGCGTCCACCCGGGCGTGCTGGAGCAGGCGGCTGGTGATGTCGAGCCCCAGCAGTCCGTAGACCGCCCGGAAGCTGGACGGGATGATAGCAGTGCCGCTCGGGGCCCTGAACCGCAGCCGGATCGTCAGCGGGGAGGGCAGGGTCGGCGCCTCCCGTGGCTCGATGATCTCGATGACCGGCGCGCTTCCCTCGCCCAGCGAGCGGGTCGGGGGCCGCCCGACCTCCCCGTCGATGCGCCCGGCCGCGGCTTCTTCCGGTGTCACGAGCCAGAAGGCCGGTTCCGCGCCAGGCGCCGGGGCCGGAAGGGCGGCCAGCGCCGGCGCGGCGAGGAGGGTGAGCAGCAGGCGGCGGAGCGGCATCTGTTTCACCTCCGGGCCGACCATGTAAACAGGGCGTCCGCCGGGATTCCAGTGAGGCGGCACCCGCCGTGCCGGACGGTCAGGCGCGGGCGCCGCGCTCGCGGCGCCAGGCGGCCGGGGGCATGCCGAGCAGGCGCTTGAAGGCCCGGTTGAAGGCGGCCTCGGACTCGTATCCGACCTCCATCGCGATGGAGACGACCTTGTCGCTGCCCTGCGCGAGGCGCGAGGCCGCCAGCTGCATCCGCCAGCGGGCGAGGTACTGCATCGGCGGATGACCGACGAGCGCGGCGAAGCGCTCGTGCAGCACCGTGCGGGACAGGCCGGCCTCCCGCGCCAGGTCGTCCAGGGCCCAGGGATGCGCCGGCTGCCCGTGCAGCAGCCCGAGCACGCGGCCGACCTGCGGGTCGCGGAGCCCGCCGAGCCAGCCGCCGGTCCCGTCCGGCAGGGCGGCGAGATGGGTGCGGACCGCCTCCACGAACATCATCTCGGCCAGCCGGGCGCGCAGCGCCTCGCCGCCGGCCCGGGGCGACGTGGTTTCCGCGACTGCCAGCCGCATCAGGGCATCGAGCGGCCCCTCCTGCGCGGGGATGCGCAGCATCCGCGGCAGCGCCTCGATCAGCGGGTTGAAGGGGCGGGCGTCGCAGCCGAGGAAGCCGCAGACGAAGCGGGCGGCCGGCGCGCCGCTGCCGCCCAGCCGCAGCCGGATCGGGACGGACCCTTGCCGCGACATGGTCGGCGGCGGCGGCGGGATGTCGGGCGCGCTGCGGAAGACGTGCGGGTCGCCGCGCGGGAACAGGATGATCTCCCCGGCCCGGATCCGCTCCTGCGGATGGTCCAGCGGCCCGCCCCAGCATTCGCCCTCGAAGAAGGCGTGGAACTCCATGACGTGGTCGCAGCCCGGCATGACGGCGGCGGCCACCTCCTGCGCGGAGGGCGCGGTCACCACCCACGGCGGGGCCGCCTCCACCAGGTAGAACAGCGCGCCCTTGAGGCGGACGGCCTGGAGGACGTCCGAGAGGATGTCACGGTCCATGGCCTTCCCGCGCCCTCCTCCTCGCTCGCCGCAGGTCTCCGGGACCTTACCCTGCCAGAATGATCCCGGTGCTTCTTACACCGAAAATCGGGCGGGCACCCGGCCGTGGATGGGGCCTCTCAAGGATCCTCGGACGGGGGGCGAATGAAAGGGCAAGAGGGGCGGATGCCCGGCAAAGCGCGGCGGACCGGCGGCGAAGTGGCGCGGAATCCCGGTCAAGTGTGCGGCGGCGGGCCCGGGCAAGGTTCCGCCCACGTCACGCAGGGCGCGACGCAGACCATCGAGGAGACATCACCATGCTCAAGCAGTTCATCATCGAGCGCGAGATCCCCGGCGCGGGCCAGCTGAGCCCGCCGCAGCTGGGCGAGGCCGCCCGGACCTCCAACGCCGTGCTGGGCCGGCTGGATGGCATCCAGTGGCAGCACTCCTTCGTCACGAAGGACGGCACCTTCTGCGTCTATCTCGCCGAGAGCGAGGCGGTGATCCGCGAGCACGCCCGCCTCTCCGGCTTCCCGGCATCGCGCATCCTGGAGGTCCAGGGGATGATCGACCCGACGACCGAGCGGCAGTGCGAGATGGCCACCGCCTGACCGGGTGCGGGCTACCGGGCGCGGGCCACCGGGTGCGGGCGGCCACGCGCCCCGCCGACAGGGCGCGCCCACTACACCCGGTGGGCGCGCCCGGCTATGTGGTGCCAAGAAGCATGTCCCTGGCACCGAGCTAACACGTTGAGTCTTGGTCAGGCCGTGACATGGAACTTGTCCTCCAGTGTCATCGACAGTGTCCCGGACAGCCAGTCGGGCCGTCAACCTTGTCAACGCCACCAAGGGCACCTGCTGCCCAGGTCGAGAACCCTATGAACGAAGAACGGCCGGACCGAGGTCCAGCCGTCCGAATGTTGCCCGACCCCAGGGCCAGAGAGGAGCGCCCCCGAGGGCGCGGTCCGGATGGTCGTCACACCGCCTCAAGGTGGCCGACATCCTCCTGGCGAGGGAGGCGCCTGCCCCGCCGGATACGCGTCCTGCGGCTGGTGTCCCGAACAGGCGCCTCGTAATCCGCCAGACTGACAAGCGCGAAGACATTCACCCACTCCGGGTCATCGAGGTCGCGGCGCCGTTGCTCGACGGCCATCAGCAGGTGGCGGTCCATAGCCGTTGCTCCCTGTTTCCCCGCCTCCATGATGATGAGCGCCATGAAATCCACGAGCCGCCCGAGGTACCCGGCCGTGGCGAGGTGAAGGCGGTGAGGAATGTCGCCCTCCAGGAGAAGAGAGGCGTTGAGGAGCGGGATCTTCGGCGCAAGGGCCTCGACGATCATCATCCACTCGCTTTGCGGGTCGGGGCCGCCCCATGGGAAGCTCTCGATCTCGGCTTGGCCCATCGAACGGCGCCCGAGTTGCTCGTTGAGATGGTAGGCCATCGAGGCCTCCGGCGTTCCGGCAATGACGATCGAGAGCCCGGAGTTGGACAGGGTCTTGAGCCAGTCCGCGGTATCGTAAGCGAACCTGCCCGTCTTCCAGTCCATGAGGTGTTGGGCCTCGTCGAGAATGAGCACGCGGACCCCCATCCCGCGCAGGTAGTGGACCAGGCTGCGGGTCAGATCCGCTTCCGTCGCTCGCGCTTTCGGGCTTACCCCGAGCCCCTCAAGGATCGCGCGGATCGTGCCCGAACGGGTCGCGGACGCCGGAACCTCCGCATACACGACTTCCATCAGGTCGCGCAGGACCTCCTTCACAGGGGGATGCCGGGCGAGAAACCGGTGGAGGATGGTGGACTTGCCTGCGCCGGACGCGCCCACGAGCAGATAGGTCCGGGCGGGCTGCGGGTTCCCCTTCTCCGGCGGCCCGAAGGCGAGGACGCCCTCCAGGTCAAGCTCGATGGCTTCGAGCTGCGGATGGTTAAGGTAGATGTTCGTGCGGAACTGGGCGAGCATTGCCTTCGTCCTGTCCAGGGCGTCCTGCCGCTGACGGAGAGCGAGGGCACGATGATCGACCGCGTTGTGGGTCATGGTAGCCTCCTAGTGGGTCTGGTGGATGGAAGGTCGGCGGGAAGTCAGCCGAAACTGATGGCGAACTTCCGCTGGGGCATGTCGAGCACGACAGGGCCCTGCGGTTCCGCCTTCCGGGGCGGAGCGACCGGCGCAGCACCGCTCGCGACGGGCACGGGATTGCCGTCCTCACCGATGTCGGTGATCTTCCCCGTCAGCGCCGGGTAGATCGCGTTCAGCTTTGTGGAGGACAGGTTCCCGGCCTGGCGGACCTGGGCGATGGCGGCGCGGAGCTTCGCCTTCGATTCCGTAAGCATCGCCATGGTCGCGGCCTGCCGAGCCTTCAGGTTCATCCGGGTCCGCGCCATGATCGCGTGGTGCTCGCCAAGACTCAGACCCTCGGCATATTTTCGGTCGATGCAGGGCACCGGCACGTAGTGCCCGGGTTCGCGGAAATCCTCGACGTGTACCGTCCCGAGATTTTCGCTGCCGACACGGACCTTGAACGCCTGCGGACGGTCCGGGTGGTTTAGGAGGGCACGAAGCCGGGGATCCCGAGGGTTGCTGTAGTGCAGCCCGTAGAGCTCGATGCCCTTGCTGGTGAGGCGGCGATACTCGGCATTCGCGAGGCTCAGCATGACGTCCGCCGCGGAGTTCGGCAGGCTCACGCCACCACGCTGACGAAGCCCTTCCGCCCACCGTTCGTTCGGCGTCTGCTTCGTGAACGAGTGCGGCGTGCGGCAGTAGATGTCTGCAATCCACTGATGCACCAGCGCGCGCACGTCGGTGACGGTGAGCCTCGCCTCCGCCTTCGAATCATACTTCCCCCTCATGGCGGAATTCGAGAAGGTTGTCCCCGGCAGCGTGTGGAACAGCTCCACGTTCGCGCGGCGGAAGAGCCGTTCCACCTTCCCCTTGTAGCGGGGCTGTCCGGCCGGACAGTACTGGAGGGTGATGCCGAGCTCCTTGGCCGCGGACCGAAGCGCAGCGCTGTGGAACTCGGGCCCGTTGTCGAGCACCAGGACGTCCATGATGCCCATCGCGTCCCAGGGGTACCGGGCACGGAGGTCCTCGCGGTCCACGCCAAGCAGGGTTGTCTTCGGCAGGATCGCGTTGCGGAGGCACATCATGGCGGCATGCCACCCCGGTCCTTCGAGCCCGACATGGACGCCCACAATCATGCGGCTCCAGCGGTCCAGGGCGATGGTGACCGTCGGTCGACCGATAGGAATGCCGGTCAGCGGACACACAACGATGACGTCGATCGGCGTATGGTCGATCTCTACCTCGTGCAGAAGATAATCGCCCTGAGGACCACGGCCGACCAGCGAGTGATTGCGGTCCGTCTCGAGGCGGCCGTCCCGCGCCAGGGAAATCGCCTCTTCGGAGATGGAGCCGAGCCTGCGGTAGAACGTCCGCTTGCTCGGCACAGGAAGGCTCGGGGCGCTAGCCCCGAACCTCGTCTTCAGCTCGGCTTCCTTGGCGCTGATCCGTGCCCGGATCTCCAGATAGGCATCGGAGCCGGACGTCTTCTCGGGCACCATGACGAGGTCGTCGATGACCCCGTCCATGATGGACTGAACTTCGGCCCCGAACTTGTCGTGGGAACCTCCGCAGGCGTGGTTCCTGGGTACGAGGATACGGACGTCGGGCAGTTGGTCGAAGCCGAGGGCGATCGCCCGGTTCGCCCACCGGCGCAGGGAGCGAGGGCTGGGGCCCTTCTTGAACCCCTTCTCCTGACGAACGCACTCGATGAGCGTGGCGAGGTCGCGGTTCGACCACTGGCGGCGCCGGTCCTCGAGCATCTTCCGGACGAACGGCACCCGGAACTCCGCCTTCGCCTTCGCTGCCTCGCTAAGGGAGGCGAAGTCGCCTTCCAGGAGCTGAGCGGCCGGACCCTGCACGACCTCCTGGCGACGGTCGATCTCCAGCTGTCCCTCGCCATACTCCCGGATCAGCTGGTCTTCGGGCACGGAGGACATCGTGTCGTCGTCCGTCCGCTCGAGGTTGACGCTGCCGTCCTTGGCTCGGCGGAGCACCTTGAAGCGCACTCCTTCCCGGATGAGGTGGTCGCCGCGGCGCAGGCTGAGCTTGGGGGTCATCGGCTGGTCTCCTGGATGGCGGCGTGGGGGATGCGGACGGGCGTCCGTGCCGAGATCGCTCCCTGGTCGAGGGCGACGACGAGCTTCCGGCGCAGGACGAGCGCCATGAGGTCGACGCGGGACGCCCCGGGAACGAGTTCCTCGATGCGTCCGAGGGTCGTGGCGCCCCGAAGGACGACGGCTTCCCGAACCAGAAGACCGAGACCTGGAGGGGCCGTGTGACGCCGAGCCGCGAGGACGTCTTTCGCGGCCTGGAGGCGCCGGAGGAACGCGGGGCACGTGCTGTCCACGACCTCGTAACTGACGCCGCGAGCCGCGAAACGCGCCTGCAGGATCGCGGTCCGATGGTCGACCTCTGCGAGGGATCGCACCGAGAGGTCCGCTCGGGGCTTCACCTCGCGGACGACGATGCGTCCGTCGTCGAACCTGACCTCGGCATCCGGGACGTGGCGGCGCTCGATACCATCATCGCTCCAGCGCACTATGTCCGGCTGGGCACGGGCCCAGACGACCGCGCCGTCTGCCTCGATGATCATCCAGTGTGCCATCTCGCCCGCGGATTCGCAGGGGATCAGGCAGCCCATCAGAATGCTCGGGTAGAGCCGGATGACCCTCAACGGGTGCCGCGTCTCGATGCGGCGCGTCGGACCGGGGCCGCCATCGCGAGGCATCATCTCGCGCGGGATCTTTCGAGAGACACGCATCAGTCGCGGGCCTCCGACAAGAACAGCCGAGTGCCGCTCGGATCCTGGACGCACGTTCGTACGGCGTCGCGGTACCACTGCGCCTGAGTGCGCATGGCTCCTCCTTCCGCCATCGCTGGCGGTCAATTTCGTCCAAACCGTGTGTGGATAGGGTGGTGGAGGGCCAGCCGCAGTACTGACGACATGCCGTCTAGGTCGTGCAAATGCACGACGGCAACCTATCGTCAGAACCTCAATGGCTCGGGAATCGCCTCAGGACACCAACACCGCACCTGACGGGGCAGCTGCCCGAGAGCAGCACCGCGTCAGGCGAGGCTTATTGCTAAGCCTAAAGTGTGCGGATCAGGAGCCCGGAAGAACGGGCCCACGGCAGCGACGGAACGGTCGGCCTGATTGCGCATAGGCAACGCAGGTACAGCGCACCAATAATGGTGTCAAAGGCTTATTTGGATCGAAATCATGAGGATGTCACTCTGGCGTCGAGCAGCCTTCGCTGGGCCCAATCTGCCCCGTCTGCTCATCCATTCTTCGGGCCGTTGGCGGCGGCGTCTTGCAGCCCTTACCTGTGGCGGATGAGCAACATTTCATTCCTCGCTTGACTTCCTGCGGATCGCTCTGCTCGCGTCAGCTTCGATAGCGCGGTCAGCCCCATGAAGTCGGAAGGAAGGCGAGTTCGAAAGGAAATCGCGTATGTGCGGCGGCGCGCGGCCGACCCTGATTCTACTGCCTAAAGATCTAATGAGTCCTTGTGAGCGAACTGGCGAGGGACGCTGCCGCTCGGCACGCAGTAGCAACTGCGTTTCCTTCCTCTGCCGCCCTGAAACCGGGTGCACTCCCGGCCGCAGCCAGATGAAATCGCATTAGAAATGACTCGACAACAGCACAATCGTCTAACCAGCGTTGACCTCGCTGCGATCCCGCAGCGGGAGAGACTGACGATGTTGCTGGCGGACGGATCGGTCAGGAGACCGAAAGCTCTCAGGGCGGCGGGCATCCGTCCCCAGGCGATCGCCGATGCCTTGCGGGCCGGGCAGGTCGCGAAGACACAGGAAGGGGCCTACTTCGTCCCGGGTGCCGAACCGCGGCGCGACCTGGTGGACCTCGCCGGGGCCTGCACACGGATGCCCAGGGCGGTGGTCTGCCTGCTCTCGGCCGCGCACCTGTCGGGCCTGGTGGACGAGGCGCCACCGAAGCTCTGGCTGGCCCTGCCCCAGGGCGTGCACGCCACCACGGTCGGGGACACACCGCGCCACGTCCTGCGGTGGAGCTATGAAGGAGCTTTCGAAGTCGGCGTGATTGAGGACGAAGTCTGTGGCGTTGCGATCCGCCGTACCAACGCCGTTCGCACCGTCGTGGACCTGCTCCGCTATTCCAAGCACGTCGGCGGCATTGGAGCAGGTATCCACGCAGCCCGGCGCTACGTTGCGACCGGTGGAAGGGCCACGGACTTCCTGGTGGTGGCCGAGACGCTCCAGGTGCCCTCGAGCACGATGCGAGACCTGCAGGTCGCCGCGGCAGCTATCGGCGGAGGCGGGTGATGCGGGAGGCCGTCAGTGTGCGACACCTCCCCTCTCGCACGGACCGGGTCGGCCAATATCGGCTCGGACGGGCCATAGAACACCTCGTCGACGGGATCTCGCGGTCGCCCGGCAACTGCCGCTTCGCCGTCCGCGGCTGCTGGTCGTTCGCCGTCTGGCTCGGCGGGCTTCACCGCACGACCCGCGGCCTCGATCTGGTCGACCTCGGCGGTGCTGCGGACCCGATGCAGATCCTGCGGACGGCAACGGGAACGGCCCGGGGCATAGTCTTCGACTGGGATCGCGCTACCACCCGCCGCTCCGGCTCGGGATGGACGGAGCGCCTCCAGGTCAGGATCCCCGCCCGCGTAGAAGAGGTCTCCGTCCCTGTCAGGGTCGTCCTGGCATCTCGTGTCGGCGGTCCTGACCACGTCGAACGCCTGCGGATGCACTGCACAGGCTCCGGAGGGCTGCGGCCGCTGGTCGCCTGCATGACCCGGGAATGGCTGGCAGGAGAGAAGTCCGGCCTCCTCGTGACTTACGGTCCCGACCATTCCCGGGTGCGCGACCTTTTCGACCTCTGGATGCTGCAGAGGCGCTTCGACATCGACGGTCAGGCACTCGCAGCGGCCGTCCAGGCCATATTCGTCGGACGGGATGCCGAGCGGATGCTCGTCCGCCGAGACACCTACTGGGAAGCAGCCTTCAACTCCTTGCGGATGTCACGGGCCCAGTGGGCTGCCTGGGAGGAGATCGCGGACAGCGTTCCTCGCAGCCATCCCGTGCCGAGCCTGCATCACGCCCTGGACGAGGTGACCGACTTCCTGGTCCCCGCACTCGAGTCCTTGCGGGACACGGGCGCGGTTCGCGGCCGCTGGAGGCCCGGCTCCGGCTGGGTCGAGACGACGTCGGCGCGTCGTGCGGCCATTCCGCAGCAGCCGCCGTTGCCGCTCTTCGCGATGGTGGCACCGCACGCCAGGGCCCGGGCTGTACGCCCTGCCGGAAACCTGAACGCGGGCTGGCGCGCATGACCGGCGTCGGTCGCACCCCCGCCAGCCCTACCCCTCCGGCAGCACCGGCGCCTTCCAGACGGACCGCTGCAGGGCATGTCGTTCGAATACGCTGAGAGGCTGGCCTGCCGGAACTGCCGTCACTTAGCAGGATCCGCGGCGGCATCGTTCGAGCACCGGCGACCATCACCCCCTTCGCGCATCGTCAGGCACCCAGCACTTCCCTGACGGGATGGGACTACGACTCCCGCCTTTCGGGCTTGCCCTCAGCCATGCCCTGGCTGCCCGGCCTTCGCGGCGCCCGTGCCCGACGTCCGCCACGGCGATCACGCCGACCGCCCACCGCCATCAGGAAGCTTCCATGCCGAACGGATCCCGGATCGGGGCATCAGAGCCAGCCCCGGACACGTCGACATCTCCGGGCCCTTTCCCGGCAGACCTGTCACGGTCTCCCGAAGCGACCGGATGCATCCAGCTGCCCCTTCGCGTCGGCCATCACCCCGAGGAATCCCTAGCGGGCTTCGTGGCGCGGCTGGCCGAGCGCAACCGAGCCGAGGGCTGGTCGGTGATCCCGCTGATGAAGCTGGCTGGCGTTCCTGGCACGACCCTCGGGAGCATCCAGGAAGCCGCGTTCCCTATGGCTGGGCTCGCCCGCATGTCGGGCGTGCCGGAAGAAGAACTCCTCGCGAAGGGTTTCCCCCGCATCGGGCACCGCATGAACCGGGTGGGATCCGGGCAGCTCGCGCGCCGGTATCTCACGACCGCGACGAGGCAGGTCTGTCCGTCGTGCCTCGCCGAGGCCCCTGTCCACCGACGCCTCTGGCATCTCGCCTTCGCCGCCTCCTGTCCGCGCCACGGCGGGCGCCTGATCCGGTCATGCCCGGGATGCGGCGAACCTCTGCGGTGGTGCAGCGGCACCCTCGCCGCATGCGCGTGCGGGACGGGACTGGCCCGCTCGGTCTCCGAGGCTCGCCCCGGGGAAGATGTCCGGGGGCTCGCGACGGTCTGCCGATTGTTCGGGCTCGAGCAGGATGCCTGTCGCTGGGCGATGCCCCTGTCGCCGCCTGTCCACTCCTTGCCGACGAACGCCGTCGTGGACTTGATCGTCCACCTCGGCTGGTTCGCCCTCTCCGACGACCCCGCCCCCCGCAGGCTCGCGGCGGACGGCGCGACCTTGGATGCAGCCCTTAACGCCGGGGCCGATGCCTGTGCCCACTGGCCACGGACGTTCGAGGACGTCCTGGACGTGGTCGCGGCGCGGGCGGTCGGGCGGACCGGTCGATACGGCTTCCGCCACGACCTGGGCTCCCTGGCGCACTGGGTCACTTCCGTCCCGCGCGCGTCGGATCTCGGTCGGCTGCTCCGAACGGCGCTCACAGATTGGTGGAGCCAACGCGGTGCCGCGCCGACGCGCGCTCCCGGGCTTCCGGGGCCCGCCCTGCACCAGCCCCTAAAGGGCACTGCCGCTGCGCTCGGGCTCGGGCTGGCCAACCTCCGCGGCGTCTCCGACCGTCTCGAACTGGGGCTGATCCGCGACGCGGGCGGAAGCGGGGCGCCGATCCTCGTCGAGGCGGCACGGGTCGCCAGGGCCCGAGCGCGGCTGGACGACTTGGTCGGCGACCGGGAAGCCGCGCAGATCCTGGGATGCGGCCGGACCCTGTTCCAGGGCCTGGTGAAGTGCGGCGTCCTCCAGGCAGCGGATGGTCGGCACCTCGGACTCCCGGGCTCCAGGAGATGGTCGAAGGCGGGACTGAGGGCCTGCCTCGAGCGGCTGCCCACGACTGGCGACGCACCGGCGCCCCCCGGGGACAGGATGCTCACTGCTCAGGACGCCATCGTGCTCCTGAGGCGCCGCGGTCACACCCTGGAGACGGCATGGAATGCCCTGGCCTCCGGGCAGCTCGGTCCCGTGCACCGTCGGCCCCCGGGAGATCTGGCGACGTGCCTGGTCCACGCGGCCGCGGTCGGGAACCTTGGCTTGGCCGAAAGGGCGAAGCCTCCCGGGATGACGATCCCGGAGGCGGCGGTTCAGCTCGGGCTGAAGCAGGAGGTCGTCTACCTCCTGTGCTCCCGCGGCCTACTGCGGGCGTCGGGCATGTCCGGAAACCGACAAATCTCCGGGGCGGACCTCGCGGCCTTCAAGCGCGACTTCTTCGTGCCTGCCCATCACGAGAAGAGAAAAGGCCGTTCCAGAGGCTGGCTCGCCTGTCACCTGAAGGGATGTGGCGTCACGCCGGTTTCGGGGCCTGGGATAGACGGCGGTCGTCAGTACATCTTCAGGGCGGCCGAGATCGAGGCGGGCAGGCACTTGTTCGACGTACCTTCCCCGTTTTGATCTCCGGCAGGTACCTCGTCGCGGAGTGAAGACAGAAAGGAATCTGGCGCAGGGGCCCACCGACCGTCACCGAAACTGGAAAGGAAGTTGTTGAGAGCCTCGCGAGCCCCGCCCCGCTGTCGGTGACGGCGTGGGACGGTCCAGTTGTCCAGATCTGGCCGAAAGCCGCCGTTCGTTCAGTGTGGCTGTGCGCCCTGCTGGCGGGATCCGACCATTTAGCATTGGTGAGTTGCTGTCAGTATGCTCTTGAGCGCAGAGCATCAGGATGCAGACAGAGAAATCTTCCTCAAATAATCACCAATCCAGGTAAGTTTTATCGAATGAAGCCGTAACTGTTTAGCAGATGCTGAATGTATTCGGGGGTTATGCTATAAACCTGCCTTGAAACGAGCGCCCCGTCAGGATGAGCTTGGATGTGCTCACCGCTTTCGACGTCGTAATAGTTGAGAGCGACTTCCGCGGGCCATGGAAAGTTCGGGTCGAAAGGCACCTCTGCATAAGGATTGAAATAGACCTGAAGTCCATCCAGATGGGTCTCACGATGAAACGATGAGTGCTGAATAAGGATATCTGCACCGCCGATCTGGTGCTCACTCTCTCGCCGTAGCGTGAGAAGGTAGTTCAGTGCGGCGAGCTGAAACCGGTGCGCTCCGACCTGCCAAAGCTTCGAACCGGGCGCAATCTTGTCCTTGTCGATTACCCTGTAACGCGTCGCTCGGACGAGCCTATCGATTCTGCTTTCAATAACTGCTTTTCCAAAAGTCCCGACCGTAGAGAAGAAAACGGCGCTAATCTCCTTAAACGAATCGTTCGTAAAAACTCCCATTTTAACTGGCGCACCCGAAGGCGTTAGGAGAGAGGTAATTTTGTTTTGCTTACCTAAGTCTGGCCCTTCGAGGACGGGCGGCGCCAAGCCAAAAAGGACGATGTTGATGAGTTCGTTGTTTTGAGTGAGCGAGAGGTCGCTGTCGAAGGGGGCGATCGCAATGGTAAATGGCCGCCCGCGGACATGGCTCATTGAGGAATACGGGTGTTTCTTTCCATTGCATCCGCGGTAAAGATCCAGCTTATCCCTGATTTTCCCAGCAAGTTTCAGTGCACCACGGGTCTTGAAATCTTGATTCTTGAAGGCCTTTTGCTTAGCCGTTGGAGGCAGGTCAGAGACGACAGCCTCTATGTTGAACTCGTAGTTTCCGGGTCCTCGGACGACGAAATCCGGCGCCGACTTTGAAAAATCGACACTGCACCCCAAATCAATCAGCGCTCTGTTCAGATAAAGTTCCCACATCGATGAATTGAACGTCGTTTGAAATTCGTTAACGAATTTATAGTTCTCTCCCCTTCGATCCAGCAGGCCAGTCGCCCAACTCTGAATGATAGGCTGGACCTTTGCGTAGTCAGGGTCAGCCGAGATAAGACGAAAGTGATTGTGGAGTTTTTCTTCTCGAAATCGTGGGGTAAATAAGTTCAACATTCCTATACCGTTCGTATGTTTCAGTCGCGCGTCGCAGTGGTCATCGACACTATAGGAGCCGCTTCGACGAATGATCTGCTCCTATCTGAAAAGGCAACAAGCACCATCTTGAAATCGCTTGGAGCCGGTCGTAGCAGGAATAGCTGAATCTGGAATGGTAGGTCCAAAGAATTACTATCGGTTTGTGATGGCGAACGGCAGCTTACATCTTTGATCGAAGTAGCTCGCTATGTCCACTAAGGGCGCTCAACCGCCGATGCTGAACGCCAAGAATGCCATCGTGCTCCTGAGGCGTCGCGGCCACAGCCTGCAGGCGGCGTGGAACGCTCTGGCCTCCGGGCAGCTCGGTCCCGTGATCTCGCCCACGCGGACCGGGCTTCGGTACCGGGAGCGGGTCGGCCCTCCCGCCTCGCCAGGACAAGTGCCCGCTCCTGCGCTCCGAGGCGGAGCGGGTCAAGGAGGCGGACGTGGTTGGCAGAGCCTCAAATATCGTGCGTGGAAGGCCTGGAGTGCCCTGGGGCAGGTCCGAGCGGCTCCGCGGGGCTGGTGATGTAGGCGGGCGCTCTCTCGGGCCCCCCTACGCGTGCCTTGGCGGTCCTGCGGCCGAACGGTCGCCCCAGCGCGGTCGCGATCCGGGTCGCGCTCACCCTCGCTTCAGGTCGTCCACGCTTCGAGATCCTCCACGAAGCGGCCGAGCCGCGGGAAGGGCGAGCCGGACCGCGTTCACGGACAGAACGGCAGGGTCCGGTGGCAGCCTCTTCCGCCCGTTCGCGATACCGTCGCAGCGGCCAGGCCAGTCCTTCCGCCTCTCCGCCGAGGACCTGACCTCCTCCACCTCTCCGCCTGCCACCGGATGTCCGGGGATCACCGCAGGAGAGGCTCCGGAGAACTCCGTCCGAGGTCCGCCGTCCTGCTCCCCGGGAGCACCAGGACGAGGGGGAACGCCGGTCCGAGGACACCCTCCTATTCCTTTCTAGATTCGGGCCCGAATCGCGGAGCAATTACAATATCTTATGGGGCATTTTCACTACAGATCGCGCGGAACTTCACTACAAGAAGATCGCGCGGAACTTCACTACAAGACGAGCCCGGAACGTTCCTGCATCCTCACACGTTGGAAGGTCGATCCTCGAGCCCCGGGGAAAACCCGGGAAGCCCTTCCCGTGAGCGGAATCCACTCGCTGGGCGGGCTGCGGAGGGCGCGTCTGCCCGCCCTGCCGAAGCCGGAGGGGACCGCGAAGATCCCGTTCGGAGCCGGTGCCTCGGAGGAGGGCAAGACGGCATCCCGAGTGCCAGGTCCGATCACGGCCGCCAGCATGCTGGAGAAGCTGTCAAGGATGGGTGCGCCCTCTCCCATTCTCCTGCCGCCTGCGGAGTCACTCTCCGAGGACGCGGGCCTCCTGCGCGGGATCCGGCTGTCGGTGGCGGTGTCGCCGGATGCGGCGCCGGGCTGAACCTGTCATCCTCGGCAGGTGGCTTGGCGGGGCCGTGCAGGCCCGGGAGACCGACCAGAATGCGCTTGAACGAGCTGAGGCTCAGCCCCGACGAGAGGACCGCCCTGCGGGCGGTCGAACCGGCGAGAGTGGCTGCGGTCACACAGGAGGCGCTGGATCGCGAGGACACCTCTCGGCTCACACCGCTGGCCCGGCTCCGCGATGCCGGACGATACGTCGCTGGACGGCTGGCGAACCTCGAGGACCATCTGCGAAAGGCGACGACCGGCCGGACGGGATCGCTGCGGGACCGGGCCCGCGAGGAGGCTCTCTCGGCACGACAGGAACTCCTCCAGGCAGTGGAGAGGACGAGGGAACGGGCTGACGAGGAGGAGAGAGAGGAACAGATCTTCCGCGTCGAGCAGTCCCCCGGGATGCAGGAGCCAGACTTTCCGGTCCGGGTCCGCCTGTCCTTCATGTGGAAGGACTCAGCATCGAGTGCCTGGAGGTCGGGGAGGATCGCGTACATCTACTCCCCTTCCCATGCACCTGCGGCAGGCGGGCGGCGGGGGGCTGGTGGTCTCACGCGCCGCGGGGTCGAAGCGGCGAAGGCTGAACGGTTCGTAACCCTGTCCGCCATCCGATCCGTCGAGGACTACTTGCGGGAGAAGGGAACCGGGGAGGGCATCCCGGAGCAGGTTAGGATCCGGGACGAAACGCTCGACAACTTCTCCACCGCCCTACTCCCACGTCGTGGAACACGGCAGGTGGAGGAAGAGTAGCTTCCTGCCGCTCGGTGCCGTCCGGCACGGAACCGAGCGACTTCGTCCCGGACGAATCGGTGTCGAACGTGTTACGATGCCCCGAATATCGAGTGGTGGCGCGTCCGAACCCATGGAAATCGCCTTCCGGACGAAGGCTCTGCGAACCGTCTGCCTGAGCGGGGAAGCGATGGACGAGCGATACGGGGCCGAGGCCGGTAACTTGCTCAGGGGACGCCTCGCGGACATGCGCGCCGCGGACAGCCTGGGCGACGTCCCCCTGCTCGCGCTATCTCCCCTCCGCGACGACATGAGCGACGAGGCTGCTATCTCCGTGGGCGCAGGGCTGACCATCACCATCAAAGCCAATCATCAGAAGCCACTCAGGGCAGCCGACGGCGGGACCGACTGGCCCCGCGTGGGGCGGATCCTCATCCAGCGGATCGAGCAGACCCATGGTTGAAAGCGGCGCGTCGCAGGCATTCGAGCCGGACTGGGCCGTCCCGCCGGGTGCCACCATGGCCGCCATCCTCACCGCCCGCTCTCTGTCCCGGGAGGGTTTCGCCGAGGCGCTCGGCGAGAGCCTGGAGACCGTTCACCGTCTGCTCCTCGGATTGCAGGAGGTGGACGACGGACTGGCAGCGCGGGTGTCCGAATATCTCGGCTCGTCGCGCGGGTTCTGGATGGCAAGGGAGGCGCAGTACCGCTCCGACGTCGTGCGGATCCGACGACGCGAGACGCTCGCGGAGCGCGAAACCTGGCTGAAGCAGTTTCCGGTACGCGAGATGGCTGCGTTGGGCTGGATCAGGAACTCGCGCTCCCCTGGCGAAGCCGCCGAGGAGTGCCTGAGGTTCTTCGGCGTCCCTGACGTGGCTGCCTGGCAGGTCCGCTACTCCGGGGCGACGGCCGCCGCCGCCTTCCGGATGTCGGGGGCTGCCCGGACCGATCCCGGCGCCGTCACCGCCTGGCTGCGCTGGGCTGAGCTGGTCGCGGGCCTTACCCCGTGCGCCCCATGGGACAGGGAGGCGTTCAGGGACCGGCTGGGCGCAGTCCGACGGATGACCTGGAAGAAGGACCCCGCCACCTTCCTTCCCCTGCTGCGCGACCTCTGCGCCGAAGTCGGCGTCGCGGTTGTCGTCGCGAGGACGCCCCGGGGATGTCCTGCCAGCGGCGCGACACGGTTCGTGTCGCCGACCAAGGCGATGATGGTGCTGAGCTTCCGCTACAGGTCCGACGACCAGTTCTGGTTCACCTTCTTCCACGAGGCGGGCCATCTGCTCCTGCATGGGCGGGAGGAGCTCTTCCTAGAGGGGAGCGGCGAGACCGGCTCGGACGAGGAGCGCGAGGCGAACGAGTTCGCCGAGACGATGCTCGTTCCACCCAGAAGCCGCGCGGAGTTCCTCGCCCTGCACCCGGGGAAGGATGCCATCATCCGTTTCGCCAGGAAGGCGGGCGTCGCCCCGGGCCTGATCGTCGGGCAGCTGCAGCACAAGGGCCGGGTACCCATGGACGACCGGCTCAACAACCTCAAGCGGCGCTACGCCTGGGACCAGATCGAGGCGGACCGCCTCATCCCCTGAAACGGACGTAGCGGTCCGGGCTCTTCTGCCAATTGCAGATGGCGTCCTCGAGGACCTGGCTGCCGAGACCTGTCGCCCGACCGAAGTCGACCAGCCGTGCCTCCAGATCCTTGGCCTTCATCGCCGCGCGCGGCGCTCCGCCGAACAGCAGGCAGGCACCGGCCATGGGGCCGGTCGCGCCCTTCAGGAAGGTCGTACCGGGCTCCACGGGCGCGATGCCGAGCTTCCCGAGCATGGCGAGGAAGTCGAACCTTCCCAAGCGTCCGAAGCGCTTCACGGCATCCATGGAACGGTAAAGGGCGGCGAAGACGTCGTGTGGGTTCTGGCCGACGTCCTTGTGAAGGTCGCGCACCATGTCGGCGTGCCTCCTCGGCGGCCCGACCCACCTCACGTAGGAGGCGAAGATCGCGGCCGTGCCATTGACCGAAGCCACCTTGAGGCTCTCGTACTTCCGATGGTTGCTGAAGCGACGGGAGACGCCGTCGGCTCCCCGCAACGTCGCCTCGTTGATGGCCAGCCACGCCTGGAAGGCGGCCGGATTTGACGAGATGGTCGCCCAGTCCCACCGCCCCCCTTGCCCGAGCCTGCCGTAGACGTCCCGGGCCAGCCGCCACTCGTCCTTCGAATGCTTGCCGAAATGGGTACCGATGAAGACCAGCCACCAGGCCTCGTCCGTCTCGCCACGCCTGTTCCGCAGAACCGCCGCCCGGAGCGGATCGAACATCGGGGAGGAAGGATCCATTCGCGCGGGATCGTGCTGCACGTCGCGGATGTGGTTGGCGAACTCGATTCGGCGCAGGCTGTCGATGAATTGCGCGACCAGCGCATCCAGGGCCCCGGCACCTGACAGCCCCGGAAGGGGGCCCGTGTTCTTCTGGTAGCGCACGATGTCCTGCGCCAGCTTGCGCGCTCGGATCTTGTCGCGGGGTGTCATGCCTTTCTCTCCCGGACGGTAGCCGGAAGTCCGGGCAGATCCGGCTGGGCTTCCTTCTTCCGCATGACGGTGACCTGACGATCGTAGATGAAGGAGCCGTAGAAGGGACTGGCCATCTTGTCCTTCTCCTGCTCCAGGCGGTTCATGTCCTGGTCCTTGGCGAGGACCTTGATGCGGAGAAGGCGGGCGAGGTCCAGCCAGTAGTCTTCGATCCCTGCAGCATCGGGTTCTGGTTGACCCAGCCGAATCGAGCGTTCGGCCTTGATCAGCCACGCCACGGAAGCCCAAGGATCTCCGGTCGGCATCGCGGGCATGCTCATCGGGGTCTGGAAACCTCTGTTCAGGTAGTCGAGGGCCTTCGGCATGTTCTCGTCGTAGAGGTGAAGGCTGCCGACGAAGTGCTTGTAGGTCCCTACTTCCAAGTCCAGCGTCCTGGCGACGAGCTCCTGAATGAAAGTGAAGGCGAACACGTCACCCGGGAATCCCCGGTAGACGTCGTTCGACCGCATCGTGGCGATCATGTGCAGCCTGCCTTTCCGGGGCAGAAACTGGAGAGTCGTCGTGCACGGGACATCCCCGTTCCCGGGTCTCAGGTCCGAGCGGGCGAATACCTGTGCCACAGCCTGCCGGGTGTCCGAGTTGCCCTTCTTGCGGTTCAACGTGCTCAGCAGCTCCGCCATCTGGCTTTTCTCGCCACCTCCGAAGAGTCGCGGCCCGTACGCTCCTGGCGCCCTCACCGCTTGCTTCGACGCCTTGATGAAATCCCGGTACTTCGGGATGTAGTATTCGATGTGATCGAGGCGGTCGGAGCCGGACAGGTACCAGAGCGTCTCGCCCAGGTGGCTGAAGAGGACGCCCCGATCCTCCGTTCGGCTGAGCCTGGCTCTGGGATCGGACAACTCCACGAGCACGCCGGTGAACTCTCGCGCCTTGCCCTTCCCCGCCAGGATAGCCTCGCCCTTCCTGAGCAGGCGGGAGACGAGCGGATTGAGCGCATCGTCCAGCGTCGCGGCCCTGAAGATCATCGGCAACGAACTTACATCGGAACATTTCCTTGTGGAACCGGCCCCGCCTGCGGGAGGTGGCGAACGCGGTTCGGCACGGTCGCCCGGCCCCTGCAGACCCCGAGGACCAGAGCGCGAGAGCGGGCATCGCCAGCGACGCCGAGAGCAACGTCCAGGCGCGCGAGGCGCCCCGGGGTACGGCCCCAACTGGCCTGCCGTCTTCGGGCCGAGTGCGCCCAGGCTGCGGACGATGCCCGGCAGGATCCGCAGCGTAGCCGGGGGTGGTCGCAGGCCGGAAGGCCTCCTCCCCGGGCGACATGACATCCCTCCCCCCTACTGCGGCGGGCCCGTTCCGCTGGTCCGGAGCGCGACAGCCGTCCGAGTGGGTCATCCAGGAGCGCCGCCTCGCGGCCGTGGAAGTTGGTGTCCTCCGTCACGTCAAGAAGGCCGTCCGGTAGGTCGGGGGCGACCAGGGGCTCGCAGCGGCACGTCCAGGCCGCGGAGACGTGGAGTGCTGAGGCTTCACCCTCGGGTCTGGCATCGTGGATGGCGAGCGCGGGGACATGGGCGAGGGCACCGGGATCGGCATGCCGGGCATCAGGCCGATCGCCAGCGTGCCCCGGTCGACGGCCGCGACTACCTGCCGCCCACCGTCAATGGCAGACCCGTTCGTTGTCACTGGCCGAACCGATGGCCCCATGGCCTATCACTGCTGGTACAAGGCCCTTGCGCTCTGCCGCTCGCCTGGGGCAGGCTGTCATCCGGTCACTGGCACCACCGACCTGTCGCCGGGTCAGACGCCGGGCAATCAGCTACGAAACGGATTTCCTCCGGCAACTGCTCCCGATGGGCGGGGCCGCTGGCGTAATCGGCGAACCGCGGTCCTTCAGCTTTCAGAGGGCGAGCATGTTCGTCGAGATCGACCAAGCCGAAGTTGAGGCCATCAAGCGCGAGGTCGCGCGCTTCCTTCCCGCCGTGAAGTCTTCTCACCGTGCCGAGGCAGTCGCCCGGGGGCTGGGATTCGGCTCCAACGCCGCCTTGCGCGAGGCGCTCGCCTCCGGGGCCCGCCGCTTCCGGACGGACGGCGCAAGGTTCGAGGAGTTCCTGTCGAAACGGGGGCACCTTTTCCGGCAGGATGTCCGCTGGACCGGTACCCTGTCCGAGTTGGAGATCGCGGTCCTCGCCTGCTGGATGCGCGCGATCCTCGCCAAGCATCCTGAACTTAATCCGAACGGCATGGTGCTCTCCAGGTTCGGCCTCTGGAAGACGGGCTACTGGTCACCGCGGCGGAAGGCCGAGATGCTTGCCAGCCCCGAGGGCATGGAGAAGCTGCGGGAGAGCCGTCTGGGGCTGCTGGACAAGGTCGGCCTTGCCGAGTTCGCCAAGTGCCTGGAATTTCTGTCCCGGGCGAACCGCATCAGCAGGCCGCACTCCCGGTCCACAAGCTACGAGCAGAAGCACCAGGTCGAGCGGTGGTGGGATGCCGAGCGGGATGCGGCCACCGGCGTCCACGGATATGTGCCCAACGGCGCCTACATCGCGGCTGCCGTGCACCTGGGCTTCCCGATCCGGCACGAGACCTGGGATAGCCCCAACTGCACGGTCGGCGTGTCAGTGCGCAGCCTGAACTGCCTGGACCCGAACACGCCGAAGCTGCCAAGGGTGCGGGGGCCGGTGCCGGAAAAGGACTTGGCACTTACGGCCGCGTGGATGGAGATCTTCCCGGCGGCTTCTGTTGTGCGGGTGCCTGCTCAGGCAGCGGCCTGAGCCGCAGGGCCGCCGGGCGCCTGCCCGAAGGACATGACTCGGGAGCGGCGCTTGCCGGGCCGTCAGCGGCGCCCCGGCTGGCTTGGCGAGCCGGGGTCCTGTCCGGGTCTCGGAGTGGAACCTTCCCAGCCCAAGACCATGCGTGCTCCCCCGAGCCGCCCCCGGGCTGGTGGCGTTATCACCCCGCTGTAGAGCCCGACGGGGTGTGGGAACGATCGGGTTCCGGGCCCAGAGCGGCGAGTGCGGGACGGTGCCTCACCTCTCGACACTCCCGCACCTCGCCGATGCGGATCACGCTGCGCCATCCTCCGCGCTGTTCTCAGGCCACAGTGCCAGGCGGCGCTTCCCCTCCCAGCTTAGCCAGGCGTCGTTCGCTGCCCCGTCGTCAACGAACCAGTCCTCCTCGTCCGACACGGACAGCGGCTCGGCGCTGCGATCGACGGTGAAGGCCGGATCCTCGGTCTCGCGCCGGATCCGGAAGACCAGCGAGCGGTGGAGCGTCGGTCCCCCCGTCGGGGAGTCCGGGCCCGGGTGGCCGCGGCCCATGAATCGACCGGCCAGGACGTGCAGGCCATGGGCCTCGAGATCAGCCGCTGCATCCTTCAGGGTTGCGGCAGCGACGGCCCGGTGGGTGGACATCATTCTCCGGGCGTAGTCGAGCGCGAGGCCGAAGGCGTCGATGGCCGAGGCCGTCGCCAGGTCGACCACATCGTCGCCGTAGCCAAAGTCCATTCGCCCCGCGTTGCCGAGGTCGCCGACGAGATCCACCCAGGACTCCACCCGGCGCAGGGGCACGGGCCAGGCCGCCAGCTCTCGGCGATCGCGCTCGAGCCTCCGCCGCCGTTCCTCCTCGCCGGGATCCTCGACGATGTCGCTGGGCCGACAGCCGAGGCGCTCAGCCATCTTCTCGACCTGATGCCGCGGAAGCGTGGTCCGCCCGTCCCGGGCACGACTGTCCCGGGCCCGCCGGAGTACACGCTCGTTCACCCCTACGTCCTCGCAGAACGTCTCATGAGTGGCCTTCCGCCCGGCGTCACGCTCCTTGGCACGGAACGCCTCGAACGCCGCGTCGAACCCCTCCCTTCGAATAACGAGCCGCGCGGGAACCATCCCGAAATCAGCCCAGAAGTGCAGTTCCACCATCAGTTCTCTCCAAGTCTTCGTGATGGCCGAACCTTGGCCCGAAACTCGGCGGCTCCTCTAGGACCGACAGCTTACCAGGACCGGACCGCGAACTACTGCTGCCGGACCGCCCGCTGCTCGCAGGTGATCGGTCCTGGGGGCGACGCGCGCTCCTCCGGACGACGCAGGAGCGAGGAGTCGATGCCCGGCATCTCCCCCGGACCGCTTCCCCTGTCCAGGCTACCTCGCGTCTTGTCCCAACGTCTCGGGAACGGCGAGCACCGCGGCCATGTAGCCTACTGCTTGGGACGCCACGGGCCCGACCGAGGGCAGTCATCGGGACTCGGAGGGCTCGTCCAGCGCCATCTCGCCAGGGTCAACCGCTGAGATAATCCCAAGTAGTATAAAAAGGATTCTGGCGCATCGGCGCTTCGAGCAGAGCCCTTATTGGAAGCGTATCTGGTTCACGTCCGTGGCCCGTTCTGCAAACTACCAGCCCTCGCCCAGTCGCTCGGCGATGTCTCGCCGGGACAGGACCTCAGTGCAGGTCTGCCATCCCATCTGCCAGTCGCGCTCGGCCGGAGACAGGGAAGCGCCGGTTGCCGTGTTCCCCCACCGGGCGTCGAACGCGTTGGCGCGCTGGCGACCTTCGACGAACTTCCGGAGCTCCTTTTCGAGTCCTTGCTCGTCGTCGATCCAGTCGTCGGACAAGGTGTCGGGCAACTGCCCGAAGATGTCGAACTTGTCCTTCATGCGGGCGGACAGCTTCTCGTAGATCACCTCGTCGCGGCTGCCCTCGTAGACGAGGTTCAGCATGTCCACGCTGTCCCGGGCCTGCCCGAACCGCTTGATGCGGCCGATCCGCTGCTCGAGCCTGGACGGATTCCAGGGCAGGTCGATGTCGATGAGGGTGCCGAGTGTCTGCAGGTTCAGACCCTCGCAGGCCGCGTCCGTGGCCACGACGAGGCGGATCGCCCTGTCCCTCACTGCGGCCTTGATGGCGTCCCGCTCCACGGCGTTGAAGCGCCCCTCCCGGAACACCCCGGACTTCCCGGCACCCGCGTAGAGGGCGATCGGCTCGCCCGGGAAATCCTGGGCCAGCCTCCGGGCAGCCCACTCAGCGGTATCGAAGTACTGGCTGAAGACAATGCACCCGAGCCGAAGCCAGCCACGTTCGTGCAGGTAGTGGTGGACCACCGCGTACTTCGGGTCCTCGCCTTCCTCGACGGCCGTCTCGAGCAGCGTCGTCAGCCGCCTCAGGGCCGCCATCTCCGTGCTCGAAGCCTCGGCGAGCGGCTGGAAGGCTTCCTCGGCCTCCTCGTCCTCGAGAGCCTCGATCAGGACCTCCTCGCGCTCCGGATGCTGACTTCCGAGCGCCCGGGCCGTGGCGAGACCGGCCTGGACGGACGAGCAGATGCGCTGGAGCAGGAGGCTGCGCATGAAGCCCGCCCCGCGGTTGCGGGCCATCAAGGCCTTCGTGAACTTCTCGGCCTCCTCGAACGCTTCCCGGAGGGTGTGCGAGGTCTCCACGGCGCGGCCGTTCGCCTCGAAGAACACGCGGGAGCGATGGTTCGGGTCGTCGGGGCGCGGATGGATCTCGACCGCGACGGGCTTCATTAGCCCGGCCTCCTCAAGGGACTTGCGGCGGCGGAGGACGACGTGCCGCACGACCGGGTTGTGCCGCTGCAGGAAGCCCAGCCCGTCCTCGTCACCTGCCAGCAGATCCCGCAGGTCGTCACGTGTCATCACGTCGTCGAGCTGCGTGTAGGACGCGCCCCCGGCAGAGAACCGTTCCTTCGGGATGCCCAGATCGGAGCGGATGTGGTCGAAGACGCGATGCTCGCTGGCGGGTGGCAGAGGATTGGACAGCCAGGGCCAAGCGTTGGACTCGTCGCGCGGCCGTTCCCGTCCGCTCACCAAGCCCAGGGCTGCCGGAGGATTGTTCCGCCAGGGGCTCATGTGGTCGCCGAGGACGTGGTCGGCTCCGGACGCGATGACCTTCATCAGGTCCCACAGGTCCAGCGGATCGGTCTGGATGGGCGTCGCCGTCCCGACCAGGACGTGCCGCGCCCGTTCCGCGATCCCCAGCATGAAGGTCATCAGGTTGTTCGGCTGGCGCTCGTCCTCGCCGCGCTCCTCGACGCCGCGGGCCCGATGGCCCTCGTCGAGGACGACGATTCCGTAGGCCGCCTCTCCGGGGCGGGCCCGCTTACCCATGAGAGCGCCCGCCTCGTTCTTCCAGCCGTGCTTCCCGTCGCGGCCGTGCATGATCAGGCCGGTGGAGACGATGGCGACCCGATAGGGGCACTTCACGATGTCGGCGGCGCCGTTGGTCCGGATGACGTGCCCGAGATGGTCGACCCAAACCTTGCGCGCGGACCACCACCGGGCGGACGGCACGCCGAGCCGGTCCCAGAGCTCCACCTGCCATTGCTGCGTCAGGGTGGAGGGCACCAGGATCAGTGCCGGACCGTCGTCCATCAGGGCCGTGAGCAGCGCGGCCGTGGCCAGGGACAGGGTCTTACCGACACCCACCTCGTCGGCAAGCAGCAGGCGCGCCTTCCCGTAGACCGCCCGGTGGCGGAGGAACTCCGCGACGAAGGACTTCTGCCAGGGCTGGAGACCCTCCCCGGCGCGGGCCAGCGGGGACTCCACCAGGGCCGCCCGGGGCAGGTCCGTGGCACTGCCGATGGACCATTCCGGGCAGTCCTTGAGGCGGATCTCCACCCGGTCGGCACGTCGCTCGACTTCCTGGATGACCGCGTCGGGCAGGTCCACCCCGTTGTTCCAGAGGAAGTTGAACTCGGCCTGCGTCCAGGCGACCCCCTCGGGGCTCTCGTCCTCCCACAGCAGCTCGTAATGGGTCTTCCAGCCGTGGCGGGTCTCGTTGATGGACCCCATGAAGCAGGTTCTGCGACCATCCGCGAGCGTGACGATCCCGGCCTTGCCATGCACGAGAGGGGCCGACTGCTTGTCCACGACCCGGATCTCGAGGCGCGGCTGTCCGTCACCGTCCCGGGCCCGCAGCATCTCCTTCAGGATCGCGTAGCGGTTCCCCCTCAGCAGGGTCTCCAACTCGACCGAATCCTCTCCGGCGCCGTCGGCCCACATGCGCTGGAGCAGAGCGCTCGTCCTGGCTTCCTGGGAGGCCCTGATGTCCTGGGGTGCAAGGTCGGAGTTGCAGACGATGCGGACCCGGCCGATGGAGGCGAGCTCCTCCCCGGCCACCTCGAAGATGGAGGAGCGGAAGTACCCGGCGATGCGGTCGTAGCTCCGGGCCCCTCGCAGCCTGTCCTTCAGGAACAGGTCGGACGGCATTCCGAAGCGCGAGGAGAACCGCCGCAACCCCGCGATCTGGCCGAGCGCGCCGTTCGGAGTACTCACTGCCAGCTGCCGTGCCCGGGCTGCAGCCCGGGGTAGTCGAGGTCAAGCTCGCCCGGCGGGGGCAGCGGCAGCACGGGCATCCGCTCCCCGGCGTCCAGTTCCCGCCAAGCCTCGGGACGATGGTCCACGAGGTAGATTGCATCGCGCCCCGGGGAATGGCTGTTCGAGAAGACCTCCGGCAACCATCCACGCTCGGCAAGCCCGAGCACCCGCTGGAACCAGCCTGCGTAGGCGTGGTCCCAGCCCAGGCCAGCCTGGGCGAGTTCGGGCATGCGGTGGACGAACTTGTCGGCCAGGGTGCGGGCATCGTCCTGGGCCGCATCGCGCCATTCGAAGAACTGGCTCTCCGTGGCCTGCCCGGTACCGTAGTGGGCGACCAAGCGCTCGTTCTCGGAAGGCGTCACTCCCTCGATCCGGTTGCCGGGCTGCGGGCTCCACAGGAGAGCGCCATGGTTCCGGTGGAAGTGCGTGGCGGGCGCGATCCACAGACGCCACGCACTCCCGCTGCTGTTCGGGAAAGGCATCGCGCGCAGGCGCTGGAAGCCTGCCTTGTGGAGTTCGGCCACCATGGCGAGGACGCGGACCGACCGCCGGACCAGCACATCCGGATGGCGTTCGCGCATGATCCGCGGGAGCATCTGCGGAACGCTTGGCGGCAGGTCGGCTGTATCGCTCACGAGACCTCCGCGTCTTCCATCTGCCACTCGAAGGCCTGCCCGATCAGGGCCATGACGTAGGCCATGTCGCTGTGGGCATCGACCTCGAACTCCACGTCCCCGCTCGACCAGTGTCCCAGGTTGGTCACGTCCCGGCAAAGGCCGCGGGTGTCCTGGATCTCCGCGAAGGGCATGTTGAGGTAGATCTTCAGGATGGTGGCGAAGGGCACCATGGTCAGGAAGAGGGTCTCGGCCCGGTAGACCACGTAGTGCTTCTTGAACTCCTCGGTGATCGCCTGGTTCAGCGCCATGACCTGCCCGCGCAGCTCCTGGTACAGGGCCGCTACGGGCCCGGACGAGAGCCGCGGGTGGTCGGCCAGTGTCCACTCGCTTTTCGGCTCGGACGCGACCTGGAAGGATGCCAGATCCGCCGGATCCATGGCAGGCGCCCGCCAGACCTCGACGGAGCGCTTCGCCAGCCGCTGTGCACGAGCCTGGATGGCGGCCTCGTCCCACTTCTCCACCTGCCCAAGCCCCGCGTTCAGGTGGAGAGGGCTGTGCTTGAAGCCGCATTCCGCGTCCCGCTTCGCGGCGAACGGATGGTCACTCAGTTCGGAGTTATAGGCGGTGAGGGTCAGGTTCCCGAGCGTGTGCAGGCGGGCGGCTCGGACGCTCTCCCAGTCGGGGCCCAGCTCGTCCTTCCATGCCTGCGACAGGTTCTCGTTCTGCGGCAGGATGTGCTCGATGGTGTATTCCTCGACCGCCACCCTTTCCTTGCGGCCGTGGTTCTCCATCCGCCGCAGCCAGAAGGAGCGGTTGCGGGTGTTGTAGAGGTCGCGGACCTGGATCGCCGCCTCGAACTCCTCGTCCGAGGGGAACCGACGGTACGAGGGAAGCCCGAGGAAACGGGCCGAGACGGCGCCGAGATAGCGCGTCTTGTCGAGCCCGCGGGAGAAGGTCGCGAAGGTCCGGCTGTGGGAGTTGGTCGGGATCGCGAGGATCGCACGACGGAAGACGTAGGCCTCGACGAGCCGGACAACGGCCACGAAGTCCTTCTTGTCCAGGAGCCCGGCTCGATGGTCGCCGTATGCCTCCATTAGGAAAGGGAAGGTCGCTTCCGCCTTGAGCTCGCGCACGTCCTTGAAGGCGTCGACGAGGGTCTTGTCATCCTCGCCCCGGCCCAGCGCCAAGCGGCAGTAGAGCCCCGCGGCCCGATGGATGTCGGCCACCACGGCGGCCACGTCGCGACCGGCAGCCTCCTCGGCCTTGGCATGCTCCTTGAAGGCCTCGTAGACCTCCTCGACCTTGGCGATGTCGCCCGTCCGCATGGTCAGGTAGTGGCGCATGAAGCCATCGAACTGGGTGGCGTAGGCCTCCTGGCCGAACTCGACCTCCATGGGGCGCCAGTGCTCGCGGTAGAGCTTGTCCTGGAGGGCAGGCTTCAGCCCCATCAGCACGTAGTTCCTGATGAGATCCGCCTGGCCGAGCGCCTTGCCGGTGGAGTTCAGGCTCTCGAAGATGAGCTGCGGGTTGTCGTGTCCTCGCTCCAGGGAGATGTCCACGATCAGGATACTGGCCAGCCCGCGGGCGACCACCTCCAAGTCGGCGCCCTGGAGCAGCTTCCGGAACAGCTCGAAGTTCTGGACGATACGGATGCTATGCCCGGCAGGCAGATCCGCCCCATCCACGATGGCCTGGAGGGTGACCCGGTCGGCGGCGGAGAGGAGCATCTTGTAGGCCCGCTCCCCGTCCTGGAGCGTGTCCTTCAGGTAGTAGTGCCGGAGCTTCCGGGCCTCGAAGTCGCCGGAGAGGGGGGATCCGCCCTGCGCCCGGGCGAGGGCCTCGATGAGCAGCATGAAGGTGGTGAGCCGCTGCTGGCCGTCGATGACGAGCAGGGCGGGCTGATCGGAGACGTTGTACAGCCCGTCCTGGATGTAGACGACCGACCCGACGAAGTGCGCGATTCCGTCCTTGTTGCGCCCGGCCCTGAGGACGTCGTCCCAGAGCTTGTGGCACTGGGCTTCCTCCCAACGGTAGGGCCGCTGATAGATGGGAATGACGAACTGGTTCGAGGCCCGCAGGAAGTCGAGCAGGCGGGATTCCTTGGCCTTCATCAGCCTAGCCTCTCCGTCCGGATCAGCGCCGACAGGGTGCGTGCCGCACTGGCCTCGGCCGGGCGCTGGCGCTCCAGCTTCCGGCCGAGCCAGTCGGCGATCACCATGGCGCGCTGGCGCTGCTGGGCCCAGGAGCCGAGGTTCTCGCGCAGCCCCGCGACTGCGCGCTCGCCGGACGTGACGGGATCCTCCTCCTTCTCCGCGGCCGCCCGCAGCTCGTTCACCGCGTAGAGGACGGGCCTAACCAGCCCGCCCGCGAAGGGATGTCCCGACATCAGGGACCGCTTGAACTCGGCCGCCCCCTTCAGGCGCGCCTTGTTCGGCGTCTGGTCGGCCATCAGCTCGGCCCAGCCATCCGCCCGGTAGGCCTTGGCGAAGTTCTGGTAGTCGTCGACCCGTCCCTCCGGTTTCCCCGTGGGTCGCTCGGACTCGGCCTCGACCATCTTCAGCCAGAAGCGCTCCGTCGGGACGAGACGCTCCCACATGCCCTCGTCGATGCCCTCGGGGCGCATTAATTCGGTGGCGGTCTGGACGGCGAGCGCGATCATCTCCTCGACGACCCCCTTCTGGCCCTTCACCCGAGGCCGCAGGGCTTCCCGCGTCATGTCCATGCCCTCGATGTGCGTGTAGCCGGTCAGCACCTCGAGCGCGGCGGCGTAGCCCGCCATCTGAAGGTCGGCATCGCTGAACGGGTTCTCGTCCCGCTGGAGGGCCCGGGCGCGCTGGTTCAGGCCGGTCAGGAGATCCACCTGCCGTTGGACGGCTCCGCGAACCTCCAGCACCAGCTCGTCCTTGTAGGCCCGTTCGTCTCCCTGACGCTTGCGGAGCACTAGCAGGACGGTGCCCTGGACGTAGCCGCCCCTCCTCAGTTCGCTGGTGGTCTCGGTGGAGACGTACCATGCCGCGGTGACCCTTAGCCCTGCTCCCCAGACAATCCCAGCCATGTCGGCCCAGACGCCCGCATCCTGGTGCGTGAACATGCAGACCTGCAGGCCGTTGTCCGGCATGTGCTCCGCCATGGTCCGAAAGGCGTCGACCATGTCGCAGCGGAACTTTTCACCCTTGCCCTGGATAGCGAGAGGGCGGCGGCTGTCCCAGGTCCACTGATCGAAAGGCGCGGGTGGGTTTTTCCGTAGCCATGCAATGAAGAATTCAGTGATCTCGTGGTAATGAACCGCGTCCGCGTAAGGTGGGTCATAAATCCAAAGGTCGGACATTTTATTCAACGCCGTTACCGGTGCAGTGACCAAAGACATCTCGACCGCCCCCTGCACCGGCTGTGGCGAGAACTTCAGCTTTAGGTCAAGTCCGACGCTTGATGTAAGGCAGTAATTGAGGATGGTGTTGAGAGCTTGGTTGTAGAAGGTACTGTGAGGGCCATCCATCGCACCCCCAGTCGCGCGGGGGAGGGTCGTCTCCCACCGGCACAGGCGGGATTGCCAGTCCGCCCACTCGGTGACGCTCGGCAGAATGCTCGATGCAAGTGGTGACCGCTTGATGCATGACTTCAAAATGCGCAGGAGTAGCAGGGCCCGTGGATTGAAGAGGTGGTGCCAATGGGTCCAGCCCCGAGTTCGAATGGGCTCATCGGTCTTCTCCCCCGCCTCGATGGGCATGTCAGGAACCAAACCGTCCGCTTGCCACGAGGCGAGGTTCTCCTGAACCATCCGCCGGATCGCCGCCTCTCGAGCTAGATCAGCGTCGGTCGGAGTAGCGAAGAATGTCTTCGGGCGGGACTTTCCTGCTGCCAGATCTTTCCCGTCTATCCATTGGATAGAGTATAGCCTCTCCAGCCAGACGTCTCCGCCGACCCAGGCTCCCGGCGGTGATCCGGCGAGGCTGGGGGAGGCATCCGGGTTCCATTCCGGTTCGCGTGGAGCTACATCCGAAAGGTCCCAGAGCCGGAGCCGATTGCCCCGGCCGCCTGCGGGCAGGTGTGGACCCTCGCCGTCGCCTCGTAGGCGAGCAATTGCGATGCGGTGTTCCACTTCGTCTCCGCCGGGCATGGCCGACAGCGAGTAGACCAAGTAACCGTCCCGGGCGGTGCCCAGGTCGGCTTTAGCCATCTCCTCGGCAGACGCATCCTCGACGATCTCGAGACCGAAGCGCTTCTCCAAGTGAATCGGGACCAGCTTGACCACGCAGCGGCGGCTTCGGCTTACGACCCAGGAGGGCGACATCGGCACGCGCCAACCTGTCCGGGGATCCACCGTCTCCAGGCAGTACAGATAAGCCTTGGCGTGATCTCCCTTCTCGTTGCGCTCTACTCCAAGCCCCTCAATCTCGGCGCTAACCTCCCGGGCCACCCGGGCCTGCTCGGCCACGATCTCCGCACGCCGTGTCTCGTCGGCCCCGATGACATTCACCGAGCCCCAAGTGAGCATGGCAGCAACCGGGTTAAGATCACTGGCCACCACGTCACATCCGATGCGTGTCGCTTCGAACGGAATGCTGCCTCCACCTGCAAACGGATCGCCTACGACTGGACGACGGCCAAACCGGGCCAATCCAAGCTGCTCGACGAGCTCCGGAAGGGTGGTAGCATCGGTGCCGAGACGATCGTTCGCCTTGGCTAAGACACCGGCGTACAGAGGGTCGTTCGTATTGCGCAGGTTCTCGACGCGCTCCACACGCTCAGAAATCGCGACCTGCTGTGAGAAAGACATGGCAGCGAGCGTCTGCTCACGGATGATTTCACGCTCCTTGTCGAACCGAGTCCGGGCAAGAGCGCGCTCAGCCTTGCTAAATCCTTCTTCGGCCGGGAAGCGTCGCCATATTGCGGGGATCGAGGCCCCAGTCTCGTCCTCGCGAACTAGGTGCCTCGCCTTAGCCTCCTCCGCCACGAAGCGACAGGCGGACACCTGCTGCGCCGTCACTTTGGCCTCCCGGCGGGAGATGCCCTCGGGATCCATCCGCATCAGGGCCTCAAAAAGTTCGAGGTCCCCTTCTGGGTCATCCGTCGCGGGCAACAGGCTGGCCAGCACGCAGGCGCGCACAAGGACCAGCGGCTTGCGGCCCTTCCAGTAAGAACCTAGCGCGGTGAGCGTCTGCGCCGCTCCAGCCTTCCGCTCCTTCTGGGCCTCAATGCCCACCTTTTGGGCGGGGAACACCCGCTCGATCAGCGCCGGAGCATCCTTGAGAGAGAACGGGGCCGGTCCACGAGTGGTGGCAGTCACAGTGTCCATGGGCATGGGCTCAGTGCTTCCCCGAAGGGGTGTCGAACAGGGGCAGGGCGACCTGCTGCTTCGGGGCAGCCGGACGCGGAGCGCGGGGCTCGGCTGGGCCACCCGATAGGAGCAAGGCGGCGCCGCGCATCACTCGTTCCGATGGGCGGCTCTGGAGCCAGCCCGCGAACCACCAGCGTTCCTCTGGACGGAGGGAGGCCCAGCTTGCCCCGACCGCGGCGACGTCCGCCTCGTCGGCAGCCGCAGTCGCGCAGGCGAGCAGGATCAACTCCTGACCCAGCATCCGCTCGACCTTGGTCGCGCCGGGCTTCCAGGCGCCCGGGGGCAGGCCCAGCGACCGCAGCCGCTCGTTGAATTCCCGCCGAGCGAGGTCGGCGATGGCGTTCCAGCGGGCCCGAGGGAGAACGCAGCGCTCCGTCTCGTCCCCCTGGCCAGCGGAGTGCCCGCCCACGCCGAAATCCTCGACAATGTGGACCTCACCACCGCGGATCTCGGGAATTACCACGCGGACATGGTGAGGCCACTCCGTACGCGGGCAGCCGAACCCTTCCACCTCGGTGCGCCGCGACCGGGATCCGGCCCGCGGCTTCGGGGCGGCGCGGCCGCCCTCCTGCCCGGTCATCAAACGTCGTCTCCCTGTCGAATGGCGTCACGGGGATCGTCGATGTCGATGGGCACCGCCTCCAAGAATCCGATGAGATCCTTCCCGGTCGGAAACCGGATGCTGGCCAGGGAGAGGGTTGCGGGCGCTTCCTCGACCTCCAGGGCGCTCCGGGCGGCGGTCAGGAGTCCCTTGAGATGGTCGCCGGTGACCTTGCTGCCGCTGCCGAGCGCGATGATGACGGTCCTGTCGCCCTCGCCGACCGTGATCCGCCTGCCCACGGCCGACGCCGAGGCGGCCTGGATGGCGTCCAGGGCGTCGTAGGTGCCCTTGGTGGCGGTCCAGGCGAGTTTCGCCGAGGTGAGCAGGGCAGGCCTACGCTCGTCCACGTGCTCGCGCACCGTCGGAACGCGAGGCCCAGTCACGTCGCCGCCTCCACCACCCCTCTCGCGGGTGCCGCGGACGCGGCGGTCGAAGCGGTGCTGGTTCTCCGCCTCGATGTCCCCGTCCACTGCGACGACCCGGACGTGCACGTCCTGGTCGGCCGCGACATCGAACGGGCCCTCGTACTCCAGGCCGGACGCCTTCGGCGACGAGGCGTCGGTGGTGTAGCGGACGGACGCCGCGGACGGCACGACGACGAGGGTGACCTCGCGACCGTCCACCGAGGGCTTCTCGTCGAACAGGATGGTGATCCTGTTCTTCCAGGTCGTCGAATCTCCGGTCGGGGCCGTCTTCGTCGGATCCACTGCCAGGAAGGATAGGCGCAGTTCCTTCGTCTTGAACCGGGTCTCCGTCAGCTCGGGCGAGGCTTCCGATACCACCGAGCCGACTGCCCAGTGGATCCGCGGAGACGGACCGGCGTCGAGCGCCTGGACCGAAATGGTCGCCTCTCCCGTCGTCTCGTCGTAGGACTCGGTGCTGACCGAGACGCGGGTCCGGTCAGGCTCGAAGGGCCCCTTGAGGATCTTGCCGTCGCGCTCGCGCCAGACGTCCTTGGTCAGGGCATGCTTGCGGATGGCCTCGAGCCCCCCGGGGGGCAGGAACGGAAACCGGCCGACCTCCCGCGCCCGGGCCTGGAGGTCCGACCAGGAGAGGCGCTTGTCGCTCCCCCAGAGAAGGTCGGAGGCTCGCACGAGCAGGGTGTCGAGCACCTTCTCGTCGCCCTCCACTTCCAAGTAGAGCTTGCCCGCGGCGACGAGGGCCTCCTCGACCGAGGCCTCGCCATGCAGTTCCGGCTTCTTCCCGGCCTCGCGGGCCGAGCGGAGGCTGAGCTTCGCGGGCACGAGCCGAACCAGTTTCACGGTCGCGTCGTAGGCCGGGTACCAGACCTGGTTGTAGGTGGCCTCGATGGTGGAGGTCAGGTCGAACTCCGCCATCGCCCTCTTCTTCTCGACCTCCGCATGGTTGGGGTGGTCCTCAGACAACGAGGCCAGCACCCTGGCGCAGGCGTAGATACGCCGGACGTGCTTCTCGATGTTGGCGAACTCGGTGGACGAGCCGTTGACGATGAGGAAGTTGTTCTTGTTCGGCTGCCCCATGAACAGCTCGCCCGCCAGCTTCGGCGGCACATCGCTGTCCGGGTTGATGACGATGAGCTTGCGCTCCCGGGTCAGCTCGCCCGCGATCTTCCCGACCTCCGGGAGAGCCATCACACCCTGGTAGGCCTTCTTGCGGGAGGGCACGAAGGCGTCGGACAGGCGGCGCTCCAACTCGTCGTCGATCCGGTTGCCCGGGGCATTCTCCGCCTCCCGGGCGAGCCGCTTCTCGATGGTCTCGTTCGGCGAGTAGTAGAGCCTGCCTTCCCGCGGGTCGCGGTGGAGGTGGTAGCCACCCTCGAGCTTGGTGATCGCGGCCTCGAACTCGGAGGCCGTCCGGCCCGGCGCGACGAGGTACTCGACCACCTGCTTCCCGGGCAGGCCGATCTTGTCGTCCACGTCGGGCTTCAGGGACGCGGCCAGGATGACGTTCGCTGCCTGGGTGCCCGCGTCCGAGCCGAGCTGCCGGTCGACGGTCTCGGCCACGGCCTGCCCACCCCGGGCGATGTCCTCGGTGATGGCCGGAAGGAGTTCCGAGAACGGCAGGTCGGTCGTCCGCATCTCCGGCTCGTTGAGGTCCATATGCTGGACGCCGACGAGATGGACGGTGTTCGGCCTGCCTTCGCGCCACACGCACCGCACGATGGCGCTCATCAGGGACAGCAGGCCGCGCGTCTTCCGGAACCGCTCGTTGTTCTGGAAAAGGCCGATGACCTCGCGCAGGCTCGGCTGGAAGGGATGGCAGCGCCGGATGTCCTCGGCGTACTGCTCCGGGGTCCGGGCCACGGCGCGCGAGCGGACCGCCTCGTCCATGGCGGAGGCGTAGGCCTGGGCGACCTCCTCGACCTGGTCCGGGGTAGCCAGCATCTTGAACAGCCGCCGCTTCAGGATCTCGAAGATCTCGTCCGTATTGACGGCGACCGGCTCAATGACCTTGGCGCCGCGCTTCGCCTCGCCCTCGATGTTGGCGAAGGTCTGTAAGAGGGCCCGGGACTCATCCCCGTAGGTGCCCGTGAGGCTGGAACCGACGAGCACGCAGCGAGGCAGCTTCCGCGCCGCCTCGCGCAGGTTGGCCAGGGCGTACTCGCCATGGGAAGCAAGGGTGCCGTTGCCGATCGGAACCGCCTGGGCCATGCGGAACCAGGGGGCCATCTCGTCGATGAGGATGACCGTCGGCTCCTCGCCGATCATCTCCATCCAGGCAGCCTCGTCCGGGCCCTTTGGGCCGTTCCGCCAATGCCTGCTGAAGTCGCTGTCCGCCTTGCCGAGCTGGGTGGCGATCTCGCCCCAGAAAAAGTGGTCGGGGTTGTTGCGGCCGGAGAAGGCCACGATCCGGGCGGCGCCGAAGCCGGTCCGGATGCGGATGCCCGCTCCGTCGAGCACCTTCTCGCGGACGGTCGGTGACTTCGCGATCAGGGCGAACGACACCATCAGGTGGGTCTTGCCGCCGCCCATGGCCTGGGCGAGCAGGAAGTCTGCCTGCTGGCTCTTGCCGTCGAGGCGGGCCAGGCCGGTCTCGAACAGCTGCCGCATGCCCGCGGTGACGTGGTTCCGGTCGAAGAAGGCCTCAGCATCTGCCTCGGCGGCCCGGACCGCGAGGGCGATGTCCTCGATGTCGGCCCGTCCGTCAGGCGAGAGGACATGGTCGTGCGGCACGCAGCAGTCGCGTACGGTCAGCAGCATGGACGTCTCCCGGTCAATCTTGTGGCCGCGCGTCAGCGCTGCGGGCGAGGAACTCGATGAGGGCCTTCTCGACCAGGCTGGAGGCGGAGACCTCCCTGTCGAGTGCCAGGATCTTCACGCGACGGATGACGTGGGCGTCGATGTGGACGAGGAACTGCTTCCGCCCTGCGGCATCCGTCCCCCCCTTTCCATCTTTGGCCATCCCGCCCTCCATCATGATAGGAACCTATTGTGATAGGCACATTGTCGAAAGGGCAAGGGCACGTCTCCCGTTTCGGTTGTAATTCTACCTATACGAGAGAAACGACAAATAGATGGTGGATCGCTCGAGATCGGGAATCCTTACGACAGCTTTCGGCAAGCCGGGCCGCTCAAGGGGCTCGCGCATGGCGCAGTCGCCGACCAGCCGCCCTGCTCCCCGAGCTGGCGTGATACCGCTCGTGCCTGGCAGATTTCGTAGGCATGCGTGAAGAGCTCGATGCGCGTCAGGCTTCACTGGACCGTCTAAGGACATGCGGGCGAGGCACTCGGCCACGAGCAGGCCAGCGGCGCCGTCATGAGGCGCTTCCAGCCCGAGGGATGGACCCTCTGGTCGTCCCCGGGTAGCAGGCGCCTCGCTACCGAGCGCACTGAAGCTTGAGGAGTAAGATCTGGCGCCGCGGCAGGTCCTCTGGCCCTCCCCGGCGTGTCGCCGCTCTCCAAGAAGCCGGGCTTGGTACATCCCGCGACCGCGACAGGTTCATTTCTACCGTTCGAGTTTGAGCCGGGGCCCGGCGTGCCGAAATCCCGTCCTTCCTGCTTCCCAACCGGCTGCTACCTAGGATCGGGCAACTCGGCTTCCATGGTGTTGGAGCGCCGGTGCCGCACAGCAGTGAAACCGCCGCGGGCGGAGCTGGTCGTTAGAGACCCTGATCGCCTTCCCGGGCGCGGGCCACCGCGCGGCCACCAGGGCCGGGCCAAGACGAGGCCAGTCCAGCCGCCACAGACCCTTCCTGGGCCATGCTCTAGAGCCTCGCCCCGGGGCCCGGAAAACCGGGCCGATCCCGGCCGTCTTTCTCTTTCTAGATTCGGGCCCGAATCGCGCACTGCCATCAAGGCGTTACGAGGATTTATCACTACAGATCGCGCGGAACTTCACTACAATTTGCGCTTCGAAACGTTCCGGCCTCGCGCGAGCTGTTAAGGGCGGTTCCGAGACGGTCGGGAACCGCCGGAACCTGGCGGCGACCGGGGCGGCTCCGATGAGCTACTGGGCCTCGTCGGAAATCCGAGCGCCCCCACGGGCGCCTCGCCCTGGACCTCGACCCGGCTCTCCGCTTTCCGGCCACGCCGCGGTCGCGCCTGGTCACCTGGGATCGAGCACGTACCCTCGCCCCGGGGGACGCCGGGGCCCGGTGGCCCGCGTCGGGTTCGGGAGCCTGGGGCCGGGTCGGCGGATGGCGCCGGAGTCATCTTACGGGGACGCGGGACGACCACTGCCCCGACCACCATGGGCAGGGCACAGAGGCCCCTCACGAGCGTGGCGTGCTCCTCGGTCCGGGCGGAGTCGTCCCAGACGAACGCCACGAGCGACGTCCAGCGGGGGTCCGTGCGATAGAGGGACGCGTCCTCCGCCACCTCGCTGACGATGGACTGGAAGGTCGCCTTGGGGCGGAGGAACTTGACCTCGACGATCGTGCCGAGGCTTGCGATCGTGAGGTCGGCGCGAGGGTTCTTCTGCCCCACCGAGGGAAGGTTTTCCTCATCGGTGAGGTCGGGGAATACAGGCGCCAGCAGGGCCCAGAGCAGGTCCTGAACGTGGTACTCGTTCGAGATGTCCCACCTCGCAGTCCGGGAGTGCTGCGTGAGCGGAGCTTGGTCCCAGGCCCACCGACGCATGGATCGGTGGACGCCTTCGAGCAGCCGCACGACATCAGCAGGTTCGGCCACGCCCAACCTAGCTGGGAGGCTCACCTCCGCGAGGGCGTCGAGGGCCGCAAGGGTCAGCGTGGCTTCGACAAGGTCGTCCCCCGAGAAACGGTGTGCCTGTGACCACGCCGCCGCCCGTTCCGCCTCGCTTGGCCCCGGGCCGATCCCGCGGATGGCCAGCGCTACGCGCGCGACGGGCGCCATCGCGTCCAGCGCTGGCCTCCCCGGCACCCCGAGCACCTCGGCCGCCGCCGCGAACAGGGAGCGCTCGCAGGGCGGGAGGCCCGGCAGGGCGACGCTCCTGGTGATGAGACGGCCGAGCCACGCTTCGGACCCGGCCCGGCCCAGCGCCGATGCCGCAAGGGCGACACCGAGCGCCGAGACGCCGTCCGCCTCCAAGGTCGGTGCCTGCTGAGGGCGGAACCAGGCCCGGCCCCGAAGCCAGGCGAGCCCCTTCGCCATGGCGCCGCGAGCCGCGTCGTCCAGCCCGCCGAGCGCCGCCACGTAGCCGAGAGTGCCAACGTCCGACGACGAGCGCGCCCCGGAGGCGAGCGACGCCACCGCCTCGGCCAGCAGCCGTTCCACTTCCAGGCTGTCGCCTCCCACCCATCGGACGAAGGCTCGTAGATGGTCCTGCATCCGGTCCGCCCCGGCCAGGACGGTCCGGAGCTCCGAGCGCAGCGCCGCGAGGTTCGGCCCGGAGCTCACAGGAACCAGGGCCTGCGCATGATGCGGCCGGTGACGGCGTCCCGATCCCACGCGGTAGTCTGCTCCAAGCCTGCGAGTTGCTTTGCGATCTCGTCGGCGTACAGCAGGGTGACCGGCGCACGGGAGGGCCCGAAGGTCCGCCAGGAATGGCACGCGAAGTCGGATACCTGCCGCGACAGGTAGAGCATGTCCGTGAAGGTCGAATCCTCGTGCAGCCGTAGCAGCACCGGGGCCGGGATCCCCTGGCCATCCGCTTTTACCTGCTGGCGCCCCGTGAGGGCGACCAGCCACTCCCGTTCGCCGAGCTCGATTGCCTGCCCGCGATCCGGCCCGAAGGCCCCCTTCCCGGAGCGGGCGGAGAAGTCGAGGAGGGTCCAGGGATGGTCCTCCGCAACGTGGAGGAAGGCGAAGGTCACGCGCTCCAGACCCAGGTCCCGGACCGCCTGCACGACGGCCTCGGCAGTCTCGCGCCGAACCTGCGTGAAGGCGTGGAACACGAACCGCACGCTGTCGCTCGGCCTCCAGGCGTTCTCGTCGCGAACCCTCGTGACGACCTTCCTGAGCACCTCGGTCAGGCGGGTGGGATACTCCTGGAACGGAACCACGCCCGTATGGGCGTCCAGCAGGTAGTTGCCCTCGCTCGAGAAGACCGTGGTGATCCCGACGACGCGTTCCCCCGCGCCCTTCCGCCCCGTCTTGCGGGTGCTCGAGCCGAGGCCGAAGACGAGCTCGTGGTCCGTCGAACCCTTTGTCCGCAGCAGCCAGGGCTTGCCCCCGAGCTTGGCGTAGGTCGCGAGGGATGCGTTCGCGAGCGCGCATGCCTGCTCGAAGGCCGAGAGGTGCATCATCTCCGTGGCGAGCGCCTGGGTCGGCACGTCGCGCTTCAGGAACGTCGCCTTCGCCATCCAGTACGGGCTGCTGGTCTCGGGCAGGTCCTTCCATTCACGGCGCACCTGCAGGAGCCCGAGGTTCCATGGCTGATCCCGTTCGGCCGCCACGCTCATCGCCCTCCGGGCGGCGTCGGCGTAGGCCTCCCCGGTGGCGGCGCTCGCTTCGAAGAACTCGACCGACGCCTGTTGGAGGCGGAAGCGGCCCACGAGGCCTGTCTCGTGAGGCACTAGGTCCTTGGACGAACGCACGTCTGGCATGCCGTCGAGGAAGGCCGCGACCACCTCGGAGGTCCGGCCGCGCTGTGACGCTTCGCAGACGACCGCGATCCGGAGCCGCTTCGCCTCGAAGACCTGCCGGTCGTAGGGGCCGACCTTGTCCAGCGTCCGCTGCGCCCAGGCGTCCGAATGCCTTCCGCCCGGGTCGAAGGACAGGGTCGGCTTGGCGAACTGATGGGCTGGCGGAAAGGGCGCCCCTTCACCCAGCAAGGGCCCCAGTTCGAGAGGGACGCCGCGGGCCAGCCAGAGCTTCGCGCTGCGGATGAAGTCGAACGCGCGTTCGACCCGTTCCTGCACCGCCTCTCCCCAGCGCCAGTCCGCCTCCCGCCGGGAGATCTCGGCGATGATGCGTTCCGCTCTCCTCTGCGTCAGTTCCTCGACGACCGAGTCGAAGTTGGCCCGGGTCGGCTCGAGGAACGCTTCGGCCGCCGGTATCCGGTCCGGGCCTCCCGCGTGATCCGCGAGGGTCAGCATCCCTTCTTCGACCGAAACCACCCGACCGGCGATCTCGAGGCGGTCGTCCAGGGCAGGATCGGGACGCGCGGCCCACTGGGAGACGTAGGATCCGACCAGTCCCACCCCTGCGGCCGTGAGTTCCTGGCAGGTCGCTCCGATGATGGTGCGGAGCCTCTGGACGCAGGTGAGGACGACCGTGGCACCGGCGCCCGGGAGCTCGATGACGCGGGTCTCGAACGTGATGACCACGCGCTTCGTCAGCCATGGCGGCAGGCCGAGGCTCTCCGGGACGAGGCCGAAATCCTTCTGGGTCTCCACGGTGGGTGGCTTGCGGCCCACGACCCTGTAGATGCCCCTCGTCTCCGAGATGTGGCGCAGGTGCCGGAACACCGCCTCCCGCACCAACGTCGACAGCATCCTCGGATTCCGGGCGATATCGAACTGGACTTCCGGTCCGGGAAGTACGGCGTCGTCGGACAGGGGGACGAGCGCCATCTCGTCGTCCGGCAGCCGAACCGGGAGCGACTTGCCCGCGGCCCGATCGAGGGCCTCGTTGAAGCGTTCCCGCGCGTAGGGAACCACGGCGGCGGGGATCGCCTGGCTTGGGTAAGTCACCGGCACCGAGTTGAGCCACAGCGACCCACGCCTGTGGATCCGGTCCCGATTCGTCATGCATCCGGACCATACCAAGCGCCCGTCGCAAGCCAAGGCACTCGCGAGGGTGTCGATACCCACGATCTCGGGAACCTCGAGACGCGAGCCCGGGCGGCGTGAAGACATCTGCCTAGAACCGGAACAAACTCAGGCGGCAGTGGTCCGCCCTATCGACGGACGCCGTCGGCACATGGAGCGTCCCCAGGAAAGGTCCAGCCAGCGGACTTCTGCTTGGGCCACCTATCGCTGCCGCTTATCTACGCTCCGGCGGCACTGCCAAGCCTGCTCGGCACACTGCTCCTGAAAAGGAAGGATCGATAGCTCGAATGGCTTCGGCCGTCGCGCAGAGCGCCCCGACCGAGGCCTTGGCCGGGCTGGTGGAGCGGGTCACCTACCACAACGCCGAGAACGGCTTTTGCGTGCTCCGCGTGAAGGCCCGCGGGCACAAGGACCTCGTCACCGTGGTCGGGCACGCGGCCAGCATCGCGGCGGGCGAGTGGGTCCAGCTGTCCGGCACCTGGGTCAACGACCGCAGCCACGGCCTGCAGTTCCGGGCGGGGTTCCTGAAGGCGAGCCCGCCGACGACCCTGGACGGCATCGAGCGCTACCTCGGCTCGGGGATGATCCGCGGCATCGGCCCGGTCTACGCAAAGAAGCTGGTCCGGGCCTTCGGCGAGGCGGTCTTCGACCTGATCGAGGCCGAGCCCCGGCGTCTTCGCGAGGTCACCGGCATCGGCCCCAAGCGCGCCGCCCGCATCGTCGCGGGCTGGGCCGAGCAGAAGGTGATCCGCGAGATCATGCTCTTCCTGCACGCCCACGGGGTCGGCACCTCCAGGGCCGTGCGGATCTACAAGACCTACGGCGCCGAGGCCGTCCAGGTCATCACCGAGAACCCCTACCGGCTCGCCCGCGACATCCGGGGTATCGGGTTCCGGACGGCCGACCTCGTAGCGCAGAAGCTCGGCATCGAGCCGACGGCCATGATCCGTGTGCGGGCGGGCATCTCGTTTGCGCTGGCCGAGGCCACCGGGGAGGGCCATTGCGGCCTGCCCGTGGCCGAGCTGACGGCCCAAACGGCTGCCCTGATCGAGGTGCCAGCCGCCCTGATCGAGACAGCGCTCGAGCTGGAACTCGCGGAGGGCGAGGTCGTCGCCGACACGCTGGAGGGGGAGCGCTGCGTCTTCCTCGCGGGCCTGTACCGGGCGGAGCAGGCCATCGCCGAGCGGCTGCGGGCCCTGAACCAGGGGCGGCCGCCCTGGCCGGAGATCGATGCCGAGCGGGCCATCCCCTGGGTGGAGGGGAAGACGGGCCTTGTCCTGGCGCCGAGCCAGCGGGAGGCCCTCTCGCTGGCGGTCCGCTCCAAGGTGCTGGTCATCACGGGCGGCCCGGGCGTGGGCAAGACGACGCTGGTGAACTCGGTCCTGAAGGTGCTCCGGGCCAAGGGGGTGGAGGTGGCGCTCTGTGCCCCCACGGGCCGGGCGGCCAAGCGCCTGTCGGACAGCGCGGGGCTGGAGGCCCGGACGGTCCACCGCCTGCTGGAGACCGACCCCAAGACGGGCGGGTTCAAGCGCACGGAGGAGCGGCCGCTCGAGTGTCAGCTCCTGGTGGTGGACGAGACCTCAATGGTGGACGTGCCCCTCATGCGCGCCCTGCTCCGGGCCCTGCCGGACGAGGCGGCCCTGCTACTGGTGGGCGACGTGGACCAGCTGCCCTCGGTCGGGCCGGGGCAGGTGCTGGCAGACATCATCGGGGCGGAGACTCTAGCGACCGTGCGCCTGACCGAGGTTTTCCGCCAGGCTGCCCAGAGTCGGGTCATCGTCAACGCGCACCGGATCAACGCGGGGCAGATGCCGGAACTCCGGCAGGGGGAGGGCTCGGACTTCTACTTCGTCGAGGCATCCGACCCCGAGGAGGGGGTCAGGAAGCTCATGGCGGTGGTGCGGGAAAGGATCCCCGCCCGGTTCGGGCTGGACCCTGTACGAGATGTCCAGGTGCTGTGCCCGATGAACCGGGGCGGCCTCGGCGCGAGAGCGCTCAACATCGAGCTGCAGGCGGCGCTAAACCCGCCGGGCGAGCTGCGGGTGGAGCGCTTCGGCTGGACCTTCTGCCCCGGCGACAAGGTCATGCAGGTGGCCAACGACTACGACCGGGAGGTCTACAACGGCGACCTCGGCGTGATCTCGGCCATCGACATGGAGGAAGGCGAGCTCACGGTCCGCTTCGAGGGACGCGAGGTGGTCTACTACTTCGGGGAGTTGGACGAGCTGGTGCTGGCCTACGCGACCACGATCCACAAGGCGCAGGGCTCGGAGTACCCGGCCGTGGTGATCCCGCTCACGACCCAGCACTACGCCATGCTGGCGAGGAACCTGCTCTACACCGGCGTGACCCGGGGCAAGCGGCTGGTCGTGCTCGTGGGTCAGCGGCGCGCGCTCGCCATCGCGGTGAAGAACAGGAACACCCGTCGGCGGTGGTCCAAGCTGCGGGAATGGATGACATCGTCCAAAAGCTAGACTTCGGCATCCACATGCATCGTCCAGTACTGGCCGAGAGCGGACTTTTCGATATCAAGAAGATGGAGGTGAAAAGCGGACGTTCACTGCCTGCTGACGAATGCCGAACTTAGCCAGCCGTTGAAGCCGTCCAGGAGGCTCGCCGTCGAAGACGTTCAAACCGAGCCTTGCTGACATCGAGGAGGCCACGCCATCTCGGATTACGGAGGTGCGCAGCGCCGTCGGCTTTGCTATTCTTATTGCCATGGATGAGACCAATGAGCAAGACAACGCGATGATTCCCGCCATGCGATTCGCAAGAGTTATCGCGAGCACGACATATCCGATCGTTTCGGCTTATGAATTTGAGTTCCTTCAAGAGGAAAAAATTATTCGTGAGCGATTTGGCTCTTCGACGATTTACATTATCGCACAACGTCCACTTACCTACTTTGACAATGTAGTATACGAGGCCACGAACATTTGGTTTGAAATCGCAGATGGCAACGGGACACCGCTGCCGTGTCGGATAGACTTGGCAGAGAACGGGATCTGCGAAGTCGGCGAGATCCTCGAACTTGAGATCGGCTTCCATTCTGATACGCCCAATTGTCAACAACCACACCGCAATGTCGGCGGTTTTAAGCTCTATCGTGAGAACGGTGAGTTCGTACTCTGGTGGAGCCCACAGAAATTCTTGTACGAGATGCTCGTAAACGGGCTTAAGGTTTACGTTGGTGAGGAAGCTGATCCGTACGCCTTCTTGGACTTCAGAATTCACTATATAGGTCAGAGCTTTTCGCAGAAGGTTTGGGATAGGCTCACCGGTCACACGAAGATGCAGAAGATCCTGACCCGAGAACGCGAACTCGGTTCCGCGCCCGAAGCCCGTGCACCATTTGAGATTTCCCTAATCATTCTCCAGATAACCGGAGTAGATGATATTCCTCTGATTGGGGCTGACGCAGACCATCCTCTAGCTGGCTCCAATCCGATCGTGTTTTCGCTAGATTCGAATGATGAAAGTGCATTCGAGCGTTTTATGTCCACACCCCGCGTCCAGCTCGGAGATGAGGCCTTGACGCGTGAATTAGAAGCATTTCTCATTCATCGTTTCAAGCCTACCTACAATGAAGTATTGTTTGCCAATTACCCGAACATCATCGGCGGAATGCGCTCCAAGGGCTATAGCTCGACGGAGTTCATTCTCGAACGTTTGCCTGCCTTTCTATACACCGATAACTACTCGATGGTGTCGGCAGTGAGTGAGCTGGGTGATCAGGATCGGGAACGATGATTTTCATCCATCGACGACATCCATGACGGCGGCATCGAAGAACAACCGAACACTACCCTGGATGCCAACAACCTGTTCTCAGCACTTCTCGACTCGGCGAACGAAGAGTTTCCATTTCGGCAGATTCCTCTAATCAATGGATGTCCGCTTTGGGCGCGTCAGTCTGTTTCACCGAATGACCGCAACGGGCGCGAAGCCGCCGGAGTTGATGTACTGAGGGCAAGACGATTCAGGGCTGGCCAGTCCACTCCGGCACGCCCTGATTCTGACGCAGGCGCGCTCGTTGGAGGGCTACCGCCGAACAGCTCTCTCTGAGCTCGGAGAGGTTGGACGACGCCAGCCCCGGGAGACTTGCACGCGCTTCGGAACGGAACCTGGGAGGTAGTACCCGATCATCCGGCCGCAGGTAGGCAGCGGACCACCAATCCAGGATCGCGGGCCCGGCGTGGTGCAGGGCTTCGGCCGACGGCAGTCGCTCGCGTTTTCCGTGCTGGTTCACTCGGCGGTCGGCAGGCATCAGGTTCCACAGATCACCGCACGGCCAGGCCGACCACGGCAGACAGTGGTCGACGTCCAGGGTCTCCGCCGACAACCGCCTGCCACTCCAGACGCAATGGACGGGGGTGCCTTCCTCCATGAGGACCAGCGCCCTGGAGCGGGGCAGGGCGACGTCGCGGGCCGGATCCGCCCACGTCATCGCCGCGGCCATGGTCCCGACCTCCACCGTCCTGCCCTGGGAGACGGCATACCCCTGCATCAGGCGCATCCACTCGCTGACGAGCGCCGGTTCCACCCAGACCGAGAAGCGCTGCATCGCGGTCCACAGGTGACGCGGTACCAGCATCGTGCCGAAGCTTGCGAGGGAGGCTTCATCTACGAGCAGTCCTCCGGAAGGCCTGTCCGCCCGGGTGCGCGTGGTCCCGAGAATGCGGGCCCCGCCCGGGAAGGTCAGGACTTGCGCAGGCATGCGGACGATGTGGTCCGCGGCCTCGCGCAAGGCGCCATGGAGTGAGATGGCGGCAGCCTCTCCGAGGGCGGCGCCAAGGGCGAGCTGAACGTGACAGGATCCGGACGGCCGCCCGTTGACCGCCACGTCCGGTCGACGTCGCATTCGGACGACCGTGGGTGCCTCCCCCCGCCCGTGACGGCGAAGGGACACCGGAAGACCTCGATCCCGCTCTGCCTCGACCTCGGTGGTCCTTCGGTGCTCGACCACGACGCGAACATCCCATAGGGGTCCGGGCATCGGACGATGCGCCCGTCACCAGACATATAATCCTGACAAAAGAATGAGTTAGACACCGGGGCGGGATGTTCGTTACGTGTTCCCCATGCACGACGCCCGGCTATTCCCTGACTGTCGCGCGCACGGACCGGCGGGTGTCGCCTGTGCGCGCCAGGACCGGCCTGCCGTGAACCGAATAGGCCCTGCCGCGCCCTTCTGAAGCGGCTCCGTCCTGACCGAACACTCGTCACCGACATCGAAGGTATCTCAACGATGATTCAGCTTCATCGCGGGCTCGTCCACGCACGCCCGCTCCTCGTGTTCGAGGCCGACCGCATGGAGAGGCTCGCTGCCGATCTCAGGACCATCGCGGAAGGTCGAGCACCGCAGCCCCACGATCTCGAGGAAAGCCCGGTAGTCGAACGGTGGCGCTACGTCGCCCGGACCGTCCCGACGATCGTTGGAGTCGGCAAGGGCCACCCTCGCCTGCGCGACGGCTTCGTCCAGACCACCGAGATCCTCGCCATCGACCTCGTCGGTCGGTGGGCACGCACCCTGTCTCGCTACTACGTCCTCGGCGAGGAGCGGTCCGATGACTGCTGACAAGCTCCGCAGGCGCAAGACGCCCACTCGGGGGACTTCTTCTCGGGGCAAGGCCGCTTCCGCGGGCGGTGCCGACGCGCTGGCCGATGCCCCGGTGGACATGGACTGGCCGACCTACGGCGTCCCCGTCGACGTGGTGCTTATCGGCGGCGAAGACGAGGCCAAAAGGTCCCCGCATCGGAACGGCCTCGGTGTTCGCCCCGCCGCCCAGTGCGCCCTCCTGATGCTCCAGGCAGCCGTCGAAGCACAGCCGGACTTCCTGCGGCGCTCATGGGAGCCCGGCGCGGTCTCGGTCCTGCGCGTGCCCGATGCTGCCTGGGGCGTCGAGGTCATCGCGGCCTGGGACGTCCTGGCGGAGCAGGCGATGGCAGCCGGGCCGGGCGACGAAGCGGCCTCCTTCGACGCAGTGCGACTCCGTCCGGCGGAACCGCCTGGTGCGGGACCGGAGCGAGGACGGCTGCGCCAGTCCGTGATCGCGGCCCTGGAGCGCATCCGGAAGGACGGCGCCGAGGACGAGCTCCATCTCGCCGCGCGAGCCGGAACACCGCTCGTGGCCATCTCCCACCACCCGGACGGGCTCTTCCACCCCGACCTGCTCCTGGCGGAGGACCAGCGCCTCGTCGTCGGTCGGCCCGACGGAAGGATGCTCGCGGTCGTTGCGAGAACGCTGGCGGCCATGGAGGGAAACCTGTCCGACGCCTTGCCGGTCGTGCCGCCGGAGATCGTGAAGGCTGCCGAGACCCTGACGCCAGCGCTCGTCCTGCTTGCGCGGCGCCCGGGGCAGACCGCGGACGGCTATCTCCGACGGCTGGCCGAACTCGTCCGACGGCGCGACGCGGGGGCCAGGAAGGACCCGAGGCGATCCTCCGTCACCCTGGAGACGCTTCCGGGCCTGGGCGCGGCCGAAGCCTGGGGCCGTAGCACCGCCCGCGACCTGCGTGCGTTCGCCGAAGGCAGGTTGGCCTGGAGCGAACTCGACCGCGGGGTCGTGCTGGAGGGCCCCCCGGGCACCGGCAAGTCGACCTTCGCCCGGGCCCTGGCCAACAGCGCGGGCGTCGAATTCCTCTCGACTTCCCTTGCCCAATGGCAGGGAGACCGGGACGGCCATCTCGGCACCCTGCTCGCCGCGATGCGCCGCACCTTCGTCGAGGCTCGCCGCAAGAGCCCCTGCGTGCTCCTGATCGACGAGATCGACAGCGTCCCGGACCGGAACTCGGTGAGGCACCGCCACCGCGACTACGTGGTCCAGGTCGTGGACGGGCTGCTGGAACAGCTCGACGGGGCGGCGGATCGGGAAGGCGTACTCGTTGTCGGCACCTGCAACGACTCGAGCGGGCTCGACCATGCGTTAACGCGAGCCGGGCGCCTCGAGCGTGTCATCCGGATCGCCAGGCCGGATGCGGTGGCGCTCCTGGCCATCTACCGCGTCCATCTGGCAGGTGAGCTCGCCGACACCGACTTGGCGGAGCTGGCTGGAGCCGCCGAGGCGAGGCGAGCCGTAGGTTCGGACGTCGAGCTGTGGTGCCGCGAGGCGCGGCGCTCCGCCCGGGCGCACGGCAGGTCGCTGTCGATCGGCGACCTCTGGGCAGCACAGGGTGGGCGGCCGCTCGAACGTGACGAGCAGACGCGAAGGCGGATCGCCATCCACGAGGCCGGGCACGCCATCGCCTTCGCATCCCTGGGCGCTGGCGTGCTGCACAGGGTCAGCGTGGGCCGGACCGGCGGAGGCGATTTCACCGAGTACGACCCTGGCCCCCTCGTGAGCAGGCTGCCCGTGGTGACCGCGGCCGTCGCGCAGTCCCTCATCGGAGCGCTCCTTGCGGGGCGCGCCGCAGAGGAGGAGGTCCTGGGCGCGGCGTCCGCCGGTGCAGGCGGAGCTCCGCACTCGGACCTCGCCCTGGCTACCCGGATCGCGTGCCAGACCATCGGGATGCTGGGCCTGGACGACCACCCCGAAGCACTGGTCCACCTCGGCGACGTAGACCGCCCCGGGGGCCAGGCACGGTTGCTCGCCGATTCGCAGTTCCGGGCACGGGTCGCATCCTTGCTGACCAGGAGCCACCAGGAAGCTCGGGCCCGGGTGCATGCACGCCGCGACTGCCTGGACAGGATCGTCGAGGTGCTGGTCGAGAAGGGCGACGTCGATGCCGATGCGCTCCTCCGGCTTCTCGAGCCCGGTCACGGCCACGCCACGGAGGGAACGCCTGCCTCACCCGGCGGATCCGTCGTCACTGGGCGGAAGGGTCGGTCCAGATGAGCTTGAGGCAGACAGAGTTCGAGGACGGCGAACGGCTGGGGAAGTTTGTCCTCCTGCACGACCGGGACGGGACGCTCCAGGCGCTTTCGGCCAGCGCGGTCGTCGCCGCGTGCGAGACCGACAGCGGAACCGTGCTGCTACTTCCTGGTGGTCGGATGGTGGAGGTGAACCGTTCTCTGAGAACCGTGCTGTCATGGTTCGAAGTAGGAAGGGCATGACGCGCAGCTATGCACGATAGATTCAGCCTCACGGCTCTCATAAAGAGCCTTATAGCTGAAACATTCTCAGGGCGATGTGCCACACCACCAAATTACCGGCTCACCTATACGGCCGACCAAACCCATGTCGTAAATGAAATTCGCACAAAACGCGTTCGTGAACGGCCGCGCTGCATCCGTAGACGCCCGCGGCCGTTCTATCGCTGGGTGTGTTGCAGCACACTCAGAGTACTGTATCAGCAGAGGCTGGTTCGCTTATGCGAACCGGCCTTTCTTGTGGTCAGGTTCGTAATAAAGATCCATCAGGCAAGGCTGACATCCGAACTCCTTTCGTACTAGCTGCAGAGGCACGAGCCCCCTACAGCGATGCCTCAGAATTTGCATCGCTCAAGCCAGGACGGTCAGGTGTGTTCAGGATCAAGGCGCACCAAGCAGAATTGTAGATAGTCGGAGAATCTGCCAGAAAGCCCGAACCCTGAGTTCCTGCCGCCGATCTTGAAACTCATGCTATGAGCGGCTCCGGATCGAACCGATCACATGCACATAATGCTCGGCAGGTTCCGTAGTTTCACCGGAACGGCGACTACGCCTCAACCCTTCGGGCCAAGGCGTTAACTCCTGTCATCAGCTTTCATCTCGTTCAAGACGCCGAACTGCAGCAGATACGCTGCATGCGGCTGACGACTTGTCAACATAACGGCGTGCTTCTGCCGAGGTTCCTACGCGTCTAAAGGAAATCTTTCAGGGCGAAGCCATTCCGCTCAGTTCGGCCTACTGGCTGCAAGTCGAAGGAGTTTCCTGTAAGACCAATTGCCAAAAATCACGATCAGCCAGTGCCAGCACGAGTCGAACCTGTGTTTCCTGCGCCTCCCGTACATCCCCTGCCGCTACGCTGCAGGCCATCGGCTGATGAGGATCTCAACGGCTTCTTGCTACGCTTGGCCGAGCGGAATCTCGCGACCCATCCGGCCGAGATACTTGGACATGTAGGGGTACGGTATCCTGCCCCATATTACACTGAACATGACTTGGTCTACTTGGGAGCCCTTGCGGGAATTTCGCGCAGACGGCTCGCAGCCATGCAGCCTCGCGTTCAAAATTTGACGTCGTGGGATGCACCCGCAACTTGGCACAGTGTCGAACTGCGTCTCGCGGACCTTTCCTGGGAGCCGCGCCGAATATGTCCGGCTTGCATTGGATTGAGCCCACACCAGCGATGGTGGTGGACGATAGAAGCGCTGGGAGGCTGCCCGGAGCATGGCAGGATGTTCCTGACGAGATGTCCCTCCTGTCGCAGGCGATTGAGCCATGAGAGGTCACCCATCGCCGTCTGCCCGTGTGGCACGAAATACTCAGAGGTCGAGACGCCTGCCATGGAGCCGGAAATGGCTTTCGCGTCTCGCTACATCGTTGACCGGCTTAGGCGGCAACAACACGCTTATGGCGGCTCGTTCGATCGGATTCCCCTTTTCCATGCCATCCGAACGGCAAGCCAGTTGGGCAGCCGCCTGCTCGGACGCATTGATCACGCGCCTTCCCGACTTGGGCCCTCGCAAGCAGCAGTGTTCGCATGCGGATTCGTCACGCATCTCGCTCGATGCGAGGACCTCTCCCGAACGGTGCAACTGATAGTCCTGATGCACTCGGCCCATCTGCCATTCGGCGATGTGCCACCCGAGGTGTCCCGCAGATCATCGCCTGCCTGCTCCCTGTCCCGTTCCAGCTCTCAGCCAAAGAAGTGAATCTAATCAGGGCCTTGAACTGAACGAAGCCAGTGACAGGATGTGGCACCGGGACAAGTCCACTGGCACCACACACCGGCGGTGCTACACGTCGAGATTCGCGACCTTCAGCGCGTTGCCGACGATGAAGTCTCGCCGCGGCTCCACCACGTCGCCCATCAGCGTGGAGAAGACGCGGCCGGCATCGTCCGCATCCTCCACGGCCACGCGCAGCAGCGTGCGCGCCTCCGGGTCCAGCGTGGTCTTCCAGAGCTGCTCCGGGTTCATCTCGCCGAGGCCCTTGAAGCGCTGCACCGTCAGGCCCTTGCGGCCCTGGGCCAGGATGCGGTCCAGTGCGGCCATCGGGCCGTTCGCCACGGCCCGCTGCGTGTCGAAATGCAGCGTCGCGGGCGCGGTCCAGTCGCGCGCCAGGGCATCGCGCCGCTCTTCCAGCCAGCGCGCCTCGGCGGAGCGGAGCGCGATGGGGTCGAGCCGGTGGCTCTCCGTCACGCCGCGCACCACGCGGGCCACCAGAAGGCCGTCGGCATCCAGCGTGACCTTCCAGCCGCGCTCGGTCGGCAGGGCGAGGTCGTCCAGGCGCTGCGCCAGCACCGGCGCGGCCTCCGGATGCGGCTCCGCCCCGAGCGCCCCGGCGACGGCCGCCTGCTCCACGATCTCGGCCGGGACATGCGCGGCCAGGCGCCGGATGCGGCGGGAGGTGGCGCGCAACTCCTCGACCGCCGCGCGCAGCGTGTCGCCCACGACGTCCTGACCGTCGCCCAGCGTCAACCGGGCGCCGTGCAGCGCCTTCTCCAGAAGGAACTCCTCCAGCGCGCGGTCGTCCTTGAGATAGCGCTCCTCGTTGCCGCGCTTGGCGCGGTAGAGCGGCGGCTGCGCGATGTAGAGGTAGCCGCGCGCGATCAGCTCCGGCATCTGCCGGAAGAAGAAGGTGAGCAGCAGCGTGCGGATGTGGGACCCGTCCACGTCCGCATCCGTCATGATGACGACGCGGTGGTAGCGGAGCTTGTCCGGGTCGAAGAAGGGCGTGTTCGGCCGGTCCGGGTCGCGCGGGCCGATGCCGGCGCCGAGCGCGGTGATCAACGTGCCCACCTCGGCGGAGGAGAGCATCTTGTCCATCCGCGCCCGCTCCACGTTCAGGATCTTGCCCTTCAGCGGCAGGATGGCCTGATTGGCGCGGTTGCGGCCCTGCTTGGCGGAGCCGCCGGCCGAGTCACCCTCGACGAGGAAGAGCTCGCTCTTCGCCGGGTCCTTCTCCTGGCAGTCCGCCAGCTTGCCGGGCAGGGTGGAAATGTCGAGCGCGTTCTTCCGCCCGACCTTCTCCCGCGCCATCTGCGCCGCGCGGCGCGCGACGGCCGAGAGCACCACCTGATCGAGGACGAGCTTCGTCTCCTTCGGGTGCGTCTCGAACCAGTGGGACAGCGCGTCCGCCACCGCCATCTGCACGACCGGCGACACTTCGGAGGACACGAGCTTGTCCTTCGTCTGGGAGGAGAACTTCGGGTCCGGCACCTTCACCGACAACACGCAGGTCAGCCCCTCTCGCATGTCGTCGCCCGAGAGCTCGACCTTCTCCTTCTTCGCTAGCTCCGCCGCGTACTTCGTCACCACGCGCGTCAGCGCCTGGCGAAAGCCGGACTGGTGCGTGCCGCCGTCCCGCTGCGGGATGTTGTTGGTGAAGCACAGCGTCCGCTCCCGCGGGCTGCGGTTCCACCACATCGCCATCTCCACGCGGATGCCATCCGTCTCCTTGGAGGCGAGCGCGATGGGCGGCTTGAACAGCGGGTCCTCGGCGGCGTCGAGATACTCGACGAAGGCGACGAGACCGCCCTCGAAGAAGAAGTCGGCCGCCTTCACGTCGGCGTGGCGCTCGTCCCGCAGCCCGATCTTGAGGCCGGAGTTGAGGAAGGCGAGTTCGCGCAACCGCTTCTCCAGCACCGCGAACTCGAACTCGGTCTTGGTGAAGGTCTGGCTGCTCGGCTTGAAGGTGACCTCGGTGCCGGTGGGGTGGTCGCTCGGCCCCACCACCTCGAGCGACTTCACGGTCTCGCCGTGCTCGAAGCGGATGTGGTGCTCCTGGCCGTTGCGCCAGATCCGCACCTCCATCCATTCGGACAGGGCGTTCACCACGGCGGCGCCCACGCCGTGCAGGCCGCCCGAGACCTTGTAGGAGTTCTGGTTGAACTTGCCGCCCGCGTGCAGGCGCGTCAGCACCACCTCGGCGGCGCTCACCCCCTCCTCGGCGTGGATGTCCGTCGGGATGCCGCGGCCGTCATCGGTCACGGTCACGCTGCCATCGCCGTTCAGCACGAGCGAGCAGGAGGTGGCGTAGCCGGCCTGAGCCTCGTCCACCGCGTTGTCGATGATCTCGAAGGCCATGTGGTGCAGGCCGGAGCCGTCATCGGTGTCGCCGATATACATGCCCGGGCGCTTGCGCACGGCCTCCAGGCCGCGGAGGACGGTGATCGAAGCGCTATCATAGGCGCCGTCGGCCCCCGCCGAGGCGACCTCGGCTTCGTGGGCGGCGCGCGCGGACTCGGTCATGCCGGAGGGGAGCCTTTCAGGGGACCGACGCGCGCCGACGGCGCCCCGGGCGGGCGCCCACGCGAATCGGGCCGGAGGAGATTTCGTCCCCGCGTATATAATGATTCCGCGCGCGCGAAACCATGGCCTAAGTGACGGAAAAGCCTTGCGGCATGCTCCATGGACCGGCCCCGGTTCCGGCCGGCGCGGCGGGCCGCCCTCAGCCGGCCACGGGCGGCGGGAAGTCCCGATCCGGCTGGACCCCGTCCGCCCCCACGGCGAAGCCCTCGGCCACGCCGCGCAGCGGGGCGAAGACGCCGGGCTCCGTGCCGGTCAGGAAGGCCTGGGCGGGCAGCGTCGCGAGGGCGGCGAACAGCGCCTCCCGCCGCGTGGCATCCAGGTGCGCCGCGATCTCGTCCAGCAGGAGCAGCGGCGCGAAGCCCCGCGCGGCGGCGATCAACGCCGCATGGGCCAGCACGGTCGAGATCAGCAGCGCCTTCTGCTCCCCGGTCGAGCACAGCTCCGCCGGCACGCCCTTCGGCAGGTGGGTCAGCCGCAGGTCGCAGCGGTGCGGCCCGGCCAGGGCCAGCCCCGCCGAGGCGTCCCGGCCGCGCCGGGCGGCCAGCTCCGCCCGGAGCGCGTCCTCCACCACCAGGGCCGGCTGGCTCTCCAGCGCCGCCGCCGTGTCGCATTCGAGGGCGCAGAGGGCGGCGGGAAAGGCGCCCGCCACCCCCTCGGCCAGCACGCCGTTCAGCCGGGCGATCAGGGCCCGCCGGGCGGCGGTCAGCGCCACGCCGTGCCGGGCCATCGCGTCCTCCAGCCCGTTCAGCCAGCGGGGTTCCGGCCGGCCATCCGCCAGCAACCGGTTCCGCTCCGTCATGGCGGACTGGTAGGCCGCGACCTCCCGCGCGTGGTGCGGGTCGAGTGCCCAGACGAGGCGGTCCAGGAAGCGCCGGCGGCCGGACGCCGCTTCCGTGAACAGCCGGTCCATCTGTGGCGTCAGCCACACCGCCGCCACCAGCCGCCCCAGCTCCGCCTGGGAGGTGACGGGGTTGCCGTCCAGCCGGAAGACGCGCTTCTCCGGCGATCCGTCATGGGCGGTGCCGGTGCCGAGGTCGAAGACCCCCTCCGGTCCCTCAAACCGTCCGGCGGCGGTCCAGGGCAGCGCCCCCTCCGCCACGCGCCGCCCGATCTCCGACAGCCGGGCGCCTCGCAGCCCCCGGCCGGGGCCGAGGAGCGAGATCGCCTCCAGAAGGTTCGTCTTGCCGGAGCCGTTCTCCCCGCCGATCACGACGATCCCGGCGGAGAGGCGCAGCTCCGCCCGCGCGTGGTTGCGGAAATCCTGCAGTAGCAGGCGGGTGAGGCGGAGAGAGGGGGTCAAGCGGCCGGCAGGTCCGCGGGCGGCAGCACTCCGGCGCCGTCGCCGGCAAGGCGTTCCAGGCGTGGATCGGCCGTCACGACGGGCAGGCCGGCTCCGGCGGCGGCTCCCAGGAGCAGGCCGCCGGTCACCGGATGCGCATGGTAGGGCACGCCATCCAGCGGCGCGGCGCTCCCCGTGATCTCGATGCCGCTCGCGACGAGGACGCCGAGCGTTGCCACCGCCTCCTCCGCGGAGAGGACGCCCCGCCGCGCCTGCCGCCAGAGAAGGTTCGCGCATCCGATCGCGAAGAGATCGGGTGCGATGAGGCGATGACGCAGCAGGCCTACGGCAGGGTCAACGCCGTTCTCCGGCAGTACCCATTTCACGGCGACGCTGGCGTCCACGAGATCGGCGCTCAACGGTCCCCGGGCCGCTCCCCACGGCTCTCGCGCTGGCGCACCTCGAAGGCGGTGACATCTCGCCCGGCCATCGCGGCGCGCGTTCCGGCCATGCGCCGGATCACCGCGGCGCGGCGGGCCCTCCAGTCGGTTCCCTCGAGCAATGCGTCACGCAGAAGCTGGCGGCGCTCCGCATCGACCGAGTGGCCATGGCCGGTCGGCCGCGCCTTGACACGGGCGATGATCTCGTCCTCGACGTTGCGGACAAGAAGCTGTCCCATGAAGGTTCCGGCGGCCGTGCTGTCAGAGACATAGCACCCGCCGGACCTGCTTCAAGCGCGGCGCGTCATGCGCGAACACCCGATGACGCAGGCAGAACGCCCATCGTCGCTTTGCAGCGATCTGCGCTTGGTGGACCGCCGAGGGGTGGATCCGCACTCCTTTATATAGGATGGGCCGGCCTGTCGGATGGGCGGCGCGTCCGGAAAACCACGGGGATGCCCGGCCGATGCCAGCGGGGTGGCGGAGAGAAGGGGTGGCGCGTTGGCCCAGAGCAGTCGTGCCGGCTCCGGACGGAGAGGAGCCCGGGGACGATGCAGGGTCCGACAAGACGCCTCCCGCCCATCCGCCGTCGCCTCGACCTACAGGGCAGGCCCATCCTTGAGGAGACGGAGCGAGCCCGTCGTCCCCGCCGCCGCTGCGGAACATGGTGATCGGTTCCACACGATGGTTGCCCTCTGGTCGTCATTCGGTGTCCGCGGGCGTCGGTCCTCCCGTCGTCAAGGCGATCGTAGGATGGTCAGCGGTCGTTGCCCTCAATTCGGCTGTGTAAGGCGGCTTGGTGAACCCGGCGGGAGAGAGGGTGAAGATCTCGCAGCCACTCTCGGTCACGCCGATGGAGTGCTCGAATTGCGCGGAAACGCTGCGGTCGCGCGTCACGGCGGTCCAGCCATCACTCAGGATCTTCACCTCGGCCCGGCCCGCATTGACCATCGGCTCCACCGTCAGGAACATGCCGGGGCAAAGCACGGGGCCCTCGCCCTTCCGGCCGTAGTTCAGGACGTCAGGCGCTCCGTGATAGACGCGGCCGAGGCCGTGGCCGCAGAAATCCCGCACGACGCTGAACCGCGCGGCCTCAACATGACTCTGGATGGCGAAGCCGATATCGCCCACGGTCGCGCCGGGACGCACGGCCGCGATGCCGCGCATCATCGCCTCGTGGGCGACCTCGATCAGACGCGCCGCGCGGGTGTTGATCCGGCCGACCGTGTACATGCGGCTGCTGTCCCCGTGCCATCCGTCGAGGATGACGGCCAGGTCGATGTTGAGGATGTCCCCTTCCATCAGCGCCCGCTCCCCCGGAACGCCGTGGCAGACGACATGGTTCAGGGAGATGCAGGTCGCGTGCGCGTAGCCCTTGTAGCCCAGCGAGGCGGGGGTGGCGCCGCGGTCGAGGATGAAGGCGTGGCACCGCCGGTCGAGTTCCGCGGTGGTCGCCCCTTCACGGACATGCGCCGTGATCATGTCGAGCGTTTCCGCCGCGATCCGTCCCGCCGCGCGCATGCCGGGAAAGTCGTCCGGCGCGTGGATGATGACTGGCCGGTCTTCGATGATGTCGTTCATGTCCGTTCAGGTCGGTCCCTCGCGAACGGGCTCAGGCCGCCCGCGTGCTTCCAGCGTGGAGGCCTGCGCCCGCCATCGGGACCCCGGCGTGCAGCTCAGCGATCATCTGTCCGGCGAAGGCCGGGAGTGGGGCTTCCGTCAGGAGATGCGGGCGGAGGATGGCGATGGGCGCGTCGAAGATGAGGAATTTCGCGCGCGCCAGATCTTCCGCCCCGAGATCGCCGCCAAGCTGGGTGATGCAGGCGCGGAACGCGCCGTCCATCTCGCCCTCCAGCCGCTCCATCTCCAGCCGCAGCGGCTCTGGCGGTGGCGCGTCCTCGAACAGGGAGACGGGCTCGTGCAGCAGGAGGAAGCGGGCGCGATGCCGGTCCTCCCCGGCCCAGGGGATCAGCGCCAGGGCCGCTTCCCGCGGGCGCCCGGCTTGCAGCAGGGGCGTCAGCACGCGCAGCAGCGACCCGTAGCTGGTGTTCCAGGCGGCCCCGAGAATGGCCGACCGGGACTCGAAGCGATGATAGATCGAGCCGGTCGGGGCACCGACCCGCCGGGCGATGGCCTGCATGGTCGCGGCGCCCGGGCCGCCTTCGGCGACCAGGGCGATGGCAGCGTCGAGGAAGTGCTCCGACGAGAAGCGGGCGGTTCGGACCATGAAAATAGAATAGATGTTCTAGAATATTCAGTCCAGATCGGCGGGATAGCCCGGGATGGGACCGTGTTGCTTCCGATGCGACCGATTGCGTCCGGCACTGGACGGTGCGTGACCGGGAGGCCGCGAGATGCATGGATTGCTCGCGATCTGAATGTCGCTCGCGAACCCTGTCCCGGCAGCCTAGCCCCGCCTTTCAAACGTGCCGGCGCTCCCTCGGAGGGCGCGGTGTCTCTGACGACGGCCGCATGAACTTGGCTTGCGCGGCCCCCCGTGGCTCACCTTTGCCGGGCCTGACCAGCCTGGGCCACCTCTTCTCTGCTTGCACCGACGCAATCTCGACCTTGCGACCTGCGGCATGGCCTTGCGCGATCCTGGCCGCAATCATCCCGCCATCGCCACCCCAAAGGATCGACCGAGATGCCCACCGCCACCCCGACCCCCGGCAAGCTGCTGCTCAGCCCGGCCGACCACACGCTCATCATGATCGACTTCCAGTCGCAGATGGCCTTCGCGACGAAGTCCATCGACCCCGTCACGCTGCGGAACAACGCCGCCCTCGTCTCAGCGGCCGCCGCCGGCTTTGGCGTCTCCACCATCCTTACGACGGTCGCCGAGAAGTCCTTCTCCGGCCCGATGTTCGAGGAGGTGACGGCGCCCTTTCCCGGCCAGGTGCTGCTCGACCGCACCTCCATGAACACCTGGGAGGACGCGGCGGTGATCGCGGAGGTGAACCGCATCGGCAAGCCCCGCATCGTGCTTGCGGGACTCTGGACGAGCGTGTGCATCGTCGGTCCCGCCCTTTCCGCGCTCGACCAGGGGTTCGAGGTGTATGTCATCACCGATGCCTGCGGCGACGTCTCGACCGAGGCGCATGAGCGCGCGGTGGAGCGCATGATCCAGGTCGGCGCGCGCCCGATGACCGCGCTGCAATACCTGCTGGAGCTGCAGCGCGACTGGGCGCGCGGGGACACCTACGAACTGACCACCGGCATCGCGAAGAAGCATGGGGGCGGCTACGGCCTGGGCATCACCTACGCGAAGACGATGTTCAACGCCCACGAGGGCTGATCCCGCAGCGACGCGCCGGGCAGCGCCGGGCGTGTCCAAAGGAGGACGCGATGAAGCCCTATCTGCTCTCCCTCGGCGCCGGCCTTCTCGTCGGCGGGATATACGGCCTGCTCGGGGTGCGTTCCCCGGCTCCGCCGGTGATCGCGCTCATGGGCCTGCTCGGCATCCTGCTGGGCGAACAGCTCGTGCCCGTGGCACGGCGGCTGCTGGACGGGCACTCCCTGCCCTCGGCCCTGTCGCGGGCCGGCTGCACGCAGCACCTCTTCGGCCGGCTGCCCGGCCGTGACGTCAACGAACGGGATCACGCCTGATGCCTGACCTCTCACGCCGCACCCTGGCCGCCGGCGCCACCGCCCTCGGCCTCACCATCCTCGACCGGAGCTCCGCCATGGCCGCGTCCCCGCCCGATCTCATCCTGCACAACGGTGCGATCACCACGCTGGACCGTGCGAGGCCGGCGCCCGAGGCGGTGGCGGTCACCGGCGGCCGCTTCTCCGCGGTGGGCGACGCCGCCGCCATCCTGCCCACCGCTGGGCCGGAGACGCGGGTGATCGACTTGAAGGGCCGCCGCCTCATCCCCGGGCTGATCGACAACCACCTGCACGTCATCCGCGGCGGGCTGAACTTCAACATGGAGCTGCGCTGGGACGGCGTGCGCAGCCTTGCCACCGCGATGGAGATGCTGCGCGCCCAGGCCGCGATCACCCCGCCCCCGCAATGGGTCCGCATCGTCGGCGGCTTCACCGAGCACCAGTTCGCCGAGAAGCGCCTGCCGACGCTGGAGGAGATCAACGCCGTTGCGCCGGACACGCCGGTCTTCATCCTCCACCTCTACGACCGCGCGCTGCTGAACGGCGCGGCGCTGCGAGCGGCGGGCTACACGAAGGACACGCCGAACCCGCCGGGCGGCGAGATCCAGCGCGCGCCGGACGGCACGCCGACCGGCCTGCTGCTCGCGCGGCCCAGCGCGACGATCCTCTATGCGACGCTCGCCAAGGGGCCGACACTTCCCTTCGACTACCAGCTTAACTCCACCCGCCACTTCCTGCGGGACCTGAACCGCTTGGGCGTGACGGGCGCCATCGACGCGGGGGGCGGCTACCAGAACTACCCGGACGACTACGCGGTGGTTCAGAAGCTGGCCGCCGACGGCGAGCTGACCGTGCGCATCGCCTACAACCTGTTCACCCAGAAGCCGAAGGGGGAGAAGGAGGACTTTCTCCGCTGGACGCAGACGGCGCGCTACCAGCAGGGCGACGACTATTTCCGCCTCAACGGCGCGGGCGAAATGCTCGTCTTCTCCGCCGCCGACTTCGAGGATTTCCGGGTGGAGCGGCCGGAGATGCCGCCGGAGATGGAACCGGAGCTGGAGGCGGTGGTCCGCATCCTCGTCCAGAACCGCTGGCCCTGGCGGCTGCACGCCACCTATGACCAGACCATCACCCGCGCGCTGGACGTGTTCGAGAAGGTGAACGCCGAGATGCCCATCGGCGACCTGCACTGGATCTTCGACCATGCGGAGACGGTGAGCGAACGGAGCCTCGAACGCATCGCGCGCCTCGGCGGCGGCGTCGCCGTGCAGCACCGCATGGCCTATCAGGGCGAGTACTTCGTGGAGCGGTACGGCGCCCGCGCCGCCGAGGCGACGCCGCCCGTGGCGAAAATGCTCGAGATGGGCGTGAAGGTCTCGGCCGGCACGGACGCGACCCGCGTCGCCTCCTACAACCCCTGGGTCGCCCTCTCCTGGCTCACGACGGGCAAGACGGTCGGCGGACTCCGCATCACGCCGGAGCGCAACACGCTCGACCGCGAGACGGCGCTGCGGATGATGACAGAGAAGGTCACCTGGTTCTCCAACGAGGAGGGAAAGAAGGGCCTCATCGCCGAGGGCCAGCTCGCCGACCTCGCCGTGCTCGACCGCGACTACTTCAGCATCCCGGGCGACGAGATCGGGGATGTCACCTCCCTCCTCACGGTCGTCGGCGGCAAGGTGGTGCACGGCGCCGGCGACTATGCCTCCCTCGCGCCGCCCCTGCCGCCGGCCATGCCGGACTGGTCGCCCGTGCGCCGCTTCGGCGGCTACCAGGACCGCCGGGCGGAGAGGCCCGATGCCGCGGGTTCCTTCGCCCGCGCCATGGCCCGCTGCTGCGACGCGGCCTGCGGCGTGCACGGGCACGACCACGCGCGCGCCTGGGCCGCCTCCACCCCCGCCGGCAACGACCGGGGCTTCTGGGGCGCGCTCGGCTGTTCCTGCTGGGCCTTCTGACGATGAGCCCGGCCGCGCGGCGCGCCCTCACCCTCCTCGGCCTGCTCGGCCTCTGTGCTGCCTATCTCCAGGGCGGGCTGAACAAGCTGTTCGACTACCCCGGCGCGGTGGCGGAGGCGGCCCATTTCGGGCTGCCGCTGCCCTCCGCCACGGCCGCCCTCACCATCGCGCTGGAACTCGGCGCCAGCGCGATGGTCCTGACCGGGTGGCGGCGCCCGCTCGGCGCGCTGGCCCTCATGGCCTTCACCCTCGCCGCGACCGCCGTCGCGAACCGCTACTGGGAACTTCCGGCCGGCATGGAGCGGTTCATGATGGCGAATTCCTTCTACGAGCATCTCGGCCTCGCCGGCGCCTTCCTCCTCGTCGCGCTGCACGACCGGCAGGCAGCATGAGCGCGCCCTCCGCCGCCGGGCCCTTCGCCCCGCTGCGCGGGACCACCTTCGCGGTGATCTGGGCCGCGACCGTCCTCGGCAACACCGGCAGCTTCATGCGGGACGTGGCCAGCTCCTGGCTGGTGACGGATCTCGGCGCCGGTCCCGCGGCCGTCTCGCTGATCCAGGCGGCGGGGACGCTGCCGGTCTTCCTGCTGGCCATCCCGGCCGGCGTCCTCTCCGACATCCTGGATCGTCGGCGTTTCCTCATCGCCGTGCAGGTGCTCCTCGCCGCCGTCAGCGGCGGGCTGATGATCCTGTCCTGGCTCGGGCTGATGAACGTGACGGCGCTCGTCGCCCTCACCTTCGTCGGGGGGATCGGCGCGGCGCTGATGGCGCCGACCTGGCAGGCAATCGTGCCGGAGCTGGTGTCGGCGAAGGAGCTGAAGGGAGCGGTCGCGCTCAACTCGCTCGGCATCAACATCGCCCGCGCGATCGGCCCGGCGGCGGGCGGGCTGCTGCTCTCGGCGGCCGGTGCCGCCGCCACCTATGGCGTGGACGTCGCGAGCTACGCCCTGGTGATCCTCGCCCTGCTCTGGTGGAAGCGCCCGGCGCGGGCGGAGGATGCGCTGGCCGAGAATTTCGGCGGGGCCTTCCGGGCCGGACTCCGCTACGCCCGCGCGAGCCGGGAGCTGCACGTGGTGCTGCTGCGCGCCGCGATCTTCTTCGCCTTCGCCAGCGCGGTCTGGGCGCTGCTGCCGCTCGTCGCGCGCAACCTGCTGGGCGGCGATGCGGGCTTCTACGGTCTCCTGCTGGGCGCCGTGGGGCTGGGCGCGATCGGCGGGGCGTTGCTGCTGCCGCGGCTCCGCGCGGTGCTGGACGCGGACGGGCTGATGCTCGCGGCCAGCCTCGCCGCGGCCGTCGTCATGGCGACCCTCGCCCTGGCACCGCCGCGCTGGCTGGCGCTGCCCGCGCTGCTTCTGCTGGGCGTCGCCTGGATCGTCGCGCTGACCACGCTGAACGGCGCGGCGCAGGCGATCCTGCCCAACTGGGTGCGCGGGCGCGCGCTGGCGGTCTATCTCACCGTGTTCAACGGCGCGATGGCGGCGGGCAGCCTCGGCTGGGGCGTGGTGGCGGAGGCGGTCGGCGTGCCGGCCGCCCTGCTGGCCGGCGCGGCCGGCCTCGTGCTGGTGGCGTTCCTGCTGCACCGGGTGAAGCTGCCGGCGGGCGAGGCGGACCTCGTTCCCTCCCGCCACTGGCCGGAGCCGCTGACCGCCGATCCGGTGCCGCATGACCGCGGCCCCGTGATGATCCTCATTGAGTATCGGGTCGGGGCGGAGGACCGCATCGCCTTCCTGAGCGCGATGCGCCGCCTCTCCGCCGAGCGGCGGCGGGACGGCGCCTATGGCTGGGGCATCACCGAGGACGCCGCCGATCCGGAGAAGCTGGTGGAGTGGTTCATGGTAGAATCCTGGGCCGAGCATCTGCGCCAGCACCACCGGGTCTCCCGCGCCGACGCGGACGTGCAGGCGGCGCTGCGCCGCTTCCACATCGGGCCGGACGAGCCGGTGGTGCGGCACTTCCTGACGGTCAGCCCGGGCCGGGGCTGACCGGTCGCGGCGCGGCGCCCTCGATCAGCGGGCGCTTCGCCGCGATGGCCTCGGCCAGGTGGTCCATCAGGGCGCGCACGCGCGGCGTGTGCCGCAGGTCGGGATGGGTGAGCAGCCAGAGGTCGGAGGCATAGGCCGGGTCCGGCGGCGCGAGGCGCACGAGGCCCGGCCAGGTGTCGCCGAGGAAGCAGGGAAGGTGCCCCACCCCGATCCCCGCGGCCACGGCATGCGCCAGGCCGAGAACCGTGTCGCACCGCGCCGCCAGCCGATCGGGCGCGACGACCGCCTGCGCGAAGCGCACCACCTTCAGCCCCGCCAGGTTGTCGCCGAGGCAGACCCAGCGTGCGCTCTCCGCCGGGTCCAGCGGATGCTCCGCCCCGGCGACCCCGTAGAGCGCCCAGGCGATGCGCGCCGCGCGGCGGCCGACGAGCGTGTCGGGCGGGTTGTCGGTCGCGCGCACCGCCACGTCGGCGTCCCGGCGGGACAGGTTCAGCGCCGCGTTGCCGGTGACGATGTCCAGCCGGATCGCCGGGTTCGCGGCCCGGAAGCCCGCGAGCATCGGCATCAGCAGGTCCGAGAGCAGGCTGTCGCTGGTGGCGACCCGCACCTCGCCGGAGGGCGCGACATCCTGGCCCGCGAGGCGGCGCGTGACGGTCGTGATGTCGTCGTCCACGCGCGCGGCGAGCGCGGCCATCTCCTCCCCCGCCGGCGTCAGCGCGTAGCCGCTGCGATGCCGCTCGAAGAGCGGCTGGCCGAGCGTCGCCTCGATTGCCTTGAGGCGCCGGAAGACGGTGGAGTGGTCCAGCCCGAGGCGCGCGGCGGCGGCCGGCAGGTTGCGCGTGACCGCCACCGCGTCGATCAGGCGGAAGTCGTCCCAGGCGAGGGTGCGGGCGGATTCCTTCACGGCCATCCTCCTGACGCGCGAAGCCGGCGGCACGGAGAACCGTGCCGCCGGCGGGTTGCGACGATGCTAGGCGCTTCAGGCCGCGGCGGCGAGGACCGGGCGGGCGGCCGGCACGGGCGTCGTCCGCAGCGCCAGGGCGCCGTCGCCGGCCAGGGCCTGCACCAGGGCGCCGACGATCAGGAAGGCCGGGTATTCCCAGCCGCCATTCGGCGCGTTGAACACCCAGCCATTCCCGGCATGCACCAGCAGCGCGCCGGCCAGCACCGGCAGCAGGGCGACGGAGACGGCGCGGGCGTAGAGGCCGAGCACCAGGGCGATGCCGCCCACGGCCTCCGCCACGATCACCGGCAGGGCGAGCGCGGGCGGGAAGCCGGCCTGCGCGAGGAAGCCGGCAAAGCCCGGCACGGTGAAGACCGCCACCTTCAGCCAGGCATGGGCGATGAACATCACCCCCAGCGAGACGCGCAGCAGGGTGATGGCATAGGGGGCGAGACGAGGGTCGATCACGGCAGAATCTCCATTGCGACGGTGGACTGGCCCGCAAGGTGGCGGATCAGTCGATGCAACGCCACGGCGTATTCGACAATTACAGGATTGCAGCAGTGCAATCGGTTTGCCCTGTCCAACCGCCCCTCGCCGGCACAACTGTGGGGCCACCGGAGCCACCGAGGCTTCACCCGACAGGAGCAGCCATCATGGGCACCCACGGCATCCACCACGTCACGGCCATCGCCGGCCAGGCACAGCGCAACCTCGACTTCTACACCCGCACCCTCGGGCTGCGGCTGGTGAAGAAGACGGTGAACTTCGACGACCCCGGCGCCTACCACTTCTACTACGGCGACGCGGCCGGCCGCCCCGGCACCATCCTCACCTTCTTCCCCTGGGAGCACGCCGCGCCCGGCCGTGCCGGCGCGGGCGAGCTGCGGGAGACGGTCTTCCGCATCCCGCAGGCGGCGATCGGCTACTGGACCGCGCGGCTGGTGAACCACGGCCTGGAGCGCGCGACGCGCTTCGGCGAGACGGTGCTGACCTTCCGCGACCCGGACGGCCTGCGCCTGGCGCTGGTCGGCCTGCCCGGCCTCGAGGCCGAGCCCGCCTGGAGCAACGGGGAGGTTCCCGAGGAGCACGCCATCCGCGGCTTCCACAGCGTCTCCCTGATGCTGGACCGCACGGAGCGGACCGGGGCGATCCTGACCGACGTCTTCGGCTTCCGCGAGGTGGCGAAGGAGGGCAACACTACGCGCTATGCCGTGGAGGGCACGGCGCTCGGCGGCATCGTGGACCTGCAGGCCGTCGGCGGCTTCCTGCCGGCGCGGCTCGGACGCGGCTCCGTGCACCACCTCGCCTTCCGCGCGGCGGATGACGCGGCGGAGATGGAGATGGTCCGCAAGCTGATGGAGAACCACGGCCTGCGCACCACGGAGCAGAAGAACCGCGACTACTTCCGCTCCGTCTACTTCCGCGAGCCCGGCCACGTGCTGTTCGAGATCGCGACGGACATCCCGGGCTTCGACGTGGACGAGCCGGCGGAGTCGCTGGGCACCGCGCTGAAGCTGCCCGCCTTCCTGGAAGGGCACCGCGAGTCCATCGAGGCCGCCCTGCCCGTCCTCGCCTGAACACCCCCTCTCACGGGCCGCGCCGTCCTGGCGCGGCCCGGAAGGATTTGACCATGAGCGACACCGCCACCGACATCATCCACGTCTTCGAGCCCGGCACCGGCTCCGCCCACCAGCCGCTCCTGCTGCTGCACGGCACCGGCGGCGACGAGAGGGACCTGCTCCCGCTCGGCCGCCTCGTCGCGCCCGGCGCGGCGCTGCTGTCGCCGCGCGGCACCGTGCTGGAGAACGGCATGCCCCGCTTCTTCCGCCGCCATGCGGAGGGCGTGTTCGACGAGGACGACCTGCGCCGCCGCACGGACGACCTCGCGGCCTTCATCCGCGACGCGCAGGCCCGCTACCGGCTCGCCGCGCCGGTCGCGCTCGGCTTCTCCAACGGGGCCAACATCGCGGCCAGCCTGCTGCTGCGCCATCCCGGCCTGCTGCGCGGCGCGGCGCTGCTGCGGGCCATGGTGCCCTATCGGGAACCCCCGGTGGTCGGGCTGGGCGGGACCGAGGTCCTGCTGCTGTCGGGCGTGAACGACCCCATCGTGCCCGCCGCGAACAGTGCGCGGCTGGCCGCGATCCTGCGGGAAGCCGGCGCGTCGGTGCAGCACCAGGAGCTCCCGCTGGGACACGGCCTGTCCCAGATGGACGTGGCGCTCACCCGCGACTGGGTGGCGAAGCTCTGACGGCACGGAGGCGTACACTCCCGGCGAGCATCGGCCCTCATCCTTGGCAGGGGTTCTTACCCCTGACGGGATCGATGCTCGTCTCCTCCTCGGCCGCAGCCTCCTCCATGAGCCAGTTGGCGAAGATCTGGAGCGCGGGTCGGACGCGTCCGCGCGGCAGGATGAGCCAGTAGCGGTCGCCGGTGGGCAGGGGAGCCTCCCCGAGGGAGATCAGGCGGCCGGCCCGGACTTCGTCCCGAACGAAGGCGGGAGAGCAGATGACGGTGCCCAGCGCCTCCATCGCGGCCTGGATCGCCAGCGTCGTGCTCTCGAACAGCAACGGCGATACCGCGGGCAGGCCGTGGTGATCCTGCCAGAGGCGCCAATCGCCGGACCGGACCTTGCTGCCGAGGAGAGGGTCGTCCGTGGCGCGCCGTGCCGCGCCGGACGGGAGCGATGACGGCGCGGCGAAGGGCGCGACCATGACCGGTTGAAGCGGGCGGGCACCGGGGGCCGGGCGACGGGCAGCGGGCGCCGTCCTGATGGCCGCGTCGACGCCTTCCCGCGCGAGGTCGACGGTGGCGGTGGAGGTTGTCACCTCCACGTCGATGTCCGGATGAGAGGCCCGGAAGCGCGGCAGGCGCGGAATGAGCCAGCGCAGCGCCCAGGTGGTGTAGGCCCGGATGCGGAGCGGGGCCGCCTCTCCTCCGAGGTTTCGCGTGGCTTCCTCCAGCTGCGCGAAGATGGCCCGGAGCTCGCCGGCGTAGCGCCTGCCCAGCGGGGTCAGGCTGATCGCGTTGACGCCCCTCTGAACGAGGGCGCAGGCGAGCCTTCCTTCCAAGTCCTTGAGGCGCTTGCTCACGGCCGGCTGGGTGACGCCGAGGGCGGCCGCGGCGGCCGTCAGGCTCCCGAGCTGGGCGACCATGTGAAAGGTCCAGAGGCTGTCGAGGGGGGGAAGAACCCGGCGCATGACCCACCCTAACCCCGAGTTGGGGTGGTGACGAAAACTCTTGGGCTTTCGGCGCACCCCGCCCTGACGGAGAGAGGGGGGCAAGAGCCGCCTCCGGTCCCCGGGGGCGAGCCGGTCAACGGAGGAGCCGTTCAGATGAAGCGGCGCACCAAACTCGCGCTCGCGCCCGCACTGTCCGTGATGCTCCGCCGCGACGCGGTCCAGCCCCTTCCCGGCTTCGACCGGCCGCCGCGGATGGTCATGCCCTTCGCGGCCGGCGGCAGCAACCTGCGGGACGCCCTCGCTCCCCTCGCCGACGGTCGAGCTGACCCTGGGACTGGTCCTCGCCTTCGCGCGCCGGATGATCCGCTCCGGCGCGCGCCCAACACGATCCTGACCCCGCATCCTGGGTACGTGACGCGGCAAGACTTCCGCCTCCACCTCGAGGATGCGGTGGAATGCCTGCGCGCCTGGGATGCGGGCGCCCCCCTGCGGCGGTCTCTGAACGGGATCGCGGGACACACCGGAGAAGCGACCCCATGACGATCGAGAGCACCGGACAGAACGCGATCCTGCTGGAGGGCGACGGTCCCGTCGCCATCCTGACCCTCAACCGCCCCGCGGCGCGCAACGCGATCGACGACGACATGCGGGCCGAGCTGATGGCAGCGCTGGACCGGGTGGCGCGAACGGACAGCATCAAGGCCCTCGTGGTCACGGGCGCGGGCAAGGGTTTCTGCGCCGGCGGCGACGTGAAATCCATGCAGGCGCGCCTTTCCGTGCCGCCCGGGGAGGTGGCGCTGAACGGCTGGCGCCGGCAGCAGCGGACGCACCACGCGGTCTCCATGCTGCACGCCCTGCCCAAGCCGACCATCGCGGCCGTCAACGGCGCGGCCACCGGTCTGGGCTGCGACGTGGCGCTCTGCTGCGATTTCATCATCGCGTCCGAGGCGGCGCGCTTCGCCATGTCCTACATCCTGCGCGGCCTGATCCCGGATGGCGGCGGCATGTATTTCCTGCCGCGCCGCGTCGGCCTGGCCCGCGCGAAGGAGCTCATCTGGACCGGCCGGACGGTGGAGCCCGAGGAGGCCCTGCGCCTCGGCATGATCGATCGCGTGACCCGCGCCGAGACGCTGCTGGACGATGCGCGCGCCTGGGCGGCGGAGCTCGGCCGCGGTGCGCCCGGGGCGCTGGCGCTGAGCAAGGGCATCCTCGACGCGACCTTCGAGCACTCGGTCGAGGACGTCTTCGCCCAGGGCAGCCAGGCCCAGGCGATCTGCTACTCCTCCCGCGAGCATCAGGAATCGGTGGCGGCCTTCCTCGAGGGCGTGGCGAAGCGGCGCGCCGCCAAGGGGGGAGACGCGTCGTGAGCGCCCTCGACGCCCTGCTGCGCCCGCGCAGCGTCGCCGTCATCGGGGCCTCCGCCGACGCGGGCAAGATGACCGGCCGACCCGTCGGCTACCTTCAGAAATACGGGTTCGGCGGCGAGATCTGGCCGGTCAACCCGCGCGCCGAGAGCATCGGGGGGCTGCGCTGCTACGCCGATGCGGCCTCGCTCCCCGGCGCGCCGGATGCCGCCATCGTGCTGCTCGGGCCGGAGCGCGCGGAGGCCGCGGTGCGCGACCTCGCGGCGCGCGGGTGCCGCGCCGCGATCGTGCTCGCCAGCGGCTACGGCGAGGCCAGCGAGGAGGGCGCCCGCCGCCAGGCGGCGCTGAAGGCTGCGGCCGGAGGCATGCGGCTGCTCGGCCCCAACACGATCGGCCTCGTGAACCTGACCGACAAGGTCATGCTCTCCGCGACCGGCGCGCTGGAAGTGGGCGACCTGCCGGCCGGGCGCATCTCCGTCGTCTCCCAGAGCGGCGGCATCCTCGGCTCGCTCCTCTCCCGCGCCGCCGACCGGGGGATCGACTTCGCCAAGCTCGTCTCCACGGGCAACGAGGCCGACCTGGACAGCAGCGAGCTCATCGCGCACCTCGTGGAGGACGACGCGACCGACGTCATCGCCGTCTACATGGAGGGGCTGCGGCGGCCGGCGGCCTTCCGGCAGGCCGCGCGGCGCGCGGCCGAGCGCGGGAAACCGATCGTCGTCTACAAGGTCGGGCGCTCGGAGTCCGGGGCGCGGGCGGCCACGTCCCACACCGGCGCCCTGGCCGGGGCGGACCGCGTGTACGACGCCCTGTTCCGCCAGAGCGGCGTGATCCGGGCGGAGACGTTCACCGATCTGCTGGACATCCCGGCCGCCCTCGCGTCCGGGCGCCGCATGGCCGGGGATCGGGTCGCGATTCTCACCTCCACCGGCGGGGCCGGGACGCTGCTGGCCGACAATTGCGGGATGGCGGGCATCGAGGTTCCCGCGCCCGACGATGCGGCGGCGGCGCGACTGGCGACGCTCATGGGCGAGGAGCCCGCGGCCATGGGGCGCAACCCCGTGGATGTCACCCTCGCCGGGCTGCGCCCGGATCTGTTTCGCGGCGCCATCGACGCGCTGCTGGAGAGTCCGGCCTATGACGCGCTGGTCGTGGTGATCGGCTCCTCCGCCCTCGCGACGCCGGACATCGTCGCCGGCGCCATCGTCGAAGGACAGGCGCGCAGTCGGAAGCCGATCCTCGCCTATGTGTCCCCCCACGCGCCGCACCTCGTGCGGCTGCTGAACGGGCAGGGCATCCCGGCCTTCGCGACTCCGGAGAGCTGCGCCTCCGTGCTGCGGGCTCTCCACCCGCGCCCGGCATCCCCAGATCCGGCGCCGACAGTGGCGGAGAATGGCGTTCTTGCTGGCGTTCCCTCCGGCCCTCTCAACGAGGCGGAGAGCAAGGCCCTCTTCGCGCGGTTCGGCGTGCCCGTGGCGCGAGAGCACGCCGTCCCGGATGCCGCGGCGGCCGTGGAGGCCGCGCGGGAGATCGGAGGAGAGGTGGTGCTGAAGATCCTTTCCCGCACCATCGCGCACAAGAGCGAGCTGGGTGGCGTGCGCGTCGGCCTGACGGCCGAGGAGATCCCCACGGCCTGCGCGGAGATGTTGGAGCGCCTTCGTGCCGCCGGCGTCTCTCCTCCCGATGGCTTCCTGGTGCAGGAGCGCGTGCGTGGCGGGGTGGAGATGATCCTCGGGTTCCATCGCGACCCGCAGCTCGGCCCGGTCATCCTGCTGGGTTTCGGAGGCGTGGCGGCGGAGCTGTTCCAGGACACCGCCCTGCGCCTGTTGCCGATCGCCCGTGCCGATGCCGAGGCGATGGTCGAGGAACTGCGGGCCGCGCGCCTGCTGCGCGGTTATCGGGGAGCACCGCCGGCCGATATCCCCGCGCTGGTCGACGCCGTCCTGGCCTTCGCCGCCATGGCCGGTGCCGCCGGCGACCGGCTGCTGGAGGCGGAGATCAATCCGCTTTTCGTGCTGCCGAACGGGCAGGGCGTGCGAGCCGTCGACGGATTGACCGTGCTTCGGTGAGCCCGCGGGCTCGGCCCGGCGGTCCATCCCAACCCCCGGGCACCCCGGAGATCGGCGACCCGCCTTGTCAGGCGTCCATCAATCGGATGGCCTCACGCGTCAGGTCCGTCAGCCGGACCGCCGCGCTGATGAATGCGCGGCGGTCCGTCAACGTTGCGGACGGGGCCTCGGTGCTTTCCGACGTTCAACCCCTGCCAGTCGGGACGGCATGGGCGCGCGCCGGGATCAGTCAGCCCGCGGCGAAGGTGGTGGAGACTGACACCGAGCCCCATGCCGCCACGATCGCCTGGTTCGCCGCGTGCTTCGCCTCGATCGCGGCCACCGTGTCGCTGCCCAGCGGCAGGCGCACCGGCGGGTTCGGCGCTTCCGCGAAGGCGACCAGCACATCCGCCAGGCGTGCGGGATCGCCCGGCTGGTTGTGGCTCAGCCCGGACGCCACGCTCCGGATCTGGCCGACCGTCATGCCGTATTCCGCGATCCGGGCCGGGCTGACACCCCGCCACTTCGACGGCCCGCCTTCGGGACAGCGTGGGACCCAATGCTCCGCACCGTGCGGTGAAACCGCGCACCCCGGGCGCAAGTTGTCCCGGCAACCTGCTCCGAGATGACGAGATGCTTGCCTCCTTCCTGATGGGCCTGGTGGGCGGACAGCGGGGGCTGACGCCGCTGGCCACCGTCTCCGTCGCGGCCGCGCGCGGCGACTTGCCCGAAGACAACGGGGCTCCCCGGATCCTCGCCCATCCGCTGGTGGCCGTTGCCACCGTCGCCCTCGCAGCCGCGGAGCTGGCCGGCGACAAGATGAAGTCGGCACCCGACCGGATCGTCCCCATCGGTCTGATCACGCGGTTCGTGACGTCCGCCATCGCGGGCGCCTCGCTCGCGCCGCGGCGGCAGCGCTGGATGGCCGCAGCGTTGGGCGGCACGACGGCGGTCATCGCCTCCTATCCCGGATGGCGGGCTCGGATCGCCTTGATCCCGCAATATGGCCAGACGCGGACGGGCGTCATCGAGGACGCCATCGTCGTGATCAGCGCCGTTACCATCCTGCGCAGCCTGGTCCAGTCTGCCCCGCGGTCCGTCGCCCTGTGAACTGGCGGTAAGGTCTGAGCGCCCGGTCCGTCAGCGAGAGCCGCCGTTGACCATGAAGCACTGCTTCGTGATCATCCGGCTGTCGTCGGATGCCAGGAACAGCGCCAATCGCGCGATGTCCTCGGGCTCGATGCCATCGGGGATGCATTGCCGGGAACGACCCTCGGCGATCAGGCGCTCATCCTGATACCAGAGCTCCCGCTGGCGCGGCGTGATGACCATGCCGGGGGCGATGGCGTTCACGCGGATGCGGTCGGGTCCCACCTGCCGGGCGAGCGAGTTGGTGAAGCCCACCATCGCCGCCTTGGCCGCGCTGTAAGCCTGCATATCCGGCCCGCCATTCATCCAGGCGATCGAGGACATGTTGACGATCGAGCCGCCGCCGAGGGACCGCATCTGCGGCACCACGGCCTGGCTGGCGAAATAGGCGTGGCGGAAGTTCACCGCCATCATCCAGTCGAAGCTCTCCTCCGTCACGGACAGGAAATCCTGGCGCTGGTCCACGGCGGCGTTGTTCACCAGCACGGAAGCCGGCCCGCAGGCGCGCTCCACCTCGGCCAGCGCCGCCCGGAGCGCGGGGGTGTCGGTCAGGTCGCATTCCCCGAAGAGCGGCGCCGGCAGGCCGGCCGTCACGATCGATTCAACGAGCGCTCTGCTGGCCTCGGCTTGCCGGTCGAGGAAGACCACGCGGGCCCCCTGTTCCGAGAAGGCGCGGACGAAGGAGGCACCGATCCCGCTTCCGCCGCCGGTGACGATCACCAGGCGGCCCTCAAGCCCCGCGTAGCGCGAGGCGGTGACAGTGTTCATGCGATCAGGCGGTCCGTGGAGGGGTCGAAGAGGCAGATGCGGCGGGTGTCCACCGCGAAGCGGGCGGGAGCGCCCACGGGCATGCGCACGTCGGGGGAGACGCGGGCCAGGACCCGCTCCCCGCCCAGCCGCGCCAGCACGACGGTCTCGGCGCCGGTGGGCTCGGTCATCTCCACCGGCGCCTCGACGGCGATGGCGGCGCGGGGGTCGGCACCGAAGCGGCGGTCCGCCTCGGCGATCGCCTCCGGGCGGATGCCCAGCACCACCTCGCGGTCGCACCAGGCGGCGGAGATGCCCTCCTCGGGGACGGGCAGGCGGAGCTCATCCGGACGGCCGGCGCCGATCACCGCGGTCAGCCCGTCCCCTCCGCCGGTCAGCCGGGCGGCGAAGGTGTTCATCGGCGGGGCGCCCATGAAGCGGGCGACGAAGAGGTTCGCGGGGCGGTTGTAGACGGTGTCGGGGTCGGCGAATTGCTGCACCTCCCCGCCGTGCATGACGGCGATGCGGGTCGCCATCGTCATCGCCTCGATCTGGTCGTGGGTGACGTAGACCATCGTGGCGCCGATGCGGCGGTGGAGCTGCTTGATCTCCATCCGCATCTCCACCCGCAGCTTCGCGTCGAGGTTGGAGAGCGGCTCGTCGAACAGGAAGAGCAGGGGATCGCGGACGAGGGCGCGGCCCATCGCCACCCGCTGCCGCTGCCCGCCCGAAAGCTGTCCGGGCTTGCGGTCCAGCAGGGGCTCGATCTGCAGGAGCCGGGCGGTGCGGGCCAGCGCCTCCTCCTGCTGGCGCTTCGGGACGCGGCGGCACTCCATGCCGAAGGTGATGTTCTGCCGGACCGTCATGGTGGGATAGAGCGCGTAGGACTGGAACACCATGGCGATGTCGCGGTCCTTCGGCGCCACCCGCGTCACGTCGGCCCCGGCGATCTCGATCGCGCCCTCGTCGGGTCGCTCCAGCCCGGCGATGATGTTCAGCAGGGTCGACTTGCCACAGCCGGAGGGACCGACGAGGACGATGAACTCGCCGCCTTCGGCCTCCAGGTCGATGCCCTTCAGCACCTCCTGTGCGCCGAAGCGCTTGCGGATGCCGCGGATCACCAGGGCTGACATGATTTCCCCTTCACTTGACCGCGCCGGCCGTCAGCCCGCGCAGGAAGTAGCGCCCGCCGAAGAGATAGACGAGCAGCGTCGGCAAGGCGGCCAGCAGCACGGCCGCGCTCTGCACCCCGTATTGCGGCGCCTCGCTCACCGAGACGCTGAGCGCGATCAACGCTGCCGTGACCGGCTGGTCCAGGCCGGAGGTGAAGGTGACGCCGTAGAGGAACTCATTCCAGATATGGGTGAACTGCCAGATGACCGTCACGATCAGGATCGGCGGCGACAGGGGAAGGACGATCCGCCAGAAGATGCGGAAGAAGCCGGCCCCGTCGATCCGCGCCGCCTTCAGCAGCTCCTGCGGGATCGCGACGTAGTAGTTGCGGCAGAACAGGGTGGTGAAGCTGATGCCCTGCACGACATGGATCAGCACGAGGCCCCACAGGCTGCCCGTCAGCCCGAGGTCGCGCAGCACGAGGGTCCAGGGGATGAGCTTCATCTGCTCCGGCAGGAAGACGCCGAGGGTGATGAGGCCGAAGACCCATTGATCCCCCCGGAAGCGCCAGAGCGCGATGGAGTAGCCGTTCAGCGCGCCCAGCAGGGTCGACAGGATCGTCGCCGGGATGACCATCAGGAAGGAGTTGGCCATGTAGGGCGCGATGCCCGCGCAGGTCTGCGCGATGCAGTAGCTGCCCCAGGCGCGGGCGAAGTTGTCCGTCACCACGGCCTGGGGAAGGCCGATGACGGAGGTGGCGCCGATATCCCCCGCCGAGCGAAGCGAGTTCAGCACCACGACGAGGAGCGGCGCGAGGTAGAAGGCGGCGAAGCCGATCAGCAGCGCGTAGACCAGCCCGCGGGCGAGCGGCGTCCGGGCACCGCCGAAGGCGGCGGGGGTAGCGGCCTCAGCCATGGCGGGCCTCCTTCCTGCGGCGCCAGCGGACATAGAGGAAGTAGGGCAGCAGCACGGCCACCAAGGTCAGCAGCATCATGACTGCGGCCGCCGCGCCGCGCCCCAGCAGTCCGCGCTGGAACATCAGGTCATAGACGACCAGGGTGGGGAGCTGGGTGGCGATTCCCGGCCCGCCGCCCGTCAGCGCCCGCACGAGGTCGAAGGTCTTGATCGCGTATTGCAGCAGGATGACGAGCACGGCCACGAAGATCGGCGCGATGGAGGGCAGCACCACCCGGCGGTAGATCCGCCAGGTTCCCGCCCCGTCGATCTGCGCGGCCTTGTAGAGGTCGGCCTCGACCGACCGGATGCCGGCGAGGAAGAGCGCCATGGCGAAGCCCGAGGCCTGCCAGGCCCCGGCGATCACGATCGTGTAGATCGCCATGTCCCGGTCCACCAGCCAGTCGAAGCGGAAGCCCTCCAGGCCGAAGTCGCGGACGAGCTTCTGGATACCGATGCTCGGGTTCAGCAGCCAGGACCAGACCGTGCCGGTGACCACGAAGGACACCGCCATGGGGTAGAGGAAGATCGTGCGGAAGAGGCTCTCCGCCCGAATGCGCTGGTCGATCAGGATCGCCAGCAGCAGGCCGAGCGCCGCGGTGAGGATCACGAAGCAGGCGCCGTAGATCAGCAGGTTGCCGAAGGCGATGTTCCAGTTCCGCGAGGCCGACACCGACCAGTAGTTCCGCAGCCCCACCCAGTCATGCTCCGGCACGAGGGTGGAGGCGGTGAAGGAAAGCCAGGTCGTGTAGCCCGTGAAGCCGACGACATGGATCACGCTGATGAGCAGCGGCGGCCAGAGCACGAGGTGCGGCAGCCAGCGCTCCACCCAGGCGCGCCACGCGGACGGGCCGCCGCGTGCCGCCCGCGACCCCGGTGCCGCGATGCCGCCCAGCGGCACGGCGATGCCGGCCGAACCCGCCGGTCCCCCCTCCGGGGCCATGGCGTCAGCGCGCGCCCTCGATCGCCTCGGCGAGGCGCGAGGCGCCCTGCTCCGGCCGGATGCTGCGGTTGTGGACGAACTCGGTCAGCACGTCGATCATGGCCGCGGTCATCTGGTTGGACTGCGCCATGTTGTGGGCGAGGCTCAGCACCGCCTGGTTGGCGCGCACGGATTCGCCGAGCGACCGCGACGCCTCGCGCTGCCCCTCGCTCCAGCCCTCGCCCGACAGATCCATATCCGTGCGGACCGGGATGGAGCCGGTGATCTTCGAGTACATCTCCTGCACCCGCTTGCTCATGACCAGGTTGGCGAAGAGCGTCTGGCCGGCCTGGAGGTCCGCTTCCCGCCGCCGCCACAGGATGAAGGCGTCGGCGTTCTGGATGAAGCAGGGCTGCGGCGACTCCACCGGCGCCTGACCGATCATGTAATCCGCCGCGCTGAAGCCGTTATGCGCGATCACGCCCTGGGCCCATCCGCCCATCATCAGCAGCCCCATCTCGCCGCGGATGAAGCGGGGCAGGAAGGTGCTGTAGTGCTGGCCGGAGGCGGCCGGGTCCGACCACTCGGAGAAGCGGCGGAGCTGGCGGAAGGCGGCCAGCACCTCCGGCCCGCGCAGCGTGCGCTCGTCCAGCTCCATGATCGCCTTGCGATAGGCCTGCGGGCTGAGGCCGGCGAGCGCGATCTCGAACTTCATCCCGTCGTCCCACCGGATGCCGCCATTGGCGATCGGGACGATGCCGGCCGAGGCCATCTTCGTCGCGAGGTCGTTGAACTCCGCCCAGGTCTTCGGCAGTGCGGTCGCGCCCACCTTCTCCATCGCGCGGCGGGAGGCGAAGAGCGTGTTCGTGCGGTAGATCTGCAGAGGCAGCGCGATCCAGCGGCCCTGCGGCTTGTGCAGGCGCGCGAGGTCCGGCGGCACCACGCCCTCGTAATTCGCTGCGGCGACGGTCTGGTTGAGGTCCACCGTTGGCGCGATGCGCGACCAGGCCGCGATCTCCGGGCCTTTGAGCTGCGAGGCCGAGGGCGGGTTGCCCGCCAGGATGTCGGCCCGCAGCTTGTTCATCATCTCGGTCGTGAAGCCGGGCACGGGGCTGTGCTGCCACGTGCCGCCCTCCTCCTCGAAGACGCGGCCGAGCGCGGTGATGGCTGCCCCGTCGCTGCCGGCGCTCCACTGCGAGATGAGCGTCAGGCGCGGCCGGGTCTGTCCCTGGGCCGTGACGACGTGCGGCGCAGCAACCGCCGCCGCGGTGCCGGCCAGGATGCTCCGACGATGGATGGCGCGCATGAACCCCTCCCTCGATCGGCCGGCCTCTTCTGTCCGGCACGACAGCGACCACATCCTGCGCGCCCGGGGCAGCTGCGCGGCGTGTCCCGGACCGCGCCGCCCTCGGCCCGCCCCTGCCCACGCGTCGCTTGCCTCCCGGACGGAAGGCATGTTCTTTCTTGGACGGCGACAGTTGATCCGGTCGGTTCTTCACTGTCCAGCCCAAACTCGGCACCGGGGGCCAGACGATGTCAGCCGATGTCGGACCAGAACCTGGAGGCCGCCCCGCCGTGGATGCCGCGCAGCTCTTCCCGGCAGAATCATCCGGCGCCCCGCTCACCGCGGCGGTCCGGGTGGAGAGCTGACGGTGGCCCCTATTCGTCTCGGCTTCATCGGCGGGGCAGCGCCGGCGATGATCGGCCCGGTGCACCGGCGCGCCGCCCTCTTCGACGGGCGCTTCGCGGTGGTGGCCGGCGCCTTTTCCCGCGATCCGTCCAAGGCCGGGGACGCCGCGGCGGAGTACGGCGTCGTGCCGGGGCGCAGCTACGCCAGCCCGGAGGAGATGATCGCGGCCGAGGCGTCCCGTCCCGACGGCATCCAGGCGGTCTCCATTGTCACGCCGAACGACAGCCATCTCCGCTATGTCCTGGCGGCCGTGACCGCCGGCCTCGACGTCATGGTGGAGAAGCCGCTGGCCAACTCGGCCGCCGAGGCGGAGGCGATCGCCCGGGCCGTCGCGGCGAGGGGCACCGTGCTCTGCCTCGCACACGCCTATTCCGGTTACCCGATGATCCGGGAGGCGCGGGCGCAGGTTGCCGCCGGCGCGCTGGGACCCCTGCGCATGGTGCAGGTGGAATATTTCGGCGCGGGTCTGGCCACGCATGTGGAGACGCAGCCCGACGCGCCGCGGCGCTGGCGGCTGGACCCCGCAGCGAGCGGTCCCTCCCTCGTGCTGGGAGACATCGGCACCCACGCGCACCACCTCGCCTGCTACGTGGCGGGCGAGCCGGTGACGCGACTGAGCGCCGAGCTCGGCAGCCTGCAGCCCGGACGCGTGGTCCAGGACTACGCCCAGCTGCGGTTCCGGCTGCGCGGTGGGGCACGCGGCACGCTGACCGCCACCCAGGCCGGGGCCGGTGCGGAAAACCACATCCTGCTGCGCGTATGGGGTGAGCGCGGCCACCTCGAATGGCGGCACGACCGGCACGGTGAGCTGCGCCTCGCCCCGCTGGACGGCTTTCCCCTCGCGCTGACCCGGGGCCACCCGCTGCTCTCCCCGGCGGCGGCGCGCGCCGGGCGGCAGCGGCGCGGACATCCCGAGGGCCTGCACGAGGCCTTCGCCAACCTTTACCTAGACTTCGCCGCGCTCATCGCCGCCCGCCGCGACGGGGTCGCGCCGGACCCGCTGGCCGTCTTGGCGCCCGGCGTGGCGGAGGGGCTGGCCGGTGTGCGGCTGATCGCGGCCGCGCTCGAATCCGAGGCTCAGTGCGGCGCCTGGGTGGCGCTGCAGGAAGGGGAAGGGCAGCCTCTCTGATGTTCATCCTCGGGGTGTCCCGCCCGGACCGGGCTGTCCGCAGGGTGGCCGCGAGGGGGAGAGAACGGGACTCGGGCGATGCAGTCGCACCGCGCAATGCCGTCACTAAGCGAAGCTTCGCGGCCATCATTCGTGCGACAAGGTGTCGCCCCCTGGGCGCCAGCGATGAGGACCTCTTGACCGAGCAGGACGCGAAAATCGAGAGCCGTTTTCAGCCGGTCCGATCCTGAGCCGAAAGAGAGAGGCGGACCTCTGCCATGTCGCGACGGTATCGGAACATTTGACACCCCGAAGGCTCGCCGACACGGCGTGCGCCTGCTGGATGAACAGCTTCGCCGCCGGCGTGAGCGTCCGATCTCCTAGCCATGCGAATACGGTCCGGTGCGGCCGGCTTCCGACCTTCATCGGGAGGCGTGGACGAGATGACCGAGGTCGACACTCTGCCGTCCGGCCCACGGGCTGCTCTCCCCCACACCGCGACCATCCTTGCCCCTCCCGGTGGAAGGCCTCCGCCAGTATGTCGAGGGTGGCGCGGCGCCGCCACGATCAGCTCTCATGCCCGACCAAGATAGCGCAGCTCGATGGCGTGGAAGGTGGGCTGGCGTTGCGCTCAGCGACTTGGCAGCATTCACGACATGCTTCCGCACGGCTTCCAGACACCCCGCCTTCTTCTCCGCCCCATCGGCATGGCCGATGCAGAGCCGATCTTCGACCGTTACACGCAAGACCCGGAGGTCAGCCGCTATATGACGTGGCGGCCGCATACCTCGATCGCTCAGACGAGGGCCTATGTGAACACTTGCTTGGCAGCGGCCGATGATCGGACCTACGTCCTGATGCGGCGCACGGACAACGCGATCATCGGTGCCTTGGACCTACGGCAGTCAGGTCCGGCGCGCCTGGGGTATGGCTATGTGCTCGCCCGCGCTTCATGGGGACAAGGTCTGATGACAGAGGCTCTGGCCGAAGTCGTGGACTGGGCACTCCGGCAGCCATCCATCTGGCGCATCGGGGATGTGTGCAACGTCGAGAATCTTCCCTCGGCGCGCGTGATGGAGAAAGCGGGCCTGGCGCGTGAGGGCATCCTGCGACGCTGGGAAGTGCACCCGAACCTTGGCGACCTGCCACAAGACTGCTTCAGCTACGCGAAAGTTCGGTAAGGCTGCTTCACCGCTGTGCAGCCGGGGCAGAAGCCTTGGGTTCTGCACGCGCCTGCAATTCTGTCGAGCCAGCGTCGAGGATGCGATCCGCCGTCAGCGGTCAGCCCGCTCTGGAGCGACGGTGGCGCAGAAGCGGATCTCGGACCCCGACAGATTGTCGCGAAGCGCGCTGCTCGACAGCAAGCGCGGGCGACGGACCGGGCGGCGTGCCGCCCGGTCCAGCCTGGTCAGGTGAAGAGGAAGTCCGCCTGCGAGAGAAGGGCGGCATCGATGCCGAGGAGCAGCAGGCTGTCCGTCGACCCGGCGAAGCTGACCACCGCGCCGTCGGCCGAGGCGGCAATCGCGAGATCCGCGTAGGTCACGCCGGCGGCCCGGATGAGATCCTGGCCGTCGGTGAAATCGGCCACCCGGTCCGTGCCCGTCCCGTGCTCGAGGAAGAAGTGGTCCCGATCCCCGCCGCCCCAGAGCACGTCGTCCCCCGCGCCGCCGCGCAGCTGGTCCACCCCGGCATCGCCGCGGAGCGTATCCTGCCCCTCACCCCCCACGAGGGCGTCGTTGCCGGCGCCGCCGATCAGCTCGTCGTTCCCGCCGCCACCATTGAGCTTGTCCCGGCCCCCGCCGCCCATGAGGCGGTTCGCCCCGGCATCGCCGCCGAGCGTGTCGTCAAAGGCGCTTCCGACGAGGTTCTCGACCCCGGTGAGCACGTCGCCCTGTGCGTCGCCACCCACGGCGAGGCCGAGGGCGAGGTTCACCTTCACCCCGGCCGCGGAGTTCGTGTAGACCGCCGTGTCCGACCCCGCGCCGCCATCGAAGCGGTCGGCGCCGGCGCTGCCGTTGAACACGTCTTCGCCCGCACCGCCCTGGAAGGAATCGTCGAAGGTCGCGCCGTAGTAGAAGTCGTTCCCCTCGGAACCGATCGCGCCCTCGATACCGGCGATCTGATCGCCGGAGGCCTCGCCGCCCGCGACGCTCTGCTTGTCGATGTAGATCGCCACGCCCGTGGTGCTGCCGGCGTAGGAGATCACGTCGAAGCCGTCGCCGCCATGCATCGAGTCCGCGCCGGTGCCGCCTTTCAATGTGTCATCGCCCAGGCCACCCATGAGCGTGTCCGAGCCGGAGTAGCCGTTGAGGACGTCGTTGCCGTTCAGGCCGTAGAGGGCGTCCGCCCCGCTGTTGCCGTGGATCACGTTGCCCAGCTCGTTCCCAAACCCCGTGAAGTTCTGGCCGGTCAGGGCCTGCAGGTTCTCGAGCGCCTCGCCGAGGGCATAGCTGCTGAGGTAGGTCCGGATCTCGTCAATACCAGAGGCTGCGGCCTCGCCCACGACCTGGTCCGAAAGGGCGTCGATGTAGTAAACGTCGTCGCCCGCGCCGCCCTCCATCGTGTCCGCGCCCGTGCCGCCGGACAGCCAGTCATTCCCGAGCCCGCCGACGAGGGAGTCGTTCCCGCCGTTGCCGTAGAGGTCGTCGTTCCCGTCATGGCCGATCATGACGTTCCCGAGGGCGTTGCCCGACACGATGACGCCCTGCTGGCCGAGCACCTGCAGGTTCTCGACATTCGCCGAGAGGGTGTAGTTGCCCCAGGTCATCACGGTGTCGATGCCGCCACCCACGGCCTCGACGACCTTGTCGTTAGCGGAGTCCACGACATAGGTGTCCGACCCCGCGCCGCCCCGGAGGACGTCGTTGCCGTTGCCGCCGTCGAGCGTGTCCTGGCCGATGCCTCCGACGAGCGTGTCATCCCCGAAACCGCCCTTCAGGTCGGAGGAGAGGGACTTCGAGGCGTCGAGCAGGTTGTTCAGGTCGTTGCCGGTGATGGCCACGTTGAAGCTGCCGCTCGACTTGTAGATGACGTTCTCGATCTTGCCGATCGCCTGGTTCGGGTTGATGAGGGAGAACTTCGTGCTGATCAGGTGGACGGTGTCGATGGCCCCGTCGCCGCCCGTCTCGTTGACGACGTCGTTGATGTTGTCCACGACATAGGTGTCGGCGCCGGTGCCTCCGGCGAGGCTGTCCGCACCCGCGCCGCCGTTCAGCGTGTCGTGGCCCGCCCCGCCGATGAGCGTGTCGTTGCCGATATTTCCGATCAGTTCGTTGTTCGCGACGTTGCCGACGATCTTCACTGCGCTGGCGGTGGTGACGGTGACCTTCTCGATCCCCGACGCGCCGGCGCCCCAGGCCGTCAGGTCGATGCCGACCGAGGTGTTGACCGTGTCGAAGCCGGAGGCATCGCCGGTGATCCGGTCGCCGGCGTTGTCCAGGTGGTAGGTATCGTTGCCGTCGCCGCCGTCCATCATGTCGGCGCCGGAGTCGCCGTTCAGCACGTCGTTACCGGCGCCGCCGATCAGCGTGTCGTTCTCGGTTCCGCCGTAGAGCCAGTCGTTCCCGTCTCCACCCGCGACCACATCGCTGCCGCTATCGCCGTAGACACGGTCATCGCCCTCGTCGCCGTTGAGGACGTCGGCGTCCGACCCGCCGTGCAGCTCGTCATTGCCCATGTTGCCGCGCATCGTGTCGTTGCCGGCGCCGCCCCACATCGTGTCCCAGCCGTTGTAGTAGACGGTGTCATCGCCCATCATCGAGTCATTGCCGGTGCCGCCGTACATCGTATCGTTGCCGGAGCCGCCGCTCATCCAGTCGTTGCCAGCGTCGCCATGCAACTCGTCCTGGCCGTCGCCGCCGCCCAGGTAGTCGTGGCCGCCAAGGCCGGCGATGTACTCGTCGTCATCGCCGCCGAAGAGGGGGCCGTCCATGTAGGGGGTTCCCGAGACCGGGACCTCAAGGTCGAAGCCCTCATCCCCCTCGGTCCCCATGATCACTTTCGTCGGCATCGCGCCTGCACTCCCGATGGACGCCGCAGCGCCCCGCCTGTCTGCGGCACCGACGATCGGCGCCGCGTTTGGTGCGCGCCTCATAGGTCCGAATTGTCGCGCGGAGAGGTCGCCGGCAGCCGGGCTGCGTCGCGTCCGTCGCAACGCCGCGCGACCGCCACGACGCGCGGCCCGGCCAGCCCTGACTACCCGCTCCGACTGAATCGCCCTGGAGCCTCTTCGGCAGGACAAGCATGTCGTGCTGTCTGTGCGCGGCCGCGATGCAGTCGGTGTCACGCATGCGGCGGAGACACGCGAGGTGCGTGCGGATCGCCCGGTCGTGCTCCTCGCCACGTTCGTTCAGCAGATCGCTCCCGCCGTGCAGCGGAGGGCGAGGAACTTCCAGCTCCCTCCGGCGTCGGCTCGGTTACGGTCATGCTGCCGGTCTCGCGGCGACAGGCCGAACGGGTCGGCGATCTTTCGGGTTAATTGCTGGGACCCTGACTTTCCCGCGTCACAGCAGGGACGGGGACCCATCCTCGACTGCTGCGGGCCTAAGGCGGAGGGGCGACACCGATGCCCCGCCAAGGACCGACACGTCCTTCCCGCTGGGCGGACGATGCTGCCGGTGCGGCCAACCCACCTATTCGGTCGTTGGATTCAGCAACACCCAGAGCCGGGCGATCCTGCCTTCGACGATCTCGGCGGCATCCGTGCCGGTAACGGCAACCGGGCCTCCGTCCGGGCCAGCCGTCCAGCGCAGAATGGCCAGCCCATGGTGCCCAACCGCGACGCCATCGGGCCGGAAGAGGAAGGTCGGCCCGAATTGTTCCAGGAGCCTGCCGGCGACCATGGAGATGGCGGCCCGCCCGGTTACGGTGTTGTCCGGCTCATACAGGACGGGATCGGCGACGAAGAGCTCCTCGATGGCCAGCGCACGCTTCGCGCTGTCACGCTCGTTGAAGACCCGCTGGATGTTCGCGCGAAGAAGGCGGTCATAATCGGCCGTGTCCATCCTGAGCGCAGCCGGTTCCGAATCGGGCATGAGGGGAAGCCTTCCGAGTTAGGGGGGCAGTGTCAGCCAGACTTCACCCGTTTCAAGGCGGGAGGCGGGGGCCGCTACTTTACCGGACGAGCCGCCTTCCGACCGCAAGCGGACGCAGATGGATCCCTGAGAAGCCAAGCTGGCCGGTCAATGCCCGACCGACGCCTTCGCATCGGCATCGGCATCGGCATCGTCACCGGAGAGGGGAGAGAACCCGCTTGTCACCGTTGCGGGTTGGACCGCCGGCCACGAGCGGTGGCCGTGGGTGATGGAATGCCCTCACCACCCGGCCCCTAGCACGAGATCGGTGAACACCTCCGACGAGGTCCGGCCGCGGAGTTCGCCGGGTTCGAGCAGCGGCAGCTGCCAAGAGCATGACGCCAGCGGGCTATGGGAGCTCGGTTCACACCGAACTCCCTGGTCACCATCAGACCCGCATCGGCATCAGCACGTAGAGGGCTTCCGGCTTCGAGGCATCCTGCACGATGGTGGGCGCGGAGCCATCGGCGAAGCGGAACTCCACCTGGGCGTCGACCTGGTCCGTGATGTCCTTCAGGTACCGCGCCTGGAACCCGATCTCGAGCGGCGTGGAGTCGTAGGCCACGGTGTCGTTGTCCAGCTCCTCCTGCGCCTGGCCCTGCTCCGGGGAGGCGGCGGTCAGCAGCAGGTGGTTCCGGTCCAGCGAGAGCTTCACCGGCCGCGACCGCTCCGAGGAGATGGCCGCCACCCGGTCCACGGCCGCGGCGAAGGCGGCCTTGTCCACCTTCAGCACGCGCTCGTTGCCCTTCGGGATCACCCGCTCATAGTCCGGGAAGGTGCCGTCGATGAGCTTGCTGGTGAGCGTGACGGTGCCCAGGCGGATCTGCAGCTTCGTGTCGGACAGACGCAGCTCGATCTCGTCCGTCGTCTCCTCCGCCAGCTTGCGGAGCTCGGCGATGGTCTTGCGGGGGATGATGACGCCGGGCATCCCGCCCGCGCCCTCCGGCAGCGGCTCCTCCACGCGGGCCAGCCGGTGGCCGTCCGTCGCCACGGCCCGCAGCACCTTCGCGCCATCCACCTCGGCCGCGTGCAGGTAGATGCCGTTGAGGTAGTAGCGCGTCTCCTCCGTGCTGATCGCGAAGCGGGTGCGGTCCACCAGGTCCCGCAGCATCCCGGCCGTCACGGAGAACTTATGCGGCAGCTTTCCCTCGGTCATGGAGGGGAAGTCCTCCACCGGCAGGACCATCAGGCTCGTGTTGTAGCGCCCGGCCCGCAGCGCCAGCGGGGCGTCGCCGCCCTTGTGGTCCAGCTCCACCTTCGCGCCGTCCGGCAGCTTGCGGACGATCTCGAACAGGGTCGCGGCAGGCGCGGTGCAGCGGCCTTCCCGCGCCACCTCGACGCCGGCCACCTCCTCCACGATCGCGATCTCCATGTCCGTCGCGGTCAGGCGCAGCGCGCCCTTGGTGGCGTCCAGCAGCACGTTGGCCAGGATCGGGATGGTGTTGCGCCGTTCCACCACGCTTTGCACGTGGGCCAGGGCCTTGAGGAGCACCGCCCGGTCCACCGAGAACTTCATCGCTGCCATCCCCGCAAGGCTGTGGAGGGCATACGGGCCCTCGGGAGTCATGGGTATCATTGGGGAAGGGGGGGTGGAAGGCCGGGGGAGGTATCCCTCCGGTCCTCCCCCATCTATTTTTGACCGTTGGAGACGCGCCCGGGCCGGCCGCGCCCGTGGGCAGGATGGGATGGGGGCAGGTGGCGGACCGTCCCCCGGCCCTTCAGGTCTCCAGCATCCGCCGGAGCAACTCCACATCCTCCGCGAAGCCGGCATCGGCCTGCATCAGCTCCGCGATGCGGGAGACCGCGTGCATGACGGTGGTGTGGTCCCGGTTGCCGAACTTCCGCCCGATCTCCGGCAGGGAGCGGGAGGTGAGCTGCTTCGCCAGGTACATCGCCACCTGCCGGGGCCGCGCCACGTTCCGCGCCCGCCGGGCCGAGGACATGTCGGTCAGCCGGATGTTGTAGTGCTCGGAGACCTTCTTCTGGATCTCCTCGATCGTCACGCGGCGGTCGTGGGCGCGGAGGATGTCGTGCAGCACCTCCTGGCAGGATTCCAGCGTCACCGGCCGGCCGAAGAGGTTGGCGTGCGCGATGAGGCGGTTCAGCGCCCCCTCCAGCTCCCGCACGTTGGAGGTGATCTTGTGGGCCAGGAACTCCAGCACGCGGATCGGCACGTCCACCTGCGCGGAATTCGCCTTCGCCTGCAGGATGGAGATGCGCAGCTCGTAGGTGGTGGCATGGATGTCGGCCACCATGCCGCAGCCCAGACGCGTCCGCAGCCGGTCCTCCAGCCCCGCGAGGTCCGAGGGCGGCTTGTCGGAGGAGACGACGATCTGCTTTCCCTGGTCCACCAGCGCGTTGAAGGTGTGGAAGAACTCCTCCTGCGTGTTGTCCTTGCCGATGAGGAACTGGAGGTCGTCGATCATCAGCACGTCGACGGAGCGCAGGCTCTCCTTGAACTCCATCGTGGACTGCGAGCGCAGCGCCGCGATGAAGCGGTACATGAACTTCTCCGCGCTCATGTAGGCAACGGTGCGGCCGGGACGGCCATCCGTCCCCTCCCGGATCGCCCAGGCGATCGCGTGCATCAGGTGCGTCTTGCCCAGCCCGACGCCGCCATAGAGGAAGAGCGGGTTGAAGCCCGGGGAGGCCGGCTTCTCCGCCACGCGGCGGGCGCAGGCATGGGCGAACTCGTTCGGCTTGCCCACCACGAAGGTGTCGAAGGTGAAGCGCGGGTCGAGCGGCGCGGCCCAGTCGCCCTTCGCGGCATCCGCCTTCGCGTCGGCGCGGCCCTCCACCGGGCGCGGTGCTGCGATCGGCTCGGCCAGCGCGGGCTCCGCCTCCTCCTCCGCGTCGCGCGCGGCGCCGGGGGCGTCCCGGCCCGGCGCCACGCGGATGTCCACGCGGCGCACGCCGAGGTTCTCCGCCATCCACAGCGCGCGCAGCCGGTCGCCGTACTGGCCGCGCAGCCAGTCGCGCAGGAAGCGGGTGGGGACGTGCACCACCGCCTCCTCGCCCTCCACGGCGGCGAGCGTCAGTTGGCGGAGCCAGGTGCGGTACTCGGTCTCGCCCACCTCTTCGCGGAGGCGGCCGCGGATGCGGGCCCAGGCGGCATCCAGTCGGGAATCGTCGGGGTCAGGCGGCACGACGGCCGCGACGGAGGCGCTGCGATCCTGCGTGTGACCCACTCGGAACCCCCTGCTCCGTCCGCTCGCGCGGACGCCCCACATGACGAAGCGTAACGCGGCGCCCGCGCACGGCAAACATTAAACGCGACGCTGCCCACACACGGAGTCGCGCGCGCACAAACGCGACACGGCGCGAGCGCACCGTGCCGCGTTCGGCACTTGTCCTGAGTTCAGGATATCTTGAGGCGCGCCGTCAGAATTTGCGCGGCACGCGCGAAGGCGTCAGGCGGAAGCGCTGATCGCCTTGATCCGGGCGGAGAGCCGCGAGAGCTTCCGGGCCACGGTGTTGTCGTGCGTCACGCCCTTGTCGGCGGCGCGCTGCAGCTCGGGCTGCGCGAGGCGGAAGGCCTCCTGCGCCTTGGACTTGTCGCCGCCGGAGATCGCCTCCTCGACGGCCCGGAGGAAGGTGCGCATGCGCGAGCGACGGGCGCGGTTGCGCTCGAGCCGCTTCTCGTTCTGCCGGATGCGCTTGCGCGCGGAAGCCGTGTTCGCCATGGGCTAGAGAATACCAGTCGGAATGTTCGCGGGATGCGGCCCCCGACCGGGAAGGATCGGGGGCCGCAGGAAGGGGCCGGTTCTATCCACAGGCCCGGAGGGGAGTCAAGGAAGACCGACTCTGGCCCAGGAGCCGCCGCGGCGGAGGAGGCATCGGTGTCCCACCCGCCGCGGCCGGCCCCAGGTCTCAGGCGTTCTTGAAGCTCGGCTTCCGCTTCTCGGCGAAGGCGGCCATGCCTTCCTTCTGGTCGGCGGTCGCGAAGAGGGAGTGGAAGAGCCGCCGCTCCAGCCGCACCCCCTCCCGCAGGGAGAGCTCGTGGGCGGCGTTCACCGCCTCCTTCGCCATGGCGACGGAGGGCTGGGAGAAGGCGGCGATCGCCTCGCCCATCTTCAGCGCCTCCTCCACCAGGCTCTCCACCGGCACCACGCGGGTCACCAGGTTCGACCGCTCCGCCTCGGCCGCGTCCATCATCCGGCCGGTCAGGACCATGTCCATCGCCTTGGACTTGCCGACCGCCCGGGTCAGCCGCTGGCTGCCGCCAGCGCCGGGGATGATGCCCAGCCGGATCTCGGGCTGGCCGAACTTCGCGTTCTCGGCCGCCAGGATGATGTCGCACATCATCGCGAGTTCGCAGCCGCCGCCCAGCGCGAAGCCCGCCACCGCCGCGATCACCGGCTTCTTGATGGTCAGCACTGCTTCCCACTTGTTGCCGATGAAGTCCTCGAAATGAACCGCGGGGTAGGTGCGGTCCTTCATCTCCTTGATGTCGGCGCCGGCCGCGAAGGCCTTCTCGCTGCCCGTGAGGACGATGGCGCCCACCGCCGGATCGGCGTCATAGCCGCGCAGCGCCGCACCCAGCTCCTCCATGAGCTGGTCGCACAGCGCGTTCAGCGCGGCCGGCCGGTCGAGCGTGATCAGCCCCACCTTGCCCCGCAGCTCCGCCTTGATCATCCCGTACTCGGCCATCAGCCCGCTCCCCAAAGGGGCCGCAAGCTGTCCAGCTTCTTCCGCCCGGTCAACGGGTGGGGTGTCGCGCGCGTGGCCCTGGGGAAGGCCGCGCCTTTCCCCAGACCCCTGTCCGCGGGGGGGCTAGACCCTTGGAACCCATTCTTGCCGTCGGTGAGAGGGCCCTTCAGGGGCCCTCTCACCGAAGGCGTTAAGCGAGGTCCAGGAGGTTAGCCTCCTGGCGGATGGGGGCCGGGGATTGGAAGCACTGCTTCCAACGGGCCTTCCCCGGAGTCATCGGCGCGACGGCCTCACCGCTGAGTCCGCGGGCAGAAGAAGGTGGACCGCCCGGCCTGGGTGATGCGGGCGACGCCGGGGCAGGCAGGCGGGCCGGGGCATTTCGGGCAGGGCTGGGCGGTGCGGTCGTAGACGTGGAAGCGGTCCTGGAAGTGGCCCAGCTCCCCGTCGGCGCGGACATAGTCCCGCAGGGAGGAGCCGCCGGCCTCGATCGCGTCCGTCAGCACGGCCTTGATGGCGGGAACGAGGCGCCCGGCGCGGGCCCCGGGGACGGTGCCGGCCAGGCGGCGGGGGGAGATGCCGGCGCGGAACAGCGCCTCCGCCACGTAGATGTTGCCGAGCCCGGCGACCACGCCCTGGTCCAGCAGCGCGGCCTTGATGGGGGTGTTCTTGCCGGCCAGTGCGCGGGACAGGACGGCGGGGGTGAAGTCCGTCTCCAGCGGCTCGGGGCCGAGACCGGCCAGGAGCCGGTGGCGGTCCTCCTCCGCGGTCGGGATCAGGTCGACGGAGCCAAAGCGGCGGGGGTCCTGGAAGCCGACCCGCCAGCCATCCTCGGTTTCCAGCAGCAGGTGCTCATGCGCCAGCCCGTCCCCGGCCCCGCGCGCGTCGGAGACCAGGCCCTGAGGCCTCTCCCGCGGCACGGGGTCGGTGCCAGGGGGCCGCGCCACCATCCGCCCGGACATGCCGAGGTGGATCAGGACGGATTCCCCGTCCGACAGGCGCATCAGCATGTACTTGCCGCGGCGCCGGAACCCCTCGACCCGGCGGCCGGACAGGCGGTCGGCCAAGCCCTCGGGAAAGGGCCAGCGCAGGCCGGCGCGTCGGGTCTCGGCGCGGGACAGGGTGCGACCGGTGAGCACGGCGGAGAGACCGCGCATCACGGTCTCGACCTCAGGAAGTTCGGGCATGGGCGGGATATGGAATGCGGGTTGCGAGCCGGGGAGGTCCCTTCAGACCGCCTTCATCACGAGCCGCAGCAGATAGGCCACGCTCCCCACTGCCAGCACGCCGGCCAGCCACAGGCCGACGAACCACAGCAGGCGCCGTCCCGCCTCAGTGGTACCCGCTCTCATGCGTCACCTTGCCCCGGAAGATCCAGTACACATAGGCCGTGTAGGTCAGGATGATCGGGATCAGCACCGCCGCGCCCACCAGCAGGAAGGCCTGCGAGGAGGGCGGCGCCGCTGCCTGCCAGATGTTGAAGGCGGGCGGCACGATCATCGGCCACATCGAGACGCCGAGCCCGACATAGGAGATGCCGAACAGCGCGAGGGTGAGGAGGAAGGGCCGCACGTCGGCCATCCCGCCCTTGCCCGTATCCTCCCGCAGCGCGTGGAAGAACCGCCAGATGAGGAAGGCGACGAGCAGCGGCACGGGCGCGGCCAGCAGCAGGTTCGGGAACTGGAACCAGCGCGCCCGGAAGGCCGGCTGCAGGAAAGGCATGATGGCGGATACCGCCACGATCGCGGCCACCGTCGCCACCGCGAAGGGCCAGGCGAGTTCCACCGCGCGCCGGTGCAGCGGCCCCTCGGTCTTCCACAGCAGCCAGCAGGCGCCGAGCAGCCCGTAACCGATCACCAGCGCGACGCCGGTCAGCAGCGAGAAAGGCGTCACCCAGTCCCACCAGCCCCCGGCATAGGATCGGCCGGAGACGTTGATCCCCTGCACGAAGGCGCCCAGCGCGATGCCCTGCGTGAAGGCCGCGACCGTCGAGCCCCAGGAGAAGGCGCGGTCCCACCACATCTGCTGCGTGTGCGTCTCCGCGCGGAAGCGCATCTCGAAGGCGACGCCGCGAAAGATGAGCGCCAGCAGCATCAGGATCAGCGGCATGTAAAGGGCCGGCAGGATCACCGCATAGGCCAGCGGGAAGACCGCGAAGAGCCCGCCCCCGCCGAGCACGAGCCAAGTCTCGTTCCCGTCCCAGACCGGGGCGACGGAGTTCACCGCCACGTCCCGATCCCGCTTCTCCGGCAGGAAGGGGAACAGGATGCCGATGCCCAGGTCGAACCCGTCCATGCAGACATAGAGGAAGACCGCGGTCGCGATCAGCACCGCCCAGATCAGCGGCAGCCAGAAGGCCCAGCCCGTGAGGTCCATCGCCGCTACTCCGCCGGAACCGGGGACGGGCCGCGGCCCTGGGGGCCGGGGTCCGCGCCCGCCGCCATGGAGGGGGCCGGCGTGATGCCTGCGGTACGGATCGGCTGGCCCTGCGGCGGCGGTGTCTCGTGGTGCTTCGGCGTCTGGGCGAAGAGCTTGAACAGGTACCAGATGCCCGCCCCGAAGACGATGAAGTAGACGATGACGAAGAGCGCGAGCGAGGTCGCCACCGCCGGCAGCGCGATGGGGGAGACGCTCTCGGCCGTCCGCATCAGCCCGTAGACCGTGAAGGGCTGGCGCCCTGCCTCGGTCACGGTCCAGCCGGCGGTCACCGCGATCAGGCCCGCCGGTCCCATCGCGATCGCGGCCCGCAGCAGCCAGGGCGCGTCATACAGCCGCCCGCGAAGCCGCATCACCAGCCCCGCGGCGCCGAGCGCGATCATCAGCAGCCCCATCCCGACCATCACGCGGAAGGCCCAGAAAACGAGCGGGATGTTCGTCGGCCACTGGTCGCGCGGGATGTCGTTCAGCCCGCGCACCTCGCCGTTCCAGTCATGCGTGAGATAGAGCGAGGCAAGGTTCGGGATGCCGACCTCCATCCGCACCTCGCCGCGTTCCGCGTCCGGCAGGCCGAAGAGGATGGAGGGCGCGCCGCGCTCCGTGCGGAAATGACCCTCCATCGCCGCCACCTTGGCGGGCTGGTGGTGGTAGGTGTTGCCCCCGTGCAGGTCGCCGAGCACGGCCTGGACGGGCGCCACGACCGCCAGCATCCACATGGCCATGGAGAACATCAGCCGCGCGCGGGGATTCGGCCCGCGCTCGCTCTCTTCCGCCCCGCGATCGGCGCCCGCGCTGCCCGGCGCGGCCGCGGCCGGGGCCGTTCCACCTGCCACCAGCGCCGCCCCCGCGTCGTGGAAGCGCGCGGCGGCCGCGCCATCCACGCCCGGGTCGCGCTGCGGCGGCGCGCCCTGCCGCTCCCGCAGCAGGTGCCAGGCGCCCACCGCCCCGACGATCAGCGCCGTGGTGAGGTAGGCGCCCGTGACCGTGTGCGTGAAGCGATAGGGAAAGGACGGGTTGAAGATGATCGCCAACCAGCTCTCCGGCAGGAAGCGCCCGTCCGGACCGATGACGTGCCCCTGCGGCGTGTGCATCCAGGAATTGGCGGAGAGGATCCAGAAGGCCGAGATGCAGGTGCCGACCGCGACCAGCCCGGTCGCCAGCATGTGCAGCCCCTTGCCCACGCGATCCAGCCCGAACAGCATCACGCCGAGGAAGCCGGCCTCCAGGAAGAAGGCCGTCAGCACCTCATAGCCGAGCAGCGGCCCGAGCACCGGTCCCGTGCGGTCCGCGAAGACCGCCCAGTTCGTGCCGAACTGGTAGGACATCACGATCCCCGAGACGACGCCCATGGCGAAGGCGACCGCGAAGATCTTCAGCCAGAAGCGGAAGACATCGAGATAGACGGCGCGCCCCGTGAAGAGCCACAGCCCCTCCAGCACCGCCAGGTAGCTCGCCAGCCCGATGGTGAAGGCGGGAAACAGGAAGTGCCACACGACGGTGAAGGCGAACTGGAAGCGCGCGAGGTCCAGCGCGCTGGGCAGCAGGGCTTCGAGCATCGGGCACCTCTCGCTTCACCGCATTGCAGCGAAGGTGCGCCCGCGCGTGTGGCATTTCCACCCCGCGCCGGCGCAACGATCGCGTTGCGCCGTGCCGCCCGTGCAACCCGCTATACGGTGCCGGACGTCGCCTGGGCGCTACGCCGCGCGGGCGACCCGCCCGTGCTCGACCTCCAGCCGCAGCACGCCCACGACCGAGCGGAGATTGCCCTCGACGAGGTGGACCATCCCCTCCGGCAAGCAGACGGAGAGTTCGACCCGCATCCGCTCCCCTTCCCGGCCGGCGCGCAGCCGGTCCGGCGTCAGGTCGCGCTTGGCCAGCGGCTGCAACAGGCGCGGCAGCAGGCCGGGGGAGGGTTCCGCCACCAGGAGGTAGCGGATGTTGAGCGATCGCTCCCCCTCTTCCTCCTCCACGGCCAGGGTGGAAAGGGCAGGGGACGCCACGAGGGCGCCGGGAACGGCATCGAACATTGGGAAACCTACTTCCGAAAGGGCGGGGCGGGGGCGTTTGGCCCGGCCGCCCGCCCGCAACGCGGGCGCACCCGCGTGCCGGTCAGGCGACCGGGCGGGTAATTCGGCGCATTCGGCGCCCGCGCGTCGTTCGAAAGGTCGACATGCCGCACAGCGTAGGAGGCAACGGCCGATGAAGCAAGCCTGGCCTCAGGGGAGGCCCTGCCTCCCCTGACCCCTCCGCCGGGGGGGGACGCACCCCCCCGGACCTCGCGATCCATAGAACGCGGTCCAGGGACGCGCTCGCCCCTGGCGAATGGGGTCCGGGAAAGGCAGCGCCTTCCCGGGGTCATCAGCCCCGCACGGGGAGCACCGGTGCAGCGACCGTCCGCGCCGCAGGCGCCAGACTGTTCAGGATCAGCGCCGCGATCACCAGCGCCACGCCGGCGATCTCCGCGCCCGCGGGCACCCGGCCGCCTGCCACCGCGATGGCGAAGGCCGTGACGGGCACGAGGTTGATGAACAGCACCCCCCGTGCCGGCCCCAGCGCCCGCATTCCCGCGTTCCAGCCGAGCACCGCGACCACCGAGGCGGCGAGCACGAGATAAGCGAACTCCGGCGCTGCCGCGACCAAGACGGCCGGGGAGGGCAGGGTGGCGGCACCCACCGCCAGCGCGGTCAGGGTGATGCCGGCGATGCTCAGCGCCCCGAAGGCGGCCGTCAGCGCGGTGTAGCGAAGCCCCGACCAGCCCGGGAAGGCCGCCGCGCCGAGGGTGTAAAGAACCCAGGTCGTCGCGCCGACCAGGATCAGCGCCTCGCCCCCGCCCGCGCCGCCCGTCAGCAGGGACCGTGGATCACCATGCGTCACCACGAGCGCCACCCCCAGCAGGCCAACGCCGACGGCGCCGAGCTGCCGCGGGGCCGGCCAGGCCCGGGCACGCAGCGCGGCCACGCCCACCGCGATCAGCGGCATCAGCGCCGGGATGACCGCACCGTGCTCGGGGCGCGTGCTCCGGAGGCCGAGAAAGGCGAAGAGCCCGAACCCCGCGAAGCCGAGCGTGCCGATCGCCCAGAGGTGGAGCGCCCGCCCCTCCGTCGCCAGCGCCCCGCGCCCCTCTACCGCCCAGAGCAGACCGAGGAAAATCAAAGACGTGGGCGCGTAGCGGATCAGTGTCAGGGTGAAGGGGTCGATCTCCTGCATCAGCGGCTTCGCCACGGCGAACATGCCGCCCCAGGCCAGGGCCGCTGCGCCTAGCATGGCGGCGCCCCCCAGCAACCTCGATGTTCCGGGCATCGCGCCCTCCTCAATCCGTCTGGGCGGGAGGATGGCTGTGGACTCGCGCACGGAACACGCGCCAGATCGCGCAGTGGCTGCGCGAAATCACACACCCGAGCGGGCGCTCTCCGACTGGGACCGGCTGCGGGTGGTCCTGGCCCTGCGCCGCGGTGGCACCTTCTCCGCTGCGGCGCGGGCCCTCGGGGTGGACCACACCACCATGGCCCGGCGCCTGGAGGGGTTCGAGCGTGACCTCGGCGCCCCGCTCTTCGAGCGCGGCCCGGCGGGCTTCGCCCCCACCCCGCTGGGGGAGGAGGTGCTGGCGGCGGCCGAGCGCATGGAGGGCGAGGTCACCGGCCTGCTGCGCCGGCTGGACGGCGCGGCCGGGGGGCTGACCGGCGTCGTCCGCCTGACGACCACGCCGCATCTCGCCGCCGCCCTCTTCGCCCCCGCGCTCGGCGGCTTCCTGCGCGACCATCCCGGCCTCCGGATGGAGCTGGTGGGGGATGCCCGCAGCCTCGACCTCTCCCGGCGGGAGGCGGACCTGGCGGTGCGCCTGTCACGGCCCGAGGCGCTCGGGCTGGTCGCGCGCCGGCTGGGAGAGGTGGCCTTCGCCCTCTACGCCGCCGCCGGCGACCCGAGGCCCTTCGAGGCGATCCCCGTCCTCGCCTACGAGGATTCCTCCGGCAGCGCGCTGCTGCAGCGCTACCTCGCGTCGCTCGTCCCGCCGGAGCGGATGGTCCTGCGCACGAACACCATGGCGGCCCTGCACGAGGCGGCGCGCGCCGGGCTGGGCGCGGCCGTCCTCTCCTGCCTGGTGGCCGAGGCGGACCCGGCCCTGCGCCGCGTGCCGGCGCCGCGCGCCATGCCGGCCATGCCGCTCTGGCTGCTCTACCACGAGGACCTCCGGCGCAGCCCGCGCGTGCGCGCCGCCGTCGCCTTCGTGGACGCGGTGATCGCGGAGCGCCGGGCCGCGCTGGCGCCGCCGGGGTTTCCTTTCGATCCAGTCTGATACGGGGCGCGGGTTGCCCCGGGAGGCTCTGCCTCCCGGACCCTCCGCCGGGGGCCAGACGTGGCCCCCGGACCCCGCGATCCATTTGGCGCGGGTCCAGGGGGCGCGTTCGCCCCCTGGTGGATGGCCGGGGAAGGCGACGCCTTCCCCGGGGCGGCCAGCGCTGCGCGTCGTCAGGCCGGCGCGGCCTCGCCCTCCGGCTCCGCCTCTTTCCGCCGCCAGGGGGAGGGGATCTCGATCCCCGCCGCGTCGAAGCGGGCGCGGATGCGGCGGTTCAGCTCCCGCGTCACGGGCCAGCGCTGGGATGGGTCGGTCTTCACCCGCGCCTTCATCAGCACGCCCGACTCCGCCAGCTTGTCCACGCCCATCACGTCCATCTCGTCGCGGATCGCCTTCTCCCAGCGCGGCTCCGCGCGCATGGAGGCCGTGATCTCCTTCATCAGGGCCGAGACGCGGTCGGTGTCCTCGCCATAGGCGATCGAGACCTCGATCACCGCGAAGGCGAAGTCGCGCGTCATGTTCGTCACCGTGGTGACGGCGGAGAAGGGGATGATGTGCACCGACCCGTCCAGCGCCCGCAGCCGGATGGTGCGGATCGAGAGCTGCTCCACCACGCCCGTCAGCCCGCCGAGCGTGACCGTGTCGCCCACCGCCACCGCGTCCTCCAGCAGCAGGAACATGCCGGTGATGACGTCCTTCACCAGCGTCTGGGACCCGAAACCGATGGCCACGCCGACGACACCGGCACCGGCGATCAGCGGTGCCACGTTCACCCCGATCTCGCTCAGCACGTTCAGCGCCACGAAGACGACGATCACGATCAGCAGCGCCGTCCGCAGCATCGGCAACAGTGTGCGGATGCGGGCGGAGCGCGCGGCCTGGGAATCGCGGGACAGCTTGGCCAGCCGCCGCTGGATGGCGGCGTTCGCCACCTCCCACACCGTGACCGCCGCCGCCGCCGTCAGCCCGATCGAGACGAGCGAGGAGAGCAGCCGCGCCCCGAGCTGCCCGCGGCGAAACCAGGCGAAGGACTCGATCCCCCAGGTCTCCAGCAGCAGGAGAAAGGTGACGATGATGAGGAGGGTGGAGACCACCCCCTTCAGGAAGGGCAGGTAGCGGTTCGCCCGCACCTCCAGCCCGGGATAGCGCTTCGCGAGGTCCGGGGTGATCCGGAACCCGCGCTCCAGCAGCCGCCGCAGCCCGACATCCACCCCCTTCGCGAGGGCCAGGATGAGCAGCGTGTAGGCGGAGGCGCGCAGCAGCCGCTCGAACCCGTCCCGCACCTCCAGCGCCCAGACGCCCCACAGCGCGAAGAGGTAGAGGATGGCCAGCAGGTGCCAGATCTCGGCCAACCGGTCCCGCAGCGCCCGGAACATCCGGCGGGAGCGGTCGGGATCGTCGCCGGGCTTGAGCTCCGGCGCGCGCAGGACCTCCGACACCGTGTGCCGGTTCTGCAGGATGATGATCACCAGGAAGAGCGAGGCGATGAGCAGCACGAAGCGCGTGATGGCGTCATAGACCGCCCAGGGCACGCCGAAGAGCAGCCCCGCCTCCGCCACCGCCCAGCCGACGACCAGCACCACCACGATCCGCCGTAGCCAGACCGTGATGTAGGCCGCCGTCTCGTCGTGGATGTGGACGAGGCGCAGATGCGCGGAGTTCGGGGAGAAGAGCATCCGCGCGGCGGCCATCACCGCCCGGATGGCGATGTAGGCGTTGTTCGCCAGCAGCAGCACCAGCTCCGTCGTCGGCAGCGGCCGCACCGCCCCGATCAGCCCGTAGGAGACGATCGCGAAGGCGCCGATCGGCAGCAGGTCCAGCACCAGCCGGCCGAGGACGAGCGGCACGCGCCGGAACCAGGTCCAGAGATCGGCCCGTTCCGGCGCATGGGCGTCCAGCCGGTCCCGCCAGCGCCCGAGCAGCCGCCACACCAGCCACTCCGCCAGCAGCCCGAGGCCGAAGAGGAGCGCGAGCTTCCAGGACGCGTCGATGACCCGCGTCTGCGTCACCGGGTCCCGCGCGACGCCGGAGGCCCAGGCGGCGAGGTTCGGCAGATCCGTGATCGCCTGGATCCCGTTCACGAACTGCTCCGACAGCGCGGCCAGCCGCTGCGACGCCCCCATCAGGAGCTGCGCGCCGAGCGTGTTGGGCGCGAGGATGCCGGGATCCGCCGCCGGATCGACCGGCGGGTTCGGCGGCGGGGCGGCCGGCGCCGTCGCCGTGGGGGCGGGGGTGGCGGGGGCAGCAGCGGCCGGGGCCGGCGCGGCTCCCGCGGGCGCGGCAGCCTGCGCCGGCGGGTTCGCCGCGGGAGCCGGCGCACCGGCCGCCGCGGACAGCGCCTCGAGGTTGCGGATCAGCTCCGTCCGCCGCGCATCGTCCCGCAACAGCCCGAGCAGCCGCTCGGCGTCCGGCCCGGTCGGAGCGGCCGACGGCGCGGAGGGGGCCGGCGCGGAGGCCGTGGTGGCGGCGGGCGCGGCCGGTGCGGATGGCGCGGCGGGCGCCACGGGCACGGCCGGGATCGCGTTGCTCTCCTGCTGGGCATGGCCTGACGGCGACGCGCAGAGGAGCGCGAGGAGGAGAACGATCAGGGGGGGAAGCCGCATGGGGGCGGGTGTGGACCCGCCCCGGACCGGTAGGTCAAGCATCGAACGGTCACCATGCAGTGGGCGCCGCCGCGGGCGAGCGGGGCCATGAGACAAGGGACCACCCGGTCTGGACGGCCCCGTCGCTGCATTGCAGCATGGCCCCATATGGCCCCGCAGCACTCCGTCTGGACCGTCATGGCGGCGCTGCTCGGCGTCTATCTCGGCGGGATGAGCACCTTCCTTTGCCTGCCCGTCCTGGCCCCGGCCATCGCGGCGGAGCTCGGCCTCGCTCCGGCCTTGGCGGGCCTGCACACCGCCCTCGTCTATTTCGGTGGGCTGCTCTCCGTCCCTTTCTCCGGCGCGCTGCTGAAGCGGTTCGGGGGACTGCGGGTCTGCCAGATGGCGCTGGTCGGGATCGGCTGCGGGCTGCTCGTCGCGACCCTCGCCTCGCCCACCCTGCCCCTCGCGCTCAGCGGGGCGCTGCTGGCCGCCTCCTCCTTCCTCTGCGGCCTGTCGCACGGGCCGGTTACCGCCTCGGGCAGCCACCTCCTCGCGCCCCGGACGCCGCCCTCCCGGATGGGGCTGATCTTCTCCCTCAAGCAGTGCGGCGTGCCGGCGGGGGCCATGGTGGTGGCGGCCCTGGCGCCGGCGCTGACGGTCGCCTTCGGCTGGCGGGTCGGGGTCTGGACCATGGCGGCCCTCGCCTTCACCGTGGCCCTTGCCCTCCAGCCTCTGCGGGCGGCGCTCGACGCGGACCGGGCGCCCGCTGTCCCGGCTGGGGGCCGGATCACCGGCGCACTGCGGGACGCCGCCGCCTCCCTGTCGCTGCTACGGGAGAACGCGGCCCTGCGGGCAGTGACGCTCTCCGGCTCGGCCTTCGGTGTCTCCCAGTTCTGCTTCGCCTCCTTCTTCGTGACCTGGCAGGTCGCGACCCTCGGCACCCCGCTGGCCGAGGCCGGGCTCCGCATGGCCCTTGCCCAAGCCGGCGGCCTGATCGGGCGGGTGGCCTGGGGTGTCGTCGGGGACCGCACGGGCGCCATGCGGGCCCTGGCCGGCTGCGGCATCGGCGCCGCCCTTTCTACCCTTGCCCTCGCCCTGGCGGGCCCGTCCTGGCCGGGGTTGCTGGTCAGCCTTGTGGGCATCGTGCTCGGCGCCACCGCGATCGGCTTCAACGGCGTCATGCTGGCCGAGGCCGCGCGGGTCGCCCCGGCCGGCCGCGTGGGTGCCGCCACGGGGGCGATGCAGACGGTCTTCTCCTTCACCCAGATCATCATGCCCGCCGTCTTCTCCGGCATCGTGGGGCTGACGGGGCAGTACGGCGCCGGCTTCCTGCTCTGCACGGGCTGCGCCGCCTTCGGCGTCTGGTGCCTCCGCCGCTTCTGGTGACGCCGTTCGCTTGCTGTTCCGCCAGGCGCGTGGAACAAGCCCGCCGCCATGGAGAACCAGGACCCCGAGATCCCGCCCATGCTGGCGCTGATCGAGTCCCGCCTCGAACGCCTCGACCTCTCCGCCGAGGCCGCCTGCCGCGCGGCCGGCCTGCCGCCCGACTACCTTGTCCGGATGCGGGAGGGCACCGCCCCCGTCCCCCGCGGCAACCGCCTGGTCCGGCTGGCGGAGACGCTGGGCACCTCCGTCTCCTATCTCGTCGGGCTGGACCCCGACACCCAGCCCCCGCCCGAGGTGCTGGAGGAGGACCAGGGCAGCCTCGGCCTCCTCGCGGGTGACGAGGAAGCGTTGCTCCGCGCCTACCGGGACCTCGATTTCCCGACCAAGGCCGCGCTGCTGACGGTGGTGCGGAAGATGGCCGGTCCGGAGCCGGTGCCGGACGCGCCAAAGCGCCGGAAATAGGGGTTTTTCGTCAATGCATGGCGCGCGCGGCAGGGCGGCGGCGGACGCCGTTGTCGCGCCGCGCGGCATGCCCAGATAGTCGGGCATCATGATCACCCTCCTCACCATCCTCGTCGTCATCTTCATGCTGGCGACGCTCGGCACCCTCTTCGCCGGCATGGTCGGTATGGTCCGCGGCAGCGAGGACCTGCACCGATCCAACGCCCTCATGCGCTGGCGCGTGACGCTCCAGGGCGTGACCCTCGTGCTCTTCGCCCTGCTGCTCTTCGCCATGCGGGGCTGACGGCGTCGCGCGCCGCCTGCTTGTTGCGGTCCGCGCGCGGTGCTGGCCCTCACCGCAGGCCGCCGGACCGGGCGGCGCAGCGGCAGACCTGGCGCCGGCCTGCCCGGCGCCCTGAGAATTGGCCGGAGGCGACTTCATCGAGGTCGGGGCTCATGAGCCTGTCGGCCGGCACTCCGACAGGGCTTGTCGGACCGGACGCGGGTGGCCCGCTACAGCCCCGGCATTCCTGGCCCCGGCCATGGCCCGCCTGCGATCCCGCTTGCCCGCCGATGGGGCCGGCCGTATAGACCCGGGATTGTGCAGGTGCGAAACACCCGCACTCCGCCTCCCAGGGGCCGCCCCGGTCCCCAAGGCCAACCGGCCGCCGCCAGAGGACCCGTCACCCCGAATGAAGCTGCTCGTCCCCGTCAAGCGCGTGGTGGACTACAACGTGAAGGTCCGGGTGCGCCCGGACGGCACCGGCGTCGAGACCGCGAACGTCAAGATGTCGATGAACCCCTTCGACGAGATCGCCGTCGAGGAGGCGGTCCGCCTGAAGGAGAAGGGCGCGGCGACCGAGATCGTTGCCGTCTCCATCGGTCCGGCCCAGGCACAGGAGCAGATCCGCACCGCGCTCGCCATGGGCGCCGACCGCGGCATCCTCGTCGAGGTCGCGGACACGGTGGAGCCGATCGCGGTGGCCAAGATGCTGAAGGCGATCGCGGAGAAGGAGCAGCCGGGCCTCATCATCCTCGGCAAGCAGGCGATCGACGACGACATGAACGCCACCGGCCAGATGCTGGCGGCGCTGCTCGGCTGGGGCCAGGGCACCTTCGCCAGCAAGGTCGAGGTGGCCGACGGCGCCGTGAACGTGACGCGGGAGGTGGATGGCGGGCTGGAGACGGTGCGCCTGACCCTGCCGGCCATCGTCACCACCGACCTGCGCCTGAACGAGCCGCGCTACGCGTCGCTGCCGAACATCATGAAGGCGCGGAAGAAGCCGATCGAGACGATGAAGCCCGCCGACCTCGGCGTGGACCCCGCGCCGCGCCTGCGCGTCATCAAGGTCGAGGAGCCGCCGAAGCGCCAGGCCGGCGTGAAGGTCGGCTCCGTCCAGGAACTCGTCCAGAAGCTGCGCACCGAAGCGAAGGTGATCTGATCCATGACGGTCCTCGTCCTCGCCGACCATGACGGCGCCGCCATGTCCCAGCCTACCCGCTCCGCCGTCGCAGCGGCGGGCAAGCTGGGCGACGTCCACCTGCTGGTGATCGGCGCCGAAGCGGCCGCCCAGGCCGGCGCGAAGCTGCCCGGCGTCGCGAAGGTCCTGCACGCCGCCTCCGAGCACGTGCTGGCCGAGCCGGCCGCTGCCCAGCTCGTCGCGCTCGCACCCGCCTACTCGCACCTGCTGGCCCCCGGCTCCGCGCTCGGCAAGAACGTCATGCCGCGCGTCGCGGCCCTGCTGGACGTGCAGCCGCTCAGCGACGTCTCCGCCATCGTGGACGCGGACACCTTCGTGCGCCCGATCTACGCGGGCAACGCGCTGGCCACCGTCGCCTCCTCGGACGCGAAGAAGGTCATCACCGTCCGCGCCGCCTCCTTCGATCCCGTCGCGGCCGAGGGCGGCAGCGCCGCCGTCGAGGCCGCGCCGGCCGCGCAGGACCCCGGCGTCTCCTCCTTCGTCGGCGCCGAGATCGTGAAGACCGAGCGTCCCGAGCTGACCGCGGCGCGCGTCATCGTCTCCGGCGGCCGCGCGCTCGGCTCCGCGGACAACTTCAAGATCCTCGACGGCATCGCGGACAAGCTCGGCGCCGCCGTCGGCGCCTCCCGCGCCGCCGTGGATGCGGGCTACGCGCCGAACGACCAGCAGGTCGGCCAGACCGGCAAGATCGTCGCGCCCGAGCTCTACATGGCCTTCGGCATCTCCGGCGCCATCCAGCACCTGGCGGGCATGAAGGACAGCAAGGTGATCGTGGCGATCAACAAGGACGAGGAGGCGCCGATCTTCCAGGTGGCCGACTACGGCCTCGTCGGCGACATCTTCAAGATCATCCCCGAACTCGAAGCGGAACTGGAGAAGCCGGCATGAACGCCGAGGTCAAGGCCACGCCGGCTCCCGCCGGAGAGACCCTCGCCACCCCCGTGATCGCCACGGTCGGCATCATCGGCGCGGGGCAGATGGGCAACGGCATCGCCCATGTCAGCGCGCTGGCCGGCCTGAACGTCGTGATGGTGGACGTGAAGCCGGAGGCGCTGGACAAGGCCCGCGCCACCATGACGAAGAACATGGACCGCCAGGTCTCCAAGGGCCAGGTGACGGCGGCGGACAAGGACGCGGCGCTCGCCCGCATCACCGCCTCGACCGGCATGGAGGCCCTCGGCGACTGTGACATCGTCATCGAGGCGGCGACCGAGAAGGAGGCGATCAAGCAGGCGATCTACAAGAGCCTCTGCCCGCACCTGAAGCCCTCCGCCATCCTCGCCTCCAACACCTCGTCCATCTCCATCACCCGCCTCGGCGCCGCGACCGACCGTCCCGAACGCTTCATCGGCATGCACTTCATGAACCCCGTGCCGGTCATGAAGCTGGTGGAGGTGATCCGCGGCATCGCGACCGACGAGCCGACCTTCCAGGCCGTGGACGCCCTGGCCGCGAAGCTCGGCAAGACCACCGCGACGTCCGAGGACTTCCCCGCCTTCATCGTGAACCGCATCCTGGTCCCGATGATCAACGAGGCCGCCTACGCCCTGCATGAGGGCGTCGGCAACATCACCTCGATCGACACGGCGATGAAGCTCGGCGCGAACCATCCGATGGGCCCGCTGGAGCTGGCGGACTTCATCGGCCTCGACACCTGCGTCGAGATCATGAACGTCCTGCACGCCGGCATGGGCGATTCCAAGTACCGCCCCTGCCCGCTGCTGGTGAAGTACGTCGAGGCCGGCTGGTACGGCCGCAAGACCGGCAAGGGCTTCTACGACTACTCCGGCGACACGCCCCGCCCGACCCGCTGACGGCTCGGCGCGCCCTGCCATGCCGCGCGCGGGGCGCGTCGCCTTCGCGGACCAGCTTCGCGGCCTCGCCGCGCTGCTGGTCCTCCTGGCGCATCACGGCTCCAACTACTGGCTGATCCAGCCGGCGGTGGCGGACCTGACCGGCCTGCCGCCCGCCTTCCCGGCGGCGCCGCCCGGAACGCTCGCCTGGGCCAATCTGTTCCCTGGCATCACCGTCACGGGACCGGCGGGCGTCGCCCTCTTCTTTCTCATCTCCGGCTACGTGATCCCCTTCTCCCTGCGCGGCCGCAGGCGGGGCGGGTTCCTGCTGGCCCGCGCCGTGCGGCTGCTGCCGACCTACTGGGCGGGCTTCGCCCTTCAGGTCGCGGTGCTGCTGGTCGCGCAGCACCTCCTGTCCGGCCACTTCCCCCGCAGCGCGGCCGAGGTGGTGCTGAACCTCCTGCCCGGGCCGCAGCTCCTCGCGAACCTGCCGAGCCTCGACGGGATCGTCTGGACCCTCAACATCGAGGTCCTCTTCTATCTCGCCGCCGCCCTCGTCGCGCCGCTGATCCTGCGCCGCTCCCCCCACGTGCTCTGGGTGCCGCTGGGCGCGGCGCTGCTCGGCGGCGCGCTCTCGGTCCACACGGGCTGGATCACGGCCGCGCCGCCGGTCCTGGTGCGCGCCCTCAGCGGCCTCGCCCTCGCTGCCCCGATGCTCGTCTACATGTTCATCGGCACCGTTCTGCACCTGGCCGAGGACGACCCGCGCTGGCGGCGCGCCGCCCTCTTCCTCGTGCCCGTGATGCTCGCCGTCTTCGCCGCGATGATGCGGTGGTGGCCGCACGGCTCGCTCTTCGCCCAGGCCTGGGCCTACCTTGTCGTGGCAGCGCTCTTCGTCGCGGCCTTCGCCCTGCGCGCGCGCATCCCGGCCTGGCGGCTGCCAACCTGGCTCGCCTCCATCTCCTACCCGCTCTACGTCGTGCACGGCGTCTCGGGCTACGCGCTCATGTCCGTCGCTTGGTCCCTCGGCTGGCCGCCGCTCGCCTGCTTCGCCCTGGCCATCGCCTACTCGCTCGGCGCCGCGGTGCTGCTGCACCTCTTGGTGGAGGAGCCGACGCGCCGGCTCTCCGCGCGCCTGGGGCGGGGTGGTTCGGCGCTGTGGCGCGGACGAGACAAGGTCGGGGAGAAGGAATTCTCCCCGAACCCCTCATCTTCTTTCGTCAGGCTGCCGCGGAACGGATGATCAGCCGTCTCGCGGCAGGCTGACGAGAGAAGGAGAGGCAAGCGCCTGCGTTTGACGAGGCAGTGCTCTCGCCCAGCCTCCCTTAGACCCGCACCGCCGTCAGCCCCGCCGCCAGCGCCGCGCGCAGGTCCGGCAGGGCCAGCGCCAGGCAGCCCGCGGTCGGCGCGTAGTCCGGCCGCGCCAGATGCAGGAAGATCGCGCTCCCACGGCCCCGCACGACGGGCGCGTCGTTCCAGCCCAGCACGCCGACGATGTCGTACAGCCCGTCATGCCGCCACATCTCCTCGTGGCTCGCCGCATAGGGCAGGCGGACCGGCCGGTTGTAGGCGGGATCGGCCGGATCGTCGCACCAGCCATCGGATGGGGAGATCGGCTCCACCGGCACCGCGCAGGCCGGCGCCGGCCCCCGATCGGCGCGATACAGGACGCGGCGCAGCGGCATCAGCCCCGCGGGAGTGCCGCCGTCACCTTCCCTCTTGTCGGCGCGGACGCCGCCGCGGCCAATAGCGCAGCGCCAGGATTGCCGCCCCAGATGCAGGACGCCGTCGCGGTAGAGGGCCGTGCCGTCGGACATGCCCGGGCTGTGGCTGCACCCGGTCGCTGGGTCAAGGGCCGCCGGGTCAAGGGTTGACGGTCAAGCCTGGCCGTTGTTCCAGGACGCGTAGGCCAGCCGCGCGCGGGAGATGGTGTCGGGGTTGGCCGTCTCCCCCCAGGCCAGGAACGCCGTCGGCTGGTCCCGCCCGTTGGCGATGGCGCGGATGGTGCCGGCCACGTCGAACACGTCGAACAGCACGCTCCCGATCCCCGCCATGAACCCCATCGGCCCTCCGGTGAGCGCGCCGACGAGGATGCGGGCGGCAGGATGCGCCGACTGCCCCGTCACGGCCCGGTAACCGGTGCCCACCCCCGGCAGGTGCTGCAGCGGGTTGATGGACTCCAGGAACTCGTCGAAGGACATCTCGGACGGCATGGGGGCGGCTTCCTCCCCCATCAGCGGCGGGCCGCTGTCCGGCGCGGCGCGGGTGCCGCCATACTGGTAGCCGGCCCAGGCAGTCGCGCCCGGGGAGACATCGGTCACGGTGGTCATGCGGGCCTCGGGAAGTGGTCCGGTCCCGCCTCGCGCAAGCCGCGTGCCGCAGGACCGGAACGGTGGGGCGGCCGCGTTGACACCCCGCGCCACGGCTGCCGAAGCTCCCGCCCCGCAGCAAAGGAACCGCCCCGCATGACGATGCCGGAGGATCGCTGGCTGGACGTGGACGGCGTCCGCACCCGCTACGTCGACACGGGGTCCGGCCCCACGCTCCTGCTCGTCTACGGCGGCAATTTCGGCTCGCCCGACAGCGCCTCCTCCGTCACCACCTGGGAGCCGGTGATCAACGGCCTCTCGGACCGCTTCCGCGTGGTCGCGCCCGACAAGCTGGGGCAGGGCCACACGGGCAACCCGCTGCGGGACGAGGATTACTCGATGGAGGCCGTCTCCCGGCACCTCGCGCGCTTCATGGACGTGCTGGACCTGCGGGACGTCCACCTGATGGGCCATTCCCGCGGCGGCTTCCTCGTCACCCAGATGGCGCTCGACTTTCCATCGCGCGTGCGGTCGGTCTCGATCATCAACTCCTCCACCCTCGCGCCCGGCGTGGGGCTGAACGAGCCGGTGCTGGCCAAGCCGCCACATCCCTCCTTCACGCGGGAAAGCCTGCGCTGGACCTACGAGCACTACTCCTACGGCACCGCCCACGTGACCGATGAATGGGTCGAGAGCGGATACCAGGTCCTCTGCCTGCCGAAGTACCGGGAATCCTGCCGCAAGATGGAGGAGGAGCGCCTCAAGACCCGCGTCTTCCTGCCGGAGATGGCGCGCGGCAAGCGCGACCTCCTCTCCCGCCTCGCGGAGATGGGCATGCAGCGCCCGACGCAGCTCATCTGGACCCTGAACGACCCGACCGCGCGGCTGGATCGCGGCATCGCCCTTTTCGAGCTCATCGCCCGGCGGGAGCGGGACACCGCCTTCCACGTCTTCAACCAGGCCGGCCACTTCCCCTATCGCGAGCACCCCGCCCGCTTCAACGAGGCGGTCGCCGCCTTCATCCAGGGGATCGTCCGATGAGGACGCGGATGATCACCGCCGGTGGCATCGCGACCCGCATCGCCGAGGCCGGGAGCGGCCCCGCCATCGTCCTGATCCCGCCCGGCCTCTTCGGCCACGGCACGCTCGGTGGCCTGTTCTGCCCCACGCTGAACTTGTGGGACACGGCCCTCCCGGCCCTGGCCGCGACGAACCGCGTGGTGGCGCTGGACACGCTCGGACAGGGCAGCACCGGGGCCGGCACCGTACCCCCGACGCTGGACGCCGCGCTGGGCCACCTGACGGCCGTGCTGGACGCGCTCGGCATCTCCCGTGCCCACCTCGTCGGCCATGACGAGGGCGCGATGCTGGCCGTGCGCCTCGCGTTTCAGGATCCGGGCCGGGTGGCATCCTGCACCCTCGTCAGCGCCCCCACAGTGGCGCCGACCGGGGATGGGCTGAACCCGCTCTTCCTCGCCAATCCGCTGGAACCGCGCCTCTCCGAGCAGGGTCAGCGCTGGGCGCTGGAACGCCTCTCCTGGTCGCCGCACCACATAAACCCGGCCCTGCTGGCCGACGCCGTCGCCGCGCCCCCGCCCGCCGAGGCGCCGGCCCTCATGGGCACGGCCATGAAGGCGAAGGGCGAGAACTTCGCTGCCTGGCGTGACACCGGCTTCCCAGTCCCGGCGATGGTGGTCTGGGGTCAGGACGACCCGGCCTTCGGCCCCGCTTACGGCCGCAGCCTCTTCGAGCTGATTGCCGCCCGCCAGCCGGCGACGCAGCTCCACCTGCTGAACCGCGCGGGCTACTTCCCGTATCGGGAGCAGCCACGCCTCTTCAACGGCCTCGTTGCCGGCTTCGTGCAGGCGGTAGAGGAGTAGAACAGAGCTGCTGCAAGGAAGGGAGGTCCAGGAACATCAGGTTCCTGGCGGTTGGGGTCTGGGGAAGGCAGAGCCTTCCCCAGGGTCATGAGCACTACCCCAGCAGATGCCCGAACCGCCGCTTCTTCGTCGCCAGATACCCGTCATTCACTCCATTCGCGGCGAAGAGGTGCGACACCCGCCCCACCACCTCGATCCCGCAGGCCGAGAGCCCCGCGACCTTGTCCGGGTTGTTCGTCAGCAGGCGCACGCGGGGGATCCCCAGCGCTTCCAGCATCGTGGCGGCGACCAGGAAGCCCCGCTCATCCGCGCCGTAGCCGAGGGCGCGGTTGGCATCGAGCGTGTCCAGCCCCGCATCCTGCAGCGTGTAGGCGCGCAGCTTGTTCACCAGCCCGATGCCCCGCCCCTCCTGCGCGAGGTAGAGGAGGACACCGCCCCCTTCCTGCGCCATGCGGGCGATGGCGCCGCGAAGCTGCGGCCCGCAGTCGCAGCGCAGCGACCCGAGAAGGTCCCCGGTGAAGCACTCGGAATGCGCCCGGCAGAGCGGCGCGCCGCCGGACGCGGCCAGTTCCTCCGGCTGCCCGACGAGGATCGCCAGGTGCTCGATCCCGCCATCCGCCGCGCGGAAGGCGACGATCCGGGCGTCCGGCGCGTCCTCCAGCGGCACGGACGCCTCCGCGACGCGGGAGAGGCTGGCGGCGGCCGAGAGCGGGTAGGCGAGCACGTCCTCGACCGTCACGGAGAGGAGGCCGAGGCGGGTGGCCGCAGGGGCGGAGGCCGGGGCGGCCACGACCGCGGGCAGAAGCCGCCCCACCTTCGCGAGGGCGATGGCGGCGGGCGCGAGCGCCCCGCCGAAGCCCGGCGTGGGGACGATCTGCGGCGACTCCGGCAGCAGCGACTCCGCGGTCGGGTCGGCCAGGCTGCGCAGCGCCTCCGGCGCCAGCAGGGCAGCGGGCAGGCGCAGGGCCACCGGAACGGCCTCCGCCGCGGCGTCGGGCGGCGCGACGGGGTGCGACACCGGCCGGGCCAGGATGGCGGCCGCCCGCACGGGGGAGAGCAGCAGCACCGCCGGCGCCAGCGCGGCCGCTGCCAGTTCGGACAGCCCGCGCGCCCCGGCGGTCTCGGCCGGGACCAGCACCAGCCCCTCCGCTCCGCCATCCAGGTAGACCGGCGTTCCGCGGCGCAGGTCCGACACGGCGCGGTGGACGGACCGCATGGCGTGCGGACGCGGATCGGCCGCCGAACGGGCCGTCCCCGCTTCCGAATGCCACGCGCCGCTCTCCGGCGCCGTCAGGCTCTCGCCCATGCCCATCCCTTCCATCGTCCGTTCCCTCCCGCGCCAGGGCGGGAGCCGGCCGGACACATCGTGATCCGATCAGGCTCAAGCCAGGACATCAGCCGCGAATGTGGCGCCAGAACGGCGCCCGGCCAGTCCCCACCGTGACATGCCTGCGACGACATCGAAGCAAGGCCGCACGAAACCGCGAGCATCGCCCTTGCCCTAACCCGACTTCATGCACCATATCGTGTCATCACGGGCGTGGGATTACCCCCGAGTCCGTTGCCGAAACGTTTTGCGGGAGAGCGCATGTCGGACGCCCGTCCGATCCTGATCGTCGATGACGAGCCGGCGCTGCTGGAGACCCTGTCCGAGCAGCTTTCCCTAGATGGCGAATTCGCCCCGACCGGCGCCGCGACGGCCGCCGAGGCGGAGGCGATGCTGTCCGGCGCTGGCTCCCGCTTCGACGCCGTCCTGCTCGACGTCGGCTTGCCGGACGGCGACGGCCGGGAACTCTGCGCCAAGCTGCGCCGCGCCGGCCTGAAGATCCCCATCATCATGCTGACCGGCGCCGACGGGGAGAGCGATGTCGTCCGTGGCCTCGATTCCGGCGCGAACGACTACATCCCCAAGCCGTTCAAGCTGCAGATCCTCCTCGCGCGGCTGCGGACGGCGCTCCGCACCTTCGACAACTCCGAGGACGCGGTCTTCACCATCGGGCCCTACACCTTCCGCCCGGCCTCCAAGCTCCTGCAGGACACGGCGCGCAACCGCCGCATCCGCCTGACGGAGAAGGAGTGCGCGATCCTGAAGTTCCTCTACCGCGCCGGCGGCCGCCCGGTGGGGCGGCAGATCCTTCTGAACGAGGTGTGGGGCTACAACGCCGCCGTCACCACGCACACGCTGGAGACGCACATCTACCGCCTCCGGCAGAAGATCGAGCCCGACCCGACCGCGGCTTCCCTCCTGCTGACCGAGGGGGGTGGCTACCGGCTGGACCCGGCGGCGGGACGCGCGGCCGCCTGACGGGCGCCACGGCCTGGGAGGCGGCGGAAACGCTCGCCGTCCCGGGCGGGCGGACCACCCTCTCCCTCCGCCAGCTCGGGGCCGGCCCGCCGCTGCTCCTGCTGCACGGATTCCCGCAGACCCATCTGATGTGGCGCGACGTCGCGCCTCTCCTGGCGCGGGACTTCACCCTGCTCTGCGCCGACCTGCCGGGCTACGGCGCCAGCACCCCGCCGGATCTTTCCCCGGACCACGCCCCGCATTCCAAGCGCGCCATGGCGGCGGAGCTCGTGGCCGCCCTGGGGCACCTCGGCCATGGTCGCTTCGCCGTGGCGGGGCACGACCGGGGCGGGCGGGTCGCCTACCGCATGGCGCTGGATCACCCAGGGCGCGTATCCCACCTCGCCGTGCTGGACGTCGTACCCACCCTGGACGCCTGGGAGCGGGCCGATGCGCGCCTTGCCCTCGGCTTCTGGCCCTGGTCGCTCCTCGCCCAGCCCGCCCCCCTGCCGGAGCGCCTGCTCCTGGCCGCGCCGGAGGCGGTGATCGACGACGCCCTGTCCCAGTGGGGCACCCCGCCCGAGACCTTCGCTCCCGAGATCCGCGCCGCCTACATCGCGGCCCTGCGTGACCCCGCGCGGGTCGCCTCCATCTGCGAGGAGTACCGCGCTGCCGCCACCCGTGACCGGGAGCACGATGCCGCCGACCGCGCCGCCGGCCGCCGCATCGCCTGCCCGGTCCTGGCCCTCTGGAGCGCACGGGGCGGGCTGGCGAAGTGGTACGAGGCCGCCGGTGGACCGCTCGGCCTATGGCGCGGCTGGGCCGATCGGGTCAGCGGTCAGGCGATGAAGGGTGGCCACTTCTTCCCGGAGGAACGGCCGGAGCAGACGGCGGCCGCCCTGCGGGAGTTCTGCCTGGCAAGGTAGCCCGGTCGCCCTGGGGAAGGCTCCGCCTCCCCCAGACCCCCACCGCCAGGGGCCAGACGTGGCCCCTGGACCCGCGTGCCGTTGGAAGCGCGTCGCGAGTCAGGGGCGGCAAGCAGATCGCGGGGTCCGGGGTTGGAAGCGCTGCTTCCAACGCGCCTCCCGGCGTGCCCGACATCAGATCATCCCGGCGGGTCCTGCGCCTCGCCCGTCACCCGCATGGTGGTCGGCTCGAGCGACACCTCCTGGCGCGGCCCGTCCTCGACCTTGCGGGCGCCCTCCACGGCGATCCGGTCGCCCTGTGGGCGCACGTCGATCGTGCCCCAGGCCACGTAGCCGGCCGAGCGCAGCGCCGCCTCGATCCGGCCCAGCTCCTCCGGCGTCGGCGTGCGGGCGGTGCCGGGCAGGGCGCCGACCGCGAGCAGGGCAGGGATGAGCAGGGGGCGGACCAGCGGGTGCATGGCCCCCGAACGGAGCGCCCCGGCGCGGGTTGCCCTCAGGCCAGCCGCGCGACCTCGTCGAAGCCCAGGCGTGGCAGCCGTGCCAGGGTCCCGGACGGCTCGGCATGGCCGAGATTCACCAGCACCGTGGACTTCCACCCCGTGTCGGCGAAGAACAGCTCGTTCACCTTTGCCGCGTCGAAGCCGGCCATGGCCCCCGTATCCAGCCCCAGCGACCGCGCCGCGAGGATGAGATAGGCGACCTGGAGCGAGGAGTTCAGGAAGGCGCTCCGCTCCGCGAATTCCGGCTTGCCGACGAACCAGGACCGGGCATCGGCATGGGGGAAGGTGCGGGGCAGGTTCTCGTAGAAGGCCGGGTCGTACGCGACGATCGCCGTCACCGGCGCCGTGCGCGTCTTCTCCTGGTTGCTGGCGGAGACGGCCTCCAGCAGCTTCGCCTTCCCCTCGGGGGAGCGGACGAAGACGAAGCGGCCGGGCTGCTGGTTCGCGCTCGTCGGGCCGAGGGCGACGAGGTCGTACAGCTCCCGCAGCGTCGCGTCGGAGACGGGGTCCGGCCGCCAGGCATTCGCGGTGCGGGCGGTGCGGAACAGCCGGTCCAGCGCCGCGTCGTCCAGGCGGGCGGGAAGGGCGGGGGAAACGGGGGCGTCGAGCATGGAAGGCTCCTCTGGTTGAGGAGCAGATTCGGACGCCCCGGGCCGTCTTCCCAATGGCCTGACGGCATCGCCGCCATCAGGCCGATGAATGAGCGCCCCTTGCGGAGCGCCGGTTCAGGCCTCCACCTGCTCCACCGCCACCACCTCCGGCACATAGTGGCGGAGCATGTTCTCCACCCCGTGCTTCAGCGTCGCACGAGAGGAGGGGCAGCCGGAGCAGGCGCCCTGCATGTGCAGCCGCACGATGCCGTCCCGGAAGCCGCGGAAGACGATGTCGCCGCCGTCGCCGGCCACCGCCGGGCGGACGCGGGTGTCCAGCAGCTCCTTGATCTGGGCCACCACCTCGGCGTCCGCGGGGTCCACGTCCTCCTCCTCCTCGGAGGCGTCGCCCGCCATCACGGGGCGGCCGGCCATGGCGTGCTCCATGATCGCGCCGAGCACCTGCGGCCGCAGCGTGGCCCAGTCGGAGGGGTCGGACTTGGTGACGGTCACGAAGTCAGCGCCGAGGAAGACCCGCGCCACCCCGTCCAGCTCGAAGAGCCGGGCGGCGAGCGGGGAGCGGTCGGCGGCCTCGGCCGAGGCGAAGTCGGCGGTGCCGCGCACCCCCATCACGTCCTGGCCGGGGAGGAACTTCAGCGTCGCGGGGTTCGGCGTCGCCTCGGTCTCGATGAACATTTTTCGGGTGTTCCCTGGGGCACCACGTCGGGGCGCCGTTCCTGCCCGGCGGATGTGGGACAGGCGGGGCAGGGGTGCAACCGCCGATGTTCGCAGGGCCGGGTTGCGGCGGAATCAGGCCCCACCTACCGTCCCGGCCCAGGGTGGGAGGAACCATGCAGAACAGCTTCCGCGGCCTCGACTTCGACCTGGGCGAGGAGGTGGACGCGCTGCGGGAGCAGGTCGCCGCCTTCTCCGCCGACGAGATCGCGCCCCGCGCCGCCGCCGTGGACCGGGACAACGCCTTCCCGATGGACCTCTGGCGGAAGTTCGGCGACCTCGGTGTCCTCGGCATCACCGCGCCGGAGGAGTTCGGCGGCGCCGGCATGGGCTACCTCGCCCACTGCGTCGCGATGGAGGAGATCAGCCGCGCCTCCGCCTCCGTGGGCCTCTCCTACGGCGCCCACTCCAACCTCTGCGTGAACCAGATCACCCGGAACGGCAGCGCCGAGCAGAAGGCCCGCTACCTGCCGAAGCTCATCTCCGGCGAGCATGTCGGCGCGCTGGCGATGAGCGAGCCGGGGGCCGGATCGGACGTGGTCGGCATGCGCACGCGCGCCGAGCGCCGGGGCGACCGTTACGTCATCAACGGCGGCAAGATGTGGATCACCAACGGCCCGGACGCGGACGTGCTGGTGGTCTATGCCAAGACCGATCCCGCCGCCGGGTCCCGCGGCATGACCGCCTTCCTGATCGAGAAGAGCTTCAAGGGGTTCAGCACGGCCCAGAAGCTGGACAAGCTGGGGATGCGCGGATCGAACACCTGCGAGCTGGTCTTCCAGGACTGCGAGGTCCCCGCCGAGAACGTGCTGTCCACCGAGGGCCGCGGCGTGAACGTCCTCATGTCTGGTCTCGACTACGAGCGGGCGGTGCTGGCGGCCGGTCCCATCGGCATCATGCAGGCCTGCCTCGACGTTGTCCTGCCCTATGTCCATGAGCGCAGGCAGTTTGGCCAGGCGATCGGCGAGTTCCAGCTCATGCAGGGCAAGCTGGCCGACATGTACACGACGATGAACGCCGCCCGCGCCTACGTCTATGCGGTGGCCAAGGCCTGCGACCGCGGCCAGACCACGCGCAAGGACGCCGCCGGCGCCATCCTCTACGCCGCGGAGAAGGCGACCTGGATGGCGCTGGAGGCGATCCAGTGCCTCGGCGGCAACGGCTACATCAACGACTATCCCACCGGCCGCCTGCTGCGGGATGCGAAGCTCTACGAGATCGGCGCCGGCACGTCGGAGATCCGCCGGATGCTGATCGGCCGCGAACTCTTCGCCGAGACCGCCTGATGCCCGTGCTGGACAGCGCGATCGACCCGCGCTCGGACGAGGCCCGCGCGAACGAGACGGCGATGCGCGCCCTCGTCGCCGACCTCCGCGCGAAGGCCGAGACGGTGCGTCAGGGCGGTGGCGAGGCGGCGCGCAAGCGCCATCTCTCCCGCAACAAGCTCCTGCCGCGCGATCGCATCCGCACCCTGATCGACCCGGCCTCGCCCTTCCTGGAAATCGGCCAGCTGGCGGCGCACGGGATGTACGGGGACGAGGTCCCCTCCGCCGGCATCATCACCGGCATCGGCCGCGTCTCCGGCCGCGAATGCATGATCGTCGCCAACGACGCCACGGTGAAGGGCGGCACCTACTACCCGATCACCGTCAAGAAGCACCTCCGCGCGCAGGAGATCGCGCAGCAGAACCGCCTGCCCTGCCTCTACCTCGTGGATTCCGGCGGCGCCAACCTGCCGAACCAGGACGAGGTCTTCCCCGACCGCGACCATTTCGGCCGCATCTTCTTCAACCAGGCGAACATGTCGGCCGGGGGCATCCCGCAGATCGCGGTGGTGATGGGAAGCTGCACCGCCGGCGGCGCCTATGTCCCGGCCATGTCGGACCAGAGCGTCATCGTCCGGAACCAGGGCACGATCTTCCTCGCCGGTCCCCCGCTGGTGAAGGCCGCGACCGGCGAGGTGGTGAGCGCGGAGGAGTTGGGCGGCGGCGACCTGCACAGCCGCACCTCCGGCGTGACCGACCACTTGGCGGAGAACGACGCCCACGCGCTGGGCATCGCGCGCAGCATCGTCGCGGGCCTCAACGCGGTGAAGCGTCCGGCGCTGGACATCCGCGCCCCCGTCCCGCCCCGCCACGATCCCGAAAGCCTCTACGGCGTTGTCCCCGACAACCTCCGCACCCCCTTCGACGTGCGGGAGGTGATCGCGCGCATCACCGATGGCTCCGAATTCGACGAGTTCAAGCCGCTCTACGGCCCGACGCTCGTGACCGGCTTCGCCCGCATCTGGGGCTATCCCGTGGGCATCGTCGCCAACAACGGCATCCTGTTCTCCGAGAGCGCGCAGAAGGGCGCCCACTTCATCGAGCTCTGCGCCCAGCGCGGCATCCCGCTGGTGTTCCTGCAGAACATCACCGGCTTCATGGTCGGCGCGAAATACGAGGCCGGCGGCATCGCCAAGGACGGCGCAAAGATGGTCACCGCCGTCGCCACGGCGGCCGTGCCGAAGTTCACGGTCGTCATCGGCGGTTCCTTCGGCGCCGGCAATTACGGCATGTGCGGCCGCGCCTACTCGCCGCGCTTCCTCTGGATGTGGCCCAACGCCCGGATCAGCGTGATGGGCGGGGAGCAGGCGGCCGCCGTGCTCGCCACCGTCCGCCGCGACGGCATCGAGGGCCGCGGCGGCACCTGGGCGCCCGAGGAGGAGGAGGCCTTCAGGGCCCCCATCCGCACCCAGTACGAGGAGCAGGGCCACCCCTATTACGCCACCGCCCGCCTGTGGGATGACGGCATCATCGATCCCGCCGACACCCGCCGCGTCCTGGCGCTGGGGCTCTCCGCCAGCCTGAACGCCCCCATCGAGCCGACGCGCTTCGGCCTGTTCCGGATGTAGGGCCGATGTTCCGCAAGATCCTCATCGCCAACCGCGGCGAGATCGCCTGCCGCGTCATCGCCACTGCGCGCCGCCTGGGCATCGCCACCGTCGCCGTCTACTCCGAGGCCGACGCCGCCGCTCGTCACGTGGAACGGGCGGACGAAGCCTATCCCATCGGCCCGCCCCCGGCGCGGGAGAGCTATCTCCGCGCCGACCGCATCCTCGACGCCGCCCGCCGCTCGGGCGCGCAGGCCATCCACCCCGGCTACGGCTTCCTGTCGGAGAACGCCGACTTCGCCGCCTCCTGCGCCGCCGCCGGCATCACCTTCATCGGCCCGCCGGAAGGCGCCATCCGCGCGATGGGCTCCAAGGCCGCCTCCAAGGCGCTGATGGAGGAGGCCGGCGTCCCCCTCGTCCCCGGCTATCACGGGGAGGACCAGGACCCCGCCCTGTTGGCCGACCACGCCGCCCGCATCGGCTACCCTGTGCTGATCAAGGCCAGCGCCGGCGGCGGCGGCAAGGGCATGCGCGTGGTGGAATCCGCGGTCGCCTTCGCCGAGGCCCTGGAGGGCGCCCGCCGCGAGGCCCTCGCCTCCTTCGGCGACGACCGCGTGCTGGTCGAGAAGTATCTCACCCGCCCCCGCCACATCGAGATCCAGGTCTTCGCCGACACGCAGGGCAACACTGTCTCCCTCTTCGAGCGCGACTGCTCCATCCAGCGCCGCCACCAGAAGGTGATCGAGGAGGCCCCGGCCCCCGGCATGGACCCCGCCCGCCGTGCCCGCATGGGAGAGGCCGCGGTCGCCGCCGCGAAGGCGGTGCACTACGTCGGGGCCGGCACGGTGGAGTTCATCGCCGAGGGCGACGAATTCTACTTCATGGAGATGAACACCCGCCTGCAGGTGGAGCATCCCGTGACCGAGGCGATCACCGGCCTCGACCTTGTGGAATGGCAGCTCCGCGTCGCCGCCGGCGAACCGCTGCCGCTTCCGGCCGAGGCGCTCCGCATCACCGGCCACGCCGTCGAGGCGCGTATCTACGCCGAGGACCCCTCGCAGGACTTCCTGCCCTCGGTCGGCATGCTGGCCCACCTGCGCCAGCCGCGGGAGGGCGGCGGCGTGCGCGTGGACACCGGCGTGCGCGCGGGCGACGCCATCACCCCGAACTACGACCCGATGATCGCGAAGCTGATCGTCCACGGGCCGGACCGCGCCGCCGCCCTCTCCCGCCTCTCGGCCGCGCTGGCGGAGTACGAGGTCGTCGGCGTCCGCACCAACCTCGACCTGCTGCGCGCCCTGGCGGCGCATCCCGACTTCGCGGCGGGCGGCGTGGACACCGGCTTCATCGCCCGCCACCCCGAAGTGCTGGCCGCGCCCGAGGACCCGCCCGCCACCGCGACGACCGTCTGGGCTGCCGCCGCGCTGGCCGTGCTGCGGGACGAGCGCGCCGCCCATCCCGCCGAGTCAGGCGACCCGCACTCCCCCTGGGCCGAGATGGACGCCTGGCGGATGAACGGCGACGGCTACCAGGACCTGCATTTCCAGCGGGACGGTGCCACTACGGTCCTGCGCGCCCATTTCCGGCGCGACGGCCGGCTGCGGCTGGACCTGCCGGGCGGGGCCGCGGACGTCGCCGCCACACCCGACGGCGTCCTGGTGGACGGCGTGCGCCGCCGCGTCCAGGTCGTGCGGGCGGATGACGCGCTGACGGTCGTGCTGGACGGCCGCAACCACGCGCTGCGTCCCATCGACCCCCGCTCACCGCCGCGGGCGGAGGCCGTGGGCAGCGACCGCGTGGCCTCCCCCATCCCCGCCCGCGTGGTCCGCGTGCTCGTCGCCCCCGGCGACCGCGTCACCAAGGGCGCGCCGCTCCTCGTGGTAGAGGCGATGAAGACCGAGCTGACCCTCCGCGCGCCCGCGGACGGCACGGTGGACAGCGTCCGCGCCGCCCCCGGCGACATGGTTCAGGAAGGCCGCGACCTCGTTACCTTCGCCGCCAGCGCGGGCTGAGCCTCACGCCGGTTCGAGCAGCGCGGCGATGCGGTCCAGCCCGGCGTCCCGCACGCCCAGCGCGCGCAGGTGCGACACGGTGTTGAGCAGGTATTCCCGGTTCGGCCCCATCACCCCGTGGCCGCGCGCGATGGCCGCGGCGCAGGCGTCGGGCGGCAGCAGGCCGCAATAGCTCCGCGCCCGCCGGTCCGCGACGAAGGTCACCGCGCGCTTCGTCTCCGTCCCGTCCAGCAACCGCACCGGCAGCAGGCGGCGGTGATAGACGCCGCCGGTCATCTCCCGCTCGTCCAGGTAGGCGAGCACCTCCGGCGCCCGCGACGCCGCGACGCGGAAGGCCACGCCCCGGCAGGACCCGCCCCGGTCCAGCCCGAGCACGAGGCCCGGCGCCTCCGGCGTGCCGCGATAGCTCTCGGAACGAATGCAGAAGCGGCGGTGGAAGCCGCGCAGCAGGGCGGGGTGGACCGCCTCGTGCGCGAAGCCCGGCTTCCAGATCAGGGAGCCGTAGGCGAAGACCCAGAGCGATCCGTCCGGGTCCAGCAAGGGCGCGGGGTCAAGCGGCCGCGCCTCCGAGGGGAGGGGTTCGGGCGTGGACATGCAGGCCGCCAATCTAGTGCCCCCACCCCGGTATCGAAACCGTGAAGCCGTGATGGACTCGCAGAACGGACCCGCCCATATCGCGCGCGTGACCGCTTCCGCCCCCTCCCGTTCCCCGGCCCGGCCGCGGCCCCGCTGGCTGAGCCCTGGCCGGCTCGCCCTGCTGCTGGTCCTGCTCCTCGTGGTCCTGGCGGGCGGCCACACGATCCTCTGGAATACCATGTCGTCCCGGCTTCAGTCCGGCTTCGACGCCTGGGCCGCCGCCCGCCGCGCCCAGGGCTGGCGGATCGAGCACGGCACGCCGACCCGTGGGGGATGGCCGCTCTCGGCCACGCTGCGCCTTCCGGACTTCCGTCTCTCCGGCGGCGGGGCGACGGTGCCGGGCGGGCTGGACTGGACGGCCCGGGCGGTCACGCTCCGCGTGGCGCTGCCGCGGCTGGATACGCTGCACATCAGCGCCGGCGGCCCGCAGCGGCTGCGGCTGGGGACGCTGGACCTGCCCTTCGCCGCCGACCGCCTGGCCGGCCGCCTGCCGCTCCAGCCCTATGTCCTGCCCCGGGGCGGCAGCTTCGAGACCAGCCGCCTGCGCATCGGCACCGAGGCTGGCGGCGTGGAGGTGGGGAGCGCGACACTCGAGTTCGATAGCCGCTCCACCGCGATCGAGGGCGAGGCGGCGATCCGGCTGGAGGGGAGCGCGCGGGCCATCATGCTGCCATCCAACGGCCCGCTCGGCCGGAGCATCCAGGAGGCGGCGCTGGAAGCCAACCTGACCGGCCCGCTGCCCGCCGGGCGGTCCCCCACGAACCGGGCCGAGGCCTGGCGCGACGCTGGCGGCACGCTGGAGATCCGCCGCCTGGACCTGCGCTGGGGCCCCGCGAACGCGCAGGCGGCCGCGACCGTCGCGCTGGACGACGCGCTCCAGCCCATGGGGGCCGGCACGCTGAAGCTGGCGGGGGCCGAGGCGGTGGTGGACGCGCTGGCGAATGCCGGCCTCATCCCCGCCCGCAGCGCCGCCCTGGCCCGGCGGGTGGTGGGAATGCTCGCCCGCCCGCCGGCCGAGGGCGAGCCGCCGCAGCTGGAGGTGCCCCTGACGCTGGAGGACCGCAGCCTGTCGGTCGCCCGCATCCCCGTGGCGCGGCTGCCCGCGCTCACCTGGCCCGCCGGGCAGGCCGAGGGACCGGGCCCGGGGCCTTGAGCCTTCCGTACGCGGGTCGCGGCCCCGTCGGCCAATGGCCCGCGGCAGCCTGACAAAAAGAGAAGGGGGTCTGGGGGAATTCCTTCCCCCAGCCTTCCCGATCACGGCCGCTCCTCTTCCTCTCGCACGCGGAAGCGCATCAGCCGCGCCCCGCGATCGGCGAGCGGGGCTGGCAGCACCGTGAGCAGCCGCAGCCCGAGGTGCAGCGGCCAGGGAAAGGCGTCGGCGGCACGCCCGGCGCGGAGCGCCCGCTCGCAGCGCGCCGCGGCCGCGTCGGTGGACAGGGAGAAGGGCCGCTTCCCCTCCCAGCGCGCGCCCATGGCGCTGTCGAAGAAGCCGGGCGCGAGGAGGGTGACGCCGACCCCGCTCCGGAGCAGCCCCGCGCGCAGGGATTCCCCCCAGGCCCAGAGCCCGGCCTTGGAGGCGCAGTAGCCCGGGCTGTCGGGCAGGCCGCGGAAGGCCGCGAGCGAGGCGACCAGCCCGATCCGCCCGGCCCGCCGCGCCCGCAGCGCCGGCAGCAGCGGCCCGACCAGGTGCATCGCCCCCAGCAGGTTCACCGAGACCTGCGCGACCGCGTCGCCTGTCGTCTCGGGCGCCCCGCCGGGCCGGGTGCCGGCGGAGATGCCGGCATTGGCGATGACAAGGCTTGTCGGGACCTCGGCGTCCCAGGCGTGGACGGTGCGCGCCATTGACGCCGCGTCCCGCACGTCCAGCGGGGCGATCCGGACGGCGGCGCCGCGGGCCTCGCAGGCGGCGGCGGTCTCGCGCAGCCCGGCCTCGGACCGGGCGATCAGGCCGAGCGTCACCCCCGGGGCCGCGAGCCGCCGCGCCAGCGCCGCCCCCAGCCCGCGGGACGCCCCGGTGAGGAGGATCCCGCTCATCGCCACCCCGCCAGCCGCGTGAGCCCGCGGCGCACCCACCCCTCCAGCCCCCGGTGCAGGGTGAGAGGGGCGGGGCGCCAGGCCGAGGGGTCCTCCAGCCGTTCCAGGACCACCTCCACCGGGCAGGGCAGCCGCGTCACCGGGTCGATGTAGCGGGGATAGAGGATCAGCGCCGCCGCCACGAGCTCCTCCACGCTCCGCTCCACGCCGCGGCGGCCCTCGGGGAAGGGGGCGCCGCGATGGGTCGTGCGCCCCCAGCCCGCGTAGAAGGGGCGGCCCCAGGTGGTGACCGGGACGTCCCGGAGGATCGCCTCGAAGCCCGAGAGGGAGGTCATGGTGTGGACGGCCGCGACCTGCGGCAGCAGGGCCGGCAGCGGCACGCCCGTCACGACGTGGTCCGCCAGCCCCTCCAGGTCCCGGGCGCGGAGCCGGCCGCGGCGATACCCCGCCTCCAGGTCCGGGTGCGGCTTGTAGAGGATGAAGGCGTCCGGCTCCGCCGCGCGGACGGCGCGGAGCAGGTCGAGATTCGTCCGGACCCGGTCGGCCCCGCGGCGGATGGAGGCGTCGTCCTCCACCTGTCCCGGCACCAGCACGGCGCGCCGGCCGGGCGGGATGGGCGGCAGGGCGCCGCCCGCGGCCAAGTTGTACTTCGTGACGCCGCGCCGGACGATCGCCTGACGCAGCGCCGCCGCCCGCGCGAGCAGCGCGGGGGGGAAGCCGCCCCGCTGGAGCAGCGCCTCCAACCCGGAGGGCTGGCCGGGATCGTAGTGCGCGCCCTCGTCGAGGCAGTAGGAGGCGCCGGGCAGGAAGCGCGCCCCGAGCCCGCGGGACCGGATGAACCCGTCCTCCAGCAGCCGCAGCCCGACCCCCTGGGCCCGGATCGCCGCGGCACGCGCGGGCGGCATGTCGGCCGCCCAGGCGAGCACCGCCCCGTCAGCCGCCCGCGCTTGCCGGACGGCCTCCTCCTCCCGGGGCACGAAGGCCGGGCCGCCGGCCCCGTGCGCCAGCAGCGACGCCACCGGTCCGCGCTTCCAGCGGGACAGGCCGAGGCAGACGGCGATGGAGCGGTTCTCCCGCTCCGCCGCCCGCCAGGCCACCAGCATCTCCAGCGCTGCCGCCCGGGTGATGGGGCCGCGGACGAAGGGATCGGCCGCCCGGCTGCGGGCGAGCAGGGCGGCCAGCTCCTCCCCACCCGGCAGCCCGGCGGCGGCGGCCGGAGCGATGCACTCCTCGAGTTCTTCCGGGAAGAGGGGCGGCGCGTCCTGCGTGAGCAGGAGGACTGGCGCATCCCGCTCCCCGAAGCGCGGCGGCGCGAAGGGACCGAGGGCGAAGCGCAGCACCGCCGTCCCGGGCGGAGCGGCCACATCCTCCGGAAGAACGAGCACCGAGCCGCGGGTTCCCGCGGCCACCGTCTTCCGCTCCGGCCAGAAGGCGGGCAGATGAGGCCAGCGGCTGAGCGTGGCCGGGGGAAAGGCCAGCGGCGGTGGAGGGGATGCCATTCGTCGTTTTTGCTTGCTGCGGTGCGGTAGGGTAAACCTTGCCTATGAAGCGAGCCACTTCCCCGGGAGCCCGGCTGCAGGCCGTCCCGGCTGTTCAGGTCGTGCTGCGTCCTCTTGTGCTGCTGGGCGCCCTCGCGCTCGGCGGCTGTGCCCAGGGGGTGAACGACACGACCTGGTGGAACCCGCTCGGCCTGGGGGAGGCGCCGGTCTCCCCGCCGCCGGCCACCGGTGTGGTGCTGCCGGCCCGCCCCGCCGACCCGCTGGCCGCCTTCGCCGGCCGCGCCCAGCCGGGCCAGATGGAGACGGTCGCCCTGCCCGATAGCGGCCGCGTCGTCACCGTGCAGCTGGCGCGCACCTACAATGCCGGCTCCGGCCGGGAGTGCCGGGAACTCCAGTTCGGCAACGCCTCGGCCCCGGGCGGGGCGCCGGGCGCGCTCTACTGCAACGATCCGCGCCAGGGCTGGGTCGCGGCGCGTCCGCTGCTCCGCGGCGGCGCCGTGGCCCGCCCGTGAGAGACGGCGCGTGAGCTTCGCCGGCGTTCCGGCACCCCCGGCCGGTCCGCCGGGCGGCATCTCGCGCGGCTGGTGGCTGCCGGCGGCGCTGGCGGCGCAGCGGCGCGTCATCGGCGCCCTCGTGCTGCGCGAGATGCAGACGCGTTTCGGCCGCCACAACATGGGCTTCCTGTGGCTGTTCTTCGAGCCGCTCTTCCTCGGGCTGATGGTGGCCGTGATCCACATGGCGCACGGCCAGCACCTGCCGGGCGGCATCAACCCCTTCCTGTTCTCGATCGTCGGCTACGTGCCGTTCTTCATGTTCCGCGCGATCGTCAACCGCGCGACGAGCGCCCTGCACGCCAACCTGACGCTGCTCTTCCACCGGCAGGTGACGCCCTTCGACGTCATCATGGCCCGCAACATCCTCGAGGCGGCCTCGGTGCTCGGGGTCATCATCATGATCGTCGGCGTCACGGCCGCCTTCTTCGAGATCGTGCCGGACAACATGGGGCTGATCCTCCTCTCGATGGGGCTGTCCTTCTTCCTCTCCCACGGGCTGTCGATGATGCTCGCCGCGGCCAGTGCCCGCTGGGACGGGGTGGAGCGACTGGTGCATCCGGTCACCTACCTCATGATGCCCCTCTCCGGCGCCTTCTACGCGCTCGCCTGGCTGCCGGCCCGCTTCCGGGAGATCCTTCTCTGGAACCCGCTGGTCCATGTCCACGAGGCGATCCGGGAGGGCATGTTCGGCGACCGGCTCGTCTCCTATTTCGACCTGGGCTACGTCACCTGGTGCACGCTGGTGGTGAACCTGCTGGGGCTCGCGGCCCTGCGCGGGGCGCGCCGCAAGCTCGACATCTTCTGAGGCGCCCGCGATGACGCCGCCGTCGCCAACCCTGGCCCCGGCCCCGGGCAGGTTCCGATGCTGATCCTGGAGGACGTCTGGAAGTCCTATCCCGTGCGCGGCGGCCGGCGGGACATCCTGCGCGGCATCAACGCGGTGATCGAGCGCGGCGACCATGTCGGCATCCTCGGCCGCAACGGCGCGGGCAAGTCCACCCTCATGCGCGTGCTGGCGGGGGTGGAGATGCCGACCCGCGGCCGGGTGCGGCGGGAGATGTCGGTCTCCTGGCCGCTCGGCTCCGGCTTCGGCCTCCAGGCCAGCCTGAGCGGGGCCGACAACGCCCGCTTCATCGCCCGCATCTACGGCCAGGACATCGCCGAGACGCTCGACTTCGTGCAGTCCTTCGCGGAGATCGGGCAGTACTTCTACGAGCCCGTGCGGACCTACTCCGCCGGGATGATGGGACGGCTCCTGATGGGGCTGTCCTTCGCCGTGAAATTCGACTGCTACCTCGTGGACGAGATTATCTCGGCCGGTGATCAGCGCTTCGTCCAGCGCTGCCAGGATATGTTGGAGAACCGCCTGGGGAATGCATCATTGTTAATGGTGTCGCACTTCGCCGAACATATCAGGCAGTATTGCCGCACCGCCGTCGTGCTCCGGAACGGCCTGCTCGAGCTGTACGAGGATCTCGATGAAGGTATCGCCGTCTATCAAAGCCTTTGAGCCGGGCGAGCCGGTCTCCACGCCCGTCGGGGCCGCCGCGGCGCGGCGCCCCTCCCGGCTCATGCAGAAGCTGCGGCGCTGGCGCGGCCTGCTGCTCTGCGTCGTGCTGCCCGTGCTGATCGCCGCCGGCTACTACTACGGCGTCGCGGCCGGCCAGTACGCGAGCGAGGCGCGGGTCCTCATCCGCGGTCCCGGCCGCGCCGGCGGTGCCGGCGGATCTGGGCCGATGAGCGAGATGCTGAGCGCCTCCGGCTTCACGGCGGCGGCCGCGGAATCCATGGCGGTGCGCGACTTCCTCCGCTCGGGCGACGCGATCCGCGCCATCTCGCCGGCCGTGGACCTGATCGCCATCTGGCGCCGGCCGGAGGCCGATTTCCTGGCCCGGCTGCAGGACGAGAACCCCTCGTCCGAGGCGCTGCTGCGCTACTACAACCGGATGGTGGCGGCGGACCTCGATTCCGAGTCCGGCTCCGTGACCCTGCAGGTCCGCGCCTTCCGGGCGGAGGACGCGGAGGCGGTGACCGAGGCCCTGCTGCGGGCCTCCGAGGCGCTGGTGAACCGCCTCAGCGCCCGCCAGCGCGAGGACACGCTCGGCACCGCCCGGACCGAGCTGCAGCGGGCCGAGGCGCGGGTGGTCGCGGCGCGGGAGGCGCTGACCCAGTTCCGCCAGAACGAGCGCGCCCTGGATCCCACGCGGGAAGCGGCCGCCAACCTCGACAACGTCTCCCGCCTGGAGGCGACCCTGGCCGCGACCCGCGCCGAGCTGGCCGAGAAGTCCTTCTACCTCCGCGCCGACAACCCGCAGGTCGCGACGCTGCGCAACCGCATCGCCACGATGGAACGCCAGATCGTCGAGGAGCGCGGCCGCCTGACCACCGGGGAGGCCGTCCTGCCCCAGCGCCTGGCCGATTACGAGCGGCTGATGCTGGAGCGGGAGTTCGCCGACCGCCAGCTCGGCTCCGCCACCTCCGGCCTGGAGGCGGCGCGGGTCGACGTGGCGCGGCAGCAGCTCTACCTCGCCCGGGTCGTCGAGCCGCGGCGGGCCGAGACCGCCCAGTACCCGAAGGCGGCCTTCACCCTCGGCACGATCTTCGCCGTGCTGCTGGTCATGTACGGCATTGGCACCCTCCTGCTGTCCGGATTCCGAGAGCATGCGTCCTGAGTTCCCGCGCGCGATGACCGCCCCGTTCCGGCCCTTCCGCAGGGCCGCCGGCCTGCTCGGCGCGGTCCTGCTCCTGTCGGGGCTGCTCGCCGCGCCCGTGCGCGCCCAGTTCCCGGAGCAGCCCGTGGTGG